>JAJRRF010000103.1 GCA_024279735.1 Alphaproteobacteria bacterium
GAAACAATTCCCCGAAAATGGCAAGATTTTTGCAGCCAGGTTACAGATAATTTTAGAATTATATCCCATAAAGGTGTTAAAATTCTTGAACAGGATGAGTGCGCCCTAAAAATATAGGTTTTCATGTCTTAGGAGTATATTGCAAAAAAAGCAAGCAATGATAATAATAATCGCATAGAAATTAAGTCTTTCAATTTTATAAAAAAGGCAACCTTTGAGGGAATGTGAATATTCCCCATTCCTCATGTTCTTGCTAAATTGTTTGTTGTTTTCTTAATAGTATATTCCGTGAACGGAAGCAAGGTTTGGGCAAGGCAAGAACGTTGCAACGGGGTAATAGTTCCTGTCGCCCGATTTTGATGCCGTGGGTTTAGGGGGCTGTCCTATATCCTGACTGTTCCTGATGACAGGCCTGCGGGCAACGTTCTGGCCAAGGACAGGGCTTTTGTGTGGGCGTTAGGAAGTTATACCCTGGCCTGTCACAAAGGGATAGACAAGTTTGTCCAATAAAATAATATTGCCCCTAAATAGGGTCGATTCGTTTGGCCTGCTCCCCTTTTAAGGATACCCTCTGTCATGTTGTCCATGCTTGATATTCTCGCCATTTTGCTCTGCATGTCGGCCTTTTTTGGTTATGTGAATTATCATGTCCTTAAGTTACCGGCCTCTATTGGCCTGGTGGTGATGGCCCTGTTTGCCTCCTTTATGATCCTGATAATTGATGCTATTTTGCCGTCACTTTCCATAGCCCATACAGTGCGCAGTTCGCTGTTGCAGATTGATTTTCATGAAGTGCTGCTTAATGGCTTCCTCAGTGCGCTTTTGTTCGCTGGGGCATTACATGTCAACCTTGAGGAGCTGGCAGCACGCAAATGGGCTATCGGTGTCATGGCAACCCTTGGGGTGTTGCTGTCGACCTTTGTGGTCGGGATTTCAATGTGGTTCCTGGCTGGGCTGTTTGGTTTCAACATGCCGCTGATCTGGTGGCTGGTATTTGGCTCGCTGATTTCACCTACAGACCCGGTTGCTGTGCTTGGTATCCTGAAAACCGTAGAGGTGCCGCCGCTGTTGCGCGCCAAGATTGCGGGGGAATCCCTGTTTAATGATGGGGTCGGGGTGGTGATTTTTGTGATATTGTTGGCGATTGCCGTATCGGGCAAGGGGTTCGACCCGGCAGCGGCAGCCAGCCTGTTTTTTAGCGAGGCGATTGGCGGCGCGCTGTTGGGGATGGTCTTTGGCTATATTGCTTATTATCTGATGCTTCGGGTCGATGAACATAACCTTGAAGTGCTGATAACGCTGGCCTTGGTGATTGGGGCATATGCGGTTGCCCTGCACCTTCATGTCAGCGGCCCTATTGCTGTCGTCATTGCAGGGCTTTATATTGGCAATCACGGGGCAAAATTTGCCATGACTAAAAAGACACGGGAGCATGTGTTCCAGTTCTGGTCATTGCTTGATGAAATCCTCAATGCCATCCTGTTCCTGTTGATTGGGCTGGAGGTTCTTGTGTTGTCGGTTTCCCTGAGTTATTTGGGGCTGGCCTTTCTTGCGATCCCGATTGTGCTGTTTGCCAGGCTGATGGCAGTATCAGTACCGATCAAGCTGCTTTCTGTCAGGGAAACATTTACCACTGGAGCCATTCCAATCCTGACCTGGGGCGGCCTGCGCGGCGGCATTCCTGTTGCGTTGGCATTGTCACTGCCTGCCAATGAATACCAGCCTGCCATTTTGGCGGCAACCTACGCCGTGGTGGTGTTCTCAATCATTGTTCAGGGGCTGACGATGGAAACACTGGTGCGCCATGTTATCACAGATGAAAGCCCAGAAGATTTGAAAGGTAAACATGTTAAGTAAAGGCGAAATTTTGGTGTGTGTCAGTCTGTGTGTCTTGAAAAATCCTGATTGATATGTCAGATACAGGGTGGTCTGGGGCAATACAAAAAAGAGGTTTTTGGCATGGTTGATATGGCAGTTTATAAAAAACGGCTTAAGATGATTATTCAGGAAAAATCCCTGAGTACAGGAACGGATATTGAGCTGGCTTCAGGCCGCAGCAGTTCATTTTATTTTAATATGAAGCCAACAATGATGGATCCAGAAGGCATTATGCTGATCAGTGAAATGATGCTTGATGTCATCAGCAAGACCTGTGAGGCTGATTATGTCGGCGGCCTGGAAATGGGGGCTGTTCCGCTTGTTACGGCAGTGGCGCAGACCAGTTTTGAGTATCCCAGGCAGCTTCCTGCCTTTTTTGTCCGTAAGGCTGCCAAGGCGCACGGGACCAAAAAATTGGTTGAGGGGCTTGCGCCAGAGGAAACATTGGAAAACAAGACCGTTGTGATTGTTGAGGATGTCTGCACCACTGGCGAATCTGCATTGCAGGCTGTGCGGCTGGTTGAGGGGCAGGGGGCTAAGGTGGCTCTTGTTCTGACTGTTGTGGACCGGGAAGAGGGGGCAAGGGACACCTATCTTGATGCTGACATTACCTTTAAATCTCTTATCCGTGCCAGTGAATTTTCTTTGGATACGCAGGAATCCTAAAGCAAAAAAGGGCAGCCCTCTTTTTAAGAAGGACTGCCCATAATATATTACTACTTCAGTATGTGACGAGTCACTAGCTTTTGAAGCGACGCCATGTGATGACAACGCGGGCACCAACCCTTACCCGGCGGTACAGGTCGTTTACATGCCTGTTATGCATCCGGATGCAGCCATGGGACACAGCCTTACCAATCAGCCATGGTGCATCTGTGCCGTGGATACGGTAAAGGGTGTTGCCAATGTAAAGCGCGCGTGATCCCAATGGATTGAGCTTGTGACCGCCTGCAACAACGCGTGGCAATTTTGGATTTTCAACGCGCATTTCAGCGGTCGGTGTCCATGTTGGGTTGACGGCCTTGCGGGTTATGGAATAGTCGCCTGACCAGCGGGCATCTGTTTTTGGAATGGCAATCGGATAACTGATTGCGCGTCCGCGTCCCTGGATATAATAGGTGCGGCGGTCACCAAAGCTGACCAGGACTGTCCCCGGCTTGTATTTGGTGCGCAATTTTACCGCATATACTGTATCATTTTTGGAAGACAGTCCGAATGCTTCACCGAAATTGGAGAAGCCCCAGTTTTGTGCATGTGCTGATGATGTGAAGAAGGTGGATGCTAGAACAAGTGCGCCAGCCATTGTGGTTGTTCTTTTGATAAAAGTCTTAAACATTATTACTATACCCCTAAATACTAACTTAACACTTATTACGCCAAAATGGCGCAATATCCCATTTTCAAGTGTCTGTTGGCATTGCCCCCAGACAGCTGAACCAGATTTCCTGAAATTCAGATAAATACATCTCCAAGCCAACCAGCAACAGGGCTGTTATGTGAAGGAGAGAATGCTATCTTGATAAAGGTTTGATAAGGTTTATGAGAAACCTAACCTGGTAAAGTCAGTATCGTGGAATAAGGTTAATATAAATATAATCAGGACACGAAAAAGGCCAGGACGACGTGTCCAGGCCTTGTTTATTAAGGTCATAAGTTAGGAAGTTTTAGCCCCTAAATTTCTTCCATGTCACTACGATTTGGGAACCAATCCTGGTGCGGTTATAGAGGTGGATAACATCCTTGTTAAACATCCTGACACAGCCATGGGAAACTGCTTTTCCGATCAGCCATGGGGCATCTGTACCATGAATGCGGTAGAGCGTATTGCCAACATAGATTGCCCTGACACCAAGAGGGTTCAGTGGATCGCCGCCCTTGACCATGAGGGGAAGTTTTGGATTTTCAACACGCATTTCGCGGGTCGGTGTCCATGTTGGATCAACCTGTTTGCGTGATACCCTATAAGTGCCTGACCAGCGGGCATCTTTCTTTGGAATGGCAATAGGATAGCTGACAGCGCGTCCCTTACCAACAACATGATAAAGCCTACGGTCACCAAAGCTGACAATGATTGTGCCAGGCTTATAAGATTTTGAGAATTTGGTTGAGTAACGGGAACTTTTTGTGCCCCATCCCCAGTTGCCACCACTGCTGCTAGATGACTTGTCCCATGTGATGCCCCCCAGCCCCCATGTTTGGGAAAAGGCAGGGCTATTGCCAAACAAGGCGAGAAACATGATGGTTGTAACTATTTTAAAATATTGCTGCGACACGTGTGAAACTCCCTAAAACTATTTTAAAACTCGAATATATGCCTTCACAATCCCCAGCATCCCTAAAAAATGCATAATTGATATTGGACATAAACGGCCAGGGTTGTCCAGCGTAAATGGTGTAAAATTGTTGTGATTAAGGCAAGGCAGTGGCGTTATTGCATCATATAGTATTTGGGTGTTCAGAAGCAGTTTTCACAACCGGTTCAGGATATGGACGGGGGCACTGATATGCACTCTTTTATAGAGGTCGGCAACATCCCTGTTCAGCATACGAAAACAGCCGTGGGATGCGGCCTTTCCTATAGACCGGGGTTCGTTTGTGCCATGGATACGGTAGAGCGACCAGCCCAGGTAAATTGCCCTGATACCAAGCGGGCTTTGCGGGCCGCCCTTGACCCGTTTGCTCTTGTTCCAGGGCGGAATCCAGATGGGATTTTTGCGTTTTGATTGTACAAAACTATGCCCTGTCCATTGCGCTTTGGGTTTCCCGACGGCTATCGGGTAACGCATGGCACGTCCCTTTTTTATCACATAATACAGGCGACGGGTATTGTTAACGATAATGATACTGCCCTTTTCATACTTGGAACTGAATGGCACAATTGGCCTGGCGAGAGCATTTTGGGGCAAAGCCATACAAATAAGAGCGAAAAGAGCAGCTATTATCACTGTTTTCAGGAATTTTTTGTGGGCTGCCATTGCTTTTGTCATCACTGTCTAGAGGGGTTTGCGCTGCCAAATGGGGGGGCAGGACAGAATCTTTATATATTTTGTAACTCCCCAGCTTCTTTTTTCACGTAAATACGCGGTTTCAAGCGGAATACAGTCTAAAAATCCTGTTTTTTAATGGAAAAATGATCATATTTTAGTGGTTTTAAAAATAACGATTTATTTTTATCGTTATTTATC
>JAJRRF010000104.1 GCA_024279735.1 Alphaproteobacteria bacterium
AGTGGAATATATTCTTTTAGGCTTCCTTGCAGGGCATTGATCAAGTGTTTCATAAGGTTTCCTCATTATGTCGTGAAACAAATCAGAAAATCTTAACGCTTTTTCAATGTCTTATGCAAATTAGTCGTGTACTATGAGCGATCATACAAAACTTGCTTCTCAGATGGAAATACGAAGCGAAAGCGAAGTCAAAGGGCAACGCCCGCCGCGTTGTAGCGCGAAAAGGCTGCGTGCCTTTGGAACGCGTAACATAAGTCAGGTAATAAACGGTAAGTTTATATATCAATTTAGTAATGATTGATAATTTACAAAATATCAGAAAACTCTAATGTTAGACTATAACCAAGGTGCGACATTTGCTCAAGCCGCTATGCCTCTCCCAAGATGAAAAGAGAATAAAATGTTATTTGGCCGTGCCAAGCGAAACGCTGTTAAAATTGCCGACAAGGGTGCGGTTGAGTGGAAATATGCCACATGCGGCTATTGCTCTACAGGTTGCTCGCTTGAGATTGGCCTGAATGCGGATGGCAAGCCCGTTTCAACGCGCGGTATGGCGGGGGCAGATGTCAACCAGGGCAAGGCCTGCATCAAGGGAATTTATGAGCATGAACTGTTTGAAAGCAAGGGACGCGGCACGCACCCGCTTATGCGCAGTTCTATCCATGATGATTACCAAAAGGTAAGCTGGGACAAGGCTCTTGGCGATATGGCAGGCAAGATCAAGGCCATCCAAAACAAATATGGCCGTGATAGTTTTGCGATTGTCTCGACAGGCCAGCTCTTGACCGAAGAATTTTATACCCTTGGCAAGCTCACACGCGGCGTGATCGGTACAAACAATTATGATGGCAATACCACCCTTTGCATGGCCAGCGCGGTCTCTGGCTATAAACGCTCGTTTGGCTCTGATGGGCCTCCTGGCACCTATGAAGATTTTGATCATACCGAATGCCTGATGGCGGTGGGTTCCAACCTGCCGGAACAGCACCCGATTATTTACTGGCGGCTGAAGGAAGCCCTGGAAAAACGCAAGTTCCCTGTGATTGTGGTCGACCCGCGCGTCACCATGTTTGCCCAAATGGCAGATATTCACCTTGCCATTACCCCAGGCACTGACCTTGTGTTGTTTAATGCGATGGCGCATGTGATCCTGAAGGAAGGGCTGCAAGACCAGGACTATATTGACAAGAACACAGAAATGGCCAATGACTTCCACCATATACTGGAAGACTATGACCCTGAGTCAGCCGCCAAGATTTGCGGGATTGATGCCGACACCATCCGCAATGTCGCCCGCATTTATGGCAAGGCCAACAGTGCGATGTCAATCTGGACGATGGGCATTAACCAAAGTACCCACGGCTCGGACGGCGTAGCTGCGATCAACAATTTGAACTTGCTAACAGGCAATATTGGCAAGGAAGGTGGCTCCAGTCTCTCCATTACAGGACAATGTAATGCGATGGGCACCCGTGAATGGTCATCCTGCTCAGGTTTGCCAGGCTACCGCACGCTGGAAAACCCAAAACACCGCAAGGAAATTGCTGATTTTTGGGGCATGGATGAAGCTTTTTTTCCCCAGACACGCGGCCTGACCGAGACCGATATTTTCCCCGCGATTGAGGGCGGCCAGATTAAGGGGCTGTGGCTTGTCGCCACCAACCCAATGACCTCAATGGCCAACACAGCGCGGATTCGGAAAACCTTTGAACAGCTTGAGTTTTTGGTGGTTCAGGACTGTTACCGCGATGTCGAAACCACCCAATATGCCCATATGTATCTGCCTGCCGGGATGTGGGCGGAAAAAGACGGCTGTTTCACCAATACTGAACGGCGCGTGAACTATACCCAGAAAATTACCAACCCACCAGGAGAGGCCAAACCGGACGGCGATATTTTTAGGGAACTGGCGCAATATTTTGAAAACGGCAAAAAACTTCATTTTCCTGAAACATCGGCTGAAGTGTTTGAAGAAATGAAACAGCTGTCAAAAGGCCAGCTTTGCGATATTTCGGGCATGGATTACGAAAAGATCATGGCGGCCAAGGGTCTGCAATGGCCAATGCCTGAAGGTAAGGAAGAAGGTAGTCCGCGCCTTTATGAGGAAGATGCCAGCTTTCAGCATGAAGGCGGCAAGGCCAAAATTCTCGCCCTGCCCTATAATGAAAATAATGAACGTCCGACCAACAAGTTCCCGTTCTGGCTCAATACAGGCCGGGTGGTTGAGCATTTCCATTCGCGCACCAAGACAGGCAAGATAGGCAACCAGAACAAATTCTCCCCGACCCCCTATATGGAAATAAACCCCGATGCGGCCCGTGACGAAGGCGTGGAGCATGGCTCTTATGTCCGCCTGGTCTCTAAGCGCGGTGACACGGTGGTTATGGTTCAACTGACCGACCGCGTGCCGTATGATATGGTGTTTATCCCGTTCCATTTTCACGACTGCGTCAACCGCCTGACCCTCGGCCTACTTGATCCCCATTCGCGCCAGCCTGCCTTTAAGCAAAGCGCCGTGCGGATTGAGGCCGTAGACCAGAAAGAGGCCGCCGAACTGAACGCCGACAGGCGGGAGTTTTAATGGCTAGCCATCTCATGAGATGGGTTTTGTTTGGGGGTATTGTGGAGACGCAATTTATCGCGTATGCGCGGTAATATGAAATATGATAGGGTGGTAGAAAAATTCTATTGAAAGAAAAACAATATGGCTGAACCAATTATTGAAGACACGCTTTACAAGGACTTTATGGCTGTGCCAGCAAACATGATTGCTGAAATTCTCAATGGAAAATTGGTGACACAACCACGCCCTGCACCAAAGCATACACGGGCGGCTTCATCTTTGGGAGATGAGTTAATGTCTCCTTTTGATAAAGGACGCGGCGGCCCCGGTGGCTGGGTCATTCTGGATGAACCTGAAATTCATCTTGGAGCTGATATTCTCGTGCCAGACCTTGCAGGTTGGAAGCGTGAAAACATGACGTCTTTGCCTGAAACTGCTTATTTTGAAACACCACCCGACTGGATTTGTGAAGTGCTATCGCCCTCAACAGCCAGCTATGACAGGCTCGAAAAACGCGATATTTATGCCGCTCATAAGGTCTCACACCTCTGGTTTATAGACCCTGAAGCCCGCACCCTTGAAGCCTTTGAATTGCAGGGCAAAAATTGGGTTTTGCTGAAAACCTACGGCCATGAGGTGATGGTGGATGCAAAGCCATTTGATGCTGTGCCGTTTGAATTGGGGGCTTTGTGGTTTGATTGAGATGTGTTGTTATGCTTGGCCTTTGGCGCGAAGGGGTTTGATATATTTTTGTTTTGGCACAAAACTCCTGTAGGGGCGCATCCATGTATGCGCCCTGGTTGCAGCAAATACGATGTGGGTTATTATTATGATTTTGAGAATTGAAAACCCTTTTAAACACCAGCTGTTACGATAGAGGGCGGATACACGGATTCGCCCCTACGGGTTTGGTGTTCATAAAAAAAATGGAGTATGAATTTT
The DNA here is from genome assembly GCA_024279735.1 of Alphaproteobacteria bacterium. Classification (GTDB taxonomy): domain Bacteria; phylum Pseudomonadota; class Alphaproteobacteria; order Rhizobiales; family JAJRRF01; genus JAJRRF01. The sequence continues at coordinate 3,506 of JAJRRF010000104.1, forward strand.
GATTCAAGAAATCGTCATTATTATTTTATTGAATTTGTCACTGATTCAACCATCATATTCTGCTGACCTAAAAATTATGTCATGGAATATCGCCAACCTAGCAGGAAAACCAGACACATCTCTGCGTGGTTATAAGCGATCTAGAGAAGACTATTTAGCGATTGCGGCTTTAATAAAAAAACAAGATCCTGATGTCATTGCATTCCAAAAACTTGGTAGTATACCAGCAGCGACAGCCATTTTAGGGGATGATTATATTATTCACTTTGAAACTAGATGTTTAAAAAATACAAATAAATGCCGCGATGATGTTGGTGATATTTATACAGGGATTGCATATAAGAAAAAATATAAAAAACAGGTTCAAGTTTTCCAAATAGACGATCTTGCGATTATGCATACAGATGAATGCGGAAAAAACCATCAAGTCCGTGGTTCCGTTGGTCTTAAAATTCTTATTGATGGGCAGAATTATTGGATTCCTTCTTTACATATGAAGGCAGCATGTAAGGATAATAAACGTGAAAATCATAAAGATACTCAAGATGATTGCGATACCCAGTTAAGACAGTATAAAATTGTTCAAGCATGGATGAAAAAAGTACCTATAAATGATGCAATAATTTTAACAGGTGATTTTAATCGCAGATTATTTAAAAAAACTGATTCTATACGCCAAATGCTATTTAATCAAAAAACCATGCGATTATACCCCTCAAAAGGGAAGCGCCACTGCTGGGAACAGTCTTATTTTGATAATTATAAACACCGACTAGAAAAAGAAGCTATAATAAACAATCCCAATTTTAAAAAATTCAACATTAAGCCAGTAATTTATAATCCTAAATATCAAAACTCTGTTGATTTTATGCTTACGATAAATATGCCAAAAAATATTTCATTATCTAGTAAACAGGTATTGATGCAAGGATTATATCGTTTGACAGATACAGGAACAACCCTTCGTAATTGTGATGGTAGTGTCAAAGTTATTTTTAAAGTAAAACGTGAAACTTTCACGTTTGGTAAGGCCTACCCAAGTGACCATTGCCCCATTACTTTAACCATCAGCCAACAAAATTAAGAACTTCAAAAAATGACCTACAGCCCTTTTAAACATGACCGTAAGTCGTTGCGCCTTAGAGGCTATGATTATGCATGGGATGGGTTATATTTTGTGACGATTTGTGTTCAAGACCATCAATGTATATTTGGTACAGTCAGGGAAGATAGAATGGTTCTCAATGAGATCGGTCAAATGGTTGAAAAATGGTGGCTAAAGTTAGCAGAAAAATTTGAAGGCATAGAGCTTTATGATTTTGTGGTGATGCCTAATCATTTTCATGGGATTATTACAATTAGCAGGCCTTTAGATTTAGAAAACAGTCAAACACCGCTTGATACGATAGAGGGCGCATACATGGATGCGCCCCTACAGGAAATGGTGCAGTGGTTTAAGATTATGACAACCAATCACTATATCCGCAATGTTAAAGATAAAGGATGGCCACGGTTTGATGGGCGATTATGGCAACGCAATTTTTATGAGCATATTATTCGCAGTGAAAAATCTTATAGCAAGATTGCAGACTATATTTTAGGAAATCCCTCCAAGTGGCAAGAAGATAAATATTATGTGCGAAACTAAAATATGATTATGAACCCCGTAGGGGCGCATCCATGTATGCGCCCTGGTTGCCGCAAATATGGTGTTGGTTATGGTTTTCGATGTAAGAGCGATAACTATTTTAGAGATCAGGCCATTACGACAGAGGGCGGTTATTCCCCCAGCCCTGACACAATCAGAGCCTTTATCTTTAGGACTATGTGACCTCTCATAATAGAGGGACACCAGAAACAAAAAACAAAACCCAGGACACACGACAATGTTAAAGATACGTGACAATGAACCCGGTTACGCCAAGCTGAATGATCCTGAAAGCGACAGTGTGAACCGTTACGGAAAATCTATTGACCTGCTGAAGGATAGCGGCTTGGCAGAAAGCGAAAGTTTTCGCATTAATGGGGATGACAGTGTTGGCGACAACCCGAACCGTTATAAGCAGCACGGCTTTTTCTTTACTGCTGACAACTGTATTGGCTGCCATGCCTGTGAGGCGGCGTGTTCGGAGAAAAATGACCTCCCTGACCATATTGCATTTCGCTCGGTGGGCTATGTCGAGAGCGGCTCATACCCGTCCTATAACCGCATGAATATCTCGATGGCCTGTAACCATTGTGACGACCCTGTGTGTCTGAAAGGCTGCCCAACCCGCGCCTATACCAAATTTGCCGAATATGGAGCAGTGCTGCAAGACCCTGACATTTGTTTTGGCTGTGGCTATTGCACCTGGGTTTGCCCCTATAACGCGCCCCAGCTTGACCCTGTGAAAGGCTCAGTTTCAAAATGTAATATGTGTGTTGACCGTCTTGAGGTTGGCCTGAAACCAGCCTGTGTGTCGGCCTGTCTTGGCAATGCGCTGGATTTTGGCGTAATTGAGAACACCCCAGAAAACCGCGAACAGTCCAACACCACCATTCCAGGTTTCCCCAATCCTGAAATCACCCAGCCCAATATCCGTTTCCAGATAACCCGTTCCCTGGAGCGTGTGTTTAAACGCCCCGACAATAGCTCCGTCAAATATAAGAAAGACGGCAAAAGCGGTGAATATCTGCCTGCGATTGATGACAGCAAAAAACTGCCCGGCAAAAACTGGAATTTTAAAGACCTGTTGACCTCCCATGAAAACGCCCATATCGCCTTTACGCTTTGTACCCAAATGGTAATGGGGGTGTTTCTGCTCAGCTATTTTGGCCCCTGGCTTGGCCTGCAAGGCACTGGCCTGGCAGGTGAGACCCTGTTCATGCCGCTTATGCTGGCTGCCTTTACCTTTATGACCTACGGCATGTTGCGGCTTAATTTGCATTTGGGCAAGCCGCTGCGGTTCTATCGCGGCTTTAACAATCTGCGCCATAGCCCTGTCAGCCGCGAGATTGCTGGGGTCTCCCTGTTCTTTATGGGACTGAGCGGTTATGTGTTCTTTGGCCTGGTTGGCTATAACGGCTTTTTTGGTGCAGGTGATGGCCTGTTTGGGATGTCCTTAAGTACCACCCAAATTTTGACCAATATCATGGCCTTTTTTACTGTTATAGGTGGTGTGGTTGGTCTGTTCTATATGGTTAAACTCTACCTGATCAAGGCTCGTCCGTTTTGGAACCATTGGCAAACCGCCACCAGCTTTGTCGGCACACTGCTTTCTCTTGGCGGGGTTTTAATGCTGGCCGTGTCCGCGCTGTTTTATACACCTGCCGCCCTATCGCCGCTGCTTCCGCCCCTCGCTGGGATAATTTTTCTGGGGCTGGTTCTGGAAGCAATCGGGCTGGTGTTTCATGCAGGTGATTTACGCCATAGCCAAGATGAAGGCGTGGTTTCCCATTTTGAACAAACCACGACCTATGGCAAAAGCTATCTTTTACGTAATGGGCTGCTTGGTTTTGCAATGCTCCTAAGCTTGGCTATTGCGGTTTGGGGGCTGCCCACAAACTTGTTCGGCATGACTGTTGGCTTGGTTTTGTCTCTGGCCATACTCACCTCGGCGATCCTTGGCCGTGCCCTGTTCTTTGTGCTGGTCATACCAACCACAATGCCAGGGGCTTCCTTCTGGAAAAACAAGGGATTTGAAAAACACGCCCAGGAAAGCGGGCTGGCTGCGGAAATCCCTATGGGTGTGCTTCCTGACCATCCCAGCCACTTCCCGACCTGGCAAGATGTCAAGGATGTCCTGGCTGGGAAATAATGTGCCATCTCTCCTTGGACAGGCAAGAAAGGACAGCCAGCCAAAAAGCCTTGGTTTTTTGGATTCTGCATTAGACAACAGGGGCAAAACCAACTAACAAGACACTATGTTTAAGCCCCTGATCCATCTTGTCCGCCTTGCCCGTTCTGGGCTGATTATGCTCCATAGCGGCATTGACCTGACACCGCCTGGTGGCAGGCTGCCAAGATCTGTGCGTGTGATCCGTTTTTTGACCACTCCCTTTTCCTGGTTTCTCAAGGCAGAGAATGGCCTGTCGCCAATTTCTGCTGGGTTTGCCCGTCTTGGGCCGAGCTATATCAAGCTGGGGCAGTTCCTGGCCACCCGTGAAGACCTGGTCGGCGAAAAGCTGGCAAAGGACTTTACCCGTCTCCAGGACAAGATGCCGCCCTTTTCCATGACCAGAGCCCAAGAAATACTGGTCAAGGAGCTAGGCAAGCCAATCCAGCAACTGTTTGAAGAACTTTCAGAACCTGTGGCGGCGGCCTCGATTGCCCAGGTTCACAAGGCAACCATCAGCAAGGACGGCGCGTTAAAGGAAGTGGCGATAAAAATCTTGCGTCCTGACGTGGAACACCGTTTTAAGACTGACCTGGAAACCTTCTATTTCGCAGGAAGGATGGCCGAACGCCTGATACCTGCGGCCAAGAGGCTGCGCCCCGTTGCCATTGTTGACACCCTCGCCCATTCGGTTTCCCTGGAAATGGACTTGCGGCTTGAGGCGGCTGCGATTTCTGAAATGTCGGAATATATCAAGGACGACAAGGGCTTTCGCGTTCCTGAGGTGGACTGGATGCACACCACCCAGCGCGTTTTGGCACTGGAATGGATTGACGGCACGCCAATGAATGACCTCGACGGCCTGCGCAAGGCGGGGCATGACCTCCCTGCCCTTGGTGAAAAGCTGATGCAGACCTTTTTGCTCCATGCCATGCGTGACGGCTTTTTTCATGCTGACATGCACCAGGGCAACCTATTTGTCGAGGCAGACGGCACCATTGTCGCGATTGACTTTGGCATTATGGGACGGCTTGGGGCGATGGAAAAACGCTATCTTGCCGAAATTATTTATGGCTTTGTCACCCGCAACTATGAACGCGCTGCCCGTTTCCATTTTGAGGCAGGCTATGTGCCGTCCCACTATTCGGTGGGAGAATTTGCCCAGGCTCTGCGCGCGGTGGGTGAGCCGATCCAGGACAGGCCAGCCGATGAGGTCTCTATGGGGCAATTTTTGGGACAACTGTTACAATATACCGAACTGTTCGAGATGGAAACCCGCCCCGAATTGCTGATGCTGCAAAAGACTATGGTGGTGGTTGAGGGGGTTGCCCGCACCCTGAACCCGAAACTGAATATGTGGCGCACCGCCGAACCGGTGGTCAGTGACTGGATGAAGGAACAGCTTGGGCCAAAGGCCAAGATCAAGGAAGCCAAAGAGGGTATTGAGAGCGTTGGCCGTTTTATGCAGGTCTTGCCCCAGCTGCTTGATGACAGCCGCCAGATTTCCGCAGGCATCCACGCCTTTTCCAACAGCGGTATCCGCCTGGATGACCAGAGCGTGGAGCGTCTCAGCCAGGCCATGAAGGCCAAGCCAGGCTTTCTGGTGAGCGCGCTGGCGGTGATTGGGGGCTTGGCAATTGTTTATCTGGCGGTGAAGGTTGTGATGGGGGTATAATGACCACCAACTGAACAAAAAGACCTGCCGGGTCACCCCATTGACCAGAGGTATCAGAAAAATGACACGCAAAATAAAATGTCAAAATACAGAATGCACCGCAATGATATTGCCCGCAACAGCTGAGAAAACTGATGGGGTATGTATGCCATGCCAGCGGAAGGCGAAACAAATTGCAAAAGAGAAATATATTCGCGAAAACAGAAAGGATATTGACCCTTACCAGGGAATTTCAGACCTTGTTGAGCTACTAAAAATCAACTTTGAAATCAGTCAAAAAAATTATGATCCACTCATAAATTATCTTCCCTGCAAATACTCCTCAGAAGAACTATATGGGATGATGTCCCAACAACAGGTCACACAGCTTATTGATGAAGTTGTGCAAAATAATGCCTATTATGGAGACCAAATTATTGGGGAAATAGCCCTTTTTACAGAGGCTGACATGACGAACGCCCTGATCTTTTATATGGAGCTTGAAGCATACTCCCCAAGTTATATGTTTAGGGCAGCCTCTTCCCAAATAACCCAGAACCTGATTAGCAATGTTAGCACTAACCCTGATAAAATTCTTCAAGCCCTGTCCTCTATCCGGACAGATCAAGTGCTTGCCCAATTTTCCCAATGGCGAGAACACCCCCCAAAATGGACAGCAGAACTCTTTATCCCGCCTGAAGAATACGCCCGTTGCAACGGGTGGGAACTTGATGACAACGCGCAAGCCCGTGAACTGACCCTTGGGACATGTTATCCCCTGATTGCCAAAACCTCCGTTCAGCAAACCAGTATTGTCACCACCTGTACCAAATCAGATGACACATGCCACTGGTGCAACAGCCCAATGAGCAATTTGTTTGAGTTTGATTTAAGGGAAAGCCAGCTCAGCTTTATTCCCTTTTCGCAAGAAAAATTAATAATCACAACTTGCGAACTGTGCGCATCCTATGGCGATCATTTATTTATGAAAATAGATAAAGATGGCAAACCCTCATGGCATGAAAACAATCAACGTCCAGACTACCTGCCAGACATTGATGATTATGCCCCCCTCCCAGCCAATACATTAACCTTGTCTCACAAGGCTGGGTCAGTGTACCGCTCAGCAGACCCCTTTTCCCCAACCATTATGACTTCTCAAGTTGGGGGATTGCCTGGCTGGGTTCAGGATTTTAGTTACACCCCCTGCCCCGATTGCCAAAAGTCCATGATTTTTATTGCCCAGTTGGCTGTAGAGGATATAATAGATTATGGTGAAGGCATATATTATGCCCTTCTTTGCCCTGATTGTTCTGTCTCAACAGTGACATATCAACAAACATAGGACAATCCCTTGCACAAAAGAGAATTTACCGCAAGCAGGATCTTATTCACTGCACTTTAGAGACAGTACCTTATTGAAACAGGAATTTCCTACATAGCTTGGCCATCCATCACCCCTCCTCCAGCCCATCATGCAAAATGGAGTTATATTCCGCGTCCAGGATGATAATCAACGAGGAGATATAGAAGAAGATCATGGAGATCATGATTTTTGAGAAGCTGGCATGGATGGCATCATATTGGCTGTAGGCCAGGTAAAGAGAGAGAGAACAGGGTGAACCCAGCTATCAAAAACAAAAATATGCGAAATGACTCCAGATCCATTCCAGCCAGGATATTATTACCAGGGGCTACTGGCGTCTTTCTTATTTGCCAACCCCTTCATATAAACATCAAGCTTTCACCTGTCTCCACCCAGGACACCTCGCTATGGGGTACGTAATCATTGCAACCGACGCAGAAAGTGTACGGACTATAAAGGTCTGGCTTGACAAGATAGCTGCGGATAATATCTTCCGGCATCCCTGTTTGGGCACCACATTTCTCATGGTGATAAACTTGCGGCACTCCCTCTAAAGACCCCTTGTACCGATCTTCTTCCCTGAGTTCGTAATGATCCGTCATTTGCCCATCATCAAGCAATTTGGTATGTCGTCTTTCATGCAACCAATAGAGAGGCCTAAACACAGTATGATGACAAAACGGACATTCTTTCGTAAACAGTCCCATATACAAAACCTTCCCCAAAACAAGACAAAACCAACCCCGTTGGTCAGTCGCCAATTTCCAGTTTTTTGCGCAGTAATTCATTGACCATTTGCGGGTTGGCCTTGCCCTGGCTTGCTTTCATGGCCTGTCCGACGAACCAGCCTATGGTTTTGGGCTTGGTCTTGAGCTGTTCGACCTGGTCGGGATTATCGGCAATAATCTTGTCAACAATGGCCTCGATTGCGCCTGTGTCGGTGACCTGTTTCAGGCCTTTTTCCTCAACAATCTTGCCAGGATTGTCGCCGGTTTCCAGCATGATCTCAAACACATCCTTGGCGATGCGGCCTGAAATGGTGTTGTCAGAAATCAGGTCAATCAGTTCGCCCAACTGGCCAGGGGCAATCGGGGAAGTTTCTACCGTCTTGCCAAGCGCATTGAGCGCGCCAAACAGGCTGCCCGTCACCCAGTTGGAGGCCAGCTTGCCATCCCGTCCCTTAGCGACCTTCTCAAAATATTCCGCGTCAATCCGGGTCGCGACCAATACGCCAGCATCATAAGGGGTCAGGCCGTATTCAGCGATGAAACGCGCCTTTTTCTCATCCGGCAACTCCGGCAAATCAGCAGCCAGTTCGTCCACCATAGATTGCGGAAATTCCAGCGGCAGCAGGTCAGGGTCAGGAAAATAGCGGTAGTCATGGGCATTTTCCTTGCCGCGCATTTTTGAGGTCTTGCCTGTGTCAGTATGAAATTTTCGGGTTTCCTGCTCAATCACACCGCCGTCTTCCAAAATATCAATCTGGCGGCGCGCCTCATACTCAATTGCCTGACCAATAAAGCGGATCGAGTTCATGTTCTTGATCTCGCGACGCGTGCCAAGCTCGTCACCAGGTCTGCGCACTGAAACATTGACGTCGGCGCGCATGGAACCTTCTTCCATATTGCCGTCACATGTTCCCAGATAGCGGACAATGGTGCGGATCTTGTTGACATAGGCCTTGGCCTGCTCTGAAGAACGGATGTCAGGATCAGAGACAATTTCCATCAAGGCAACACCGGAGCGGTTCAGATCAACCACAGTCTGGCTGGCCTCATGTGTCGACTTGCCCGCATCCTGCTCAAGATGAAGACGCTCAATGCCGATGGTGACGGTACTGCCATCCTTCATATCAAGCTGAACAGCCCCCTTGCCGACAATTGGGTCAGAGAACTGCGAAATCTGGTAGCCCTGCGGCAGGTCTGGATAAAAATAGTTCTTGCGGTCAAAGATGGAACGGTTATTGATCTGCGCCTTCAGTCCAAGGCCAGTTCGTACCGCCTGCCTGACGCACTCCTCATTTATCACCGGCAACATACCGGGCATCGCTGCATCGACCAGGCTGACATTCGAGTTTGGTTCAGACCCAAAAGTGGTCGGCGCGCCTGAAAACAGTTTGGCGTTTGAAGTCACCTGGGCATGGACTTCCAGGCCAATCACCACCTCCCAGTCCCCGGTTGCGCCTGAAATGAAATTGTCTGAATTTGTTGACATAGTTTATTCCTTTGCCAACTCGTGTCGGCTCTTGTTTATGCTATAGCTTGGATATGGTTGTTTTGGCCAGGCAAGGCAATGGCAACCGCCATTACTTCTTTTTTTCCAGGTTGCTTTCCTCAAACTGAATAAACCAGCCAATCATTTGCCGCCAGACAGATTCGGCCAGTTCTGGCGGAATGCCCTTCTCTTCAGCGCGTGCCTTGACCTTATCAACCACCTGTTGGATACGCCAAGGCACAACGGCATCTTCTGGATTTTCCTTCAGTTGCCAGGCACGGTCAACATAGCTGAACCGCTCTGCAATCAGGTCAACCAACTCTTTGTCAATGCGGTCAATCTCAACGCGCACTTCATCCATTGTTGGGCAATCTTTGGCTTTAATAGGGGACATATAGCAGACTCCGCAAAATATTTTTCTATTGCTTTACCCCTTCTTGACAGGTTTGCACAGAGCCAGTCTCAATTTTTAGGCAGTTTTTCACCATCACACTGGTTTACAAAGACTCAGCAGGACGAAACCGCCCAAAAAATACCGCTTAGGACACCCTCAAAACTATCAGCTTTGATTTAAGGGAAAAAAGTCGTTGTATACTCCTAAGACATGAAAACCTATATTTTTAGGGCGCACTCATCCTGTTCAAGAATTTTAACACCTTTATGGGATATAATTCTAAAATTATCTGTAACCTGGCTGCAAAAATCTTGCCATTTTCGGGGAATTGTTTCG
>JAJRRF010000105.1 GCA_024279735.1 Alphaproteobacteria bacterium
GAAAATCCAACGAACACCTGCTCAAAACCTTTTCTTCCATGTTAGGTTTTGAGTTGAACTCCATTAAATCACAACCTGAATTCAAGAAGCTGTGTAACTACGGGACTATAGCAGCATGAAACTGTCCAAACTATTGATGAAAAACACCGCAAAATATATCCCGCTTGGCGCAGTGACTGCTGCTGCCATGCTGCTTTCATCCCTGCCAGTCCAGGCTCATAGCGGCAGCCCCAAATCGCAGCGTATGGTTTATGGAGCGATAATAACAACAACCGTCATTAAAAAAAATGACCCCTTTAAAAGAAATGACCGATGTCCTGATATCATACAGAAAAACAGGGCGATCGTCGCAAGCAGGGCAAGCAACCACTGTCTGACTGTTCACGGTTATGGTTTTCCAAAAGGCCGTAGAGGCAAATTTTACAGGCTGATAAGTTGCCATAAGACGAAGCTTTCTAATGGCCAGTATCGTATCAGGGTGCGGGGAAGAATGCGTTTCAGCTGCCGATAAATCTCCTAAAAACTGCCTCACATCATAACTCAGGCCATGGTCTCACCGCCATGTACCTGTGTCCTGTTTTCAATTTCCAAAGAGATAATCATGAACCTTATCACGAGCTACATCCCACTTGGCGCGGTTACCGCCAGCATCATATTACTGTCAACCCTTCCTGTGCAGGCGCATAACGATAACGGAAACTCAAAATCCCAAAGTTCAGCTTCAGCATACGAAAAACAGAACGCTAACAGGTCTGGATATCGAAGTTGCGGACAAACATTGGGCTCGTCCCTGAAAACAAAATTAAGGCTGAAAGCATTGCGGCATTGTTCTTCAAAACATCATAGGGTTGGGCGTAGCAGAAGCCAGCCCATTGCTATCAAAACGATAAGATATATATTTTTAGGCTGCAGAATTTCACGATCGCAACCCAACGGGAGAAGAACTCCCAAGACTCTCACTCGTATCACAAGTGGACGTATCACCTTCTCGTGCAGGTAAACACCATGTGATAACAGTCCCATGCCGTCTGTGCTGACCTGCTCCACGCCGCCCACCGAAACCCTTGCAGGAATGAATGGGGGTGTTCCCTTTTTCCTACGTTCATGCCAATTTTAGCCACACAGAGACGCAAGGTTTTCGCTCACATCTTTGCGTCAACGTTGCAAACGAATGGAATACTCGTTCGCACAAGGAGGTGTTTGGCCAAACCTTCCTGTTTCCGCCGCCCCTACGCTACATTAATTCACTGGCCTTCTGACTGGCAGGGTAACGTTCTCCCCTACTCCCTTGGCGAACAGCATTGCATTTTTGTGACGGCCATATGACAGGACGCGGCGGCAGCTTTTGGGCAGCTTTGCCAATGTCAGGTAACGTTTCTTTCTCGGTTTCCTTGGCTTGGTCGGCTTGACGGCTGGCTTTGCAGGTTTTCTCGGTGGGCGGGTCATCATGGCAAACCAGTCATTAATCGGTTTCCCGCAGCCATCGCCCTTGGGAACAGGTCTCTGGTTCTTGCAGCCCCTGCTGCCTCTGGGGCATTTCAGCCGGACATGGAAATGGTAATGATGTCCCCACCAAGGGCGTATTTTCTTAAGCCAGCTTTCCCGCTTCGGGTCATCATTGGTGGCCTCACAGACAGCCTTCTTGATCGCTGGATGGACAAAAATCCTGGCCACCAGCGGCGATGAGGCAGCGCGGCGCAACACCTTTACATTGCCCGGCTTAAACCTGGTCTTGCTGATTGAAATCTTGCCAGAGAGCATGGAAGGCGCGGCTGTTTCCTCACGTTCCTTATAGGTCAGGCGGCGGCTGGGCATGGAGCGCATCCAGATATCAGCATCCAGCCCAAGCTGGTGGCTCTTATGGCCTGTCAGCATTGGCCCGCCCCTGGGCTGGGAAATGTCCCCGATCAGCAGTCCGGGCCAGCCATCCTTTTGCTGGACATCAACAGCCAGCTTTTTCAGATAGTCAATCAAAACCGGATGCCCCCAGTTCCTGTTACGGGACAATCTCATCACCTGCCAGGCCAGGCCATTAATCGGCATCTCTTCTGCGCCGCTCATGCAGCCCTTTGCATATCCGCCGTAAGAACTGGCCTTCATTGGGGCCGGGGACTGGAGATAGCCAAAAAGCTTGCGGGCCGGGAGCGGCACCTCATTAGGAATGCCCCGATCCACAACCTTTGGTTTTGGCTTTACAGTAGTAACAGCCTTGCCAGCAATATCTGTTGTTTTTTTCTTTTTGAGCACCTTTGCAATAGGGTCATCACTTGCAGTGACTGCCTTTTGCGCCAGGGCAGACCCGCCTGTCGCCAGCCAACACCCCATCAGCGCGGGTACAAAAAATTTACTGCCTGTCCTGAAACGCATCCCGATAACCTCACACCTATTAGATGACAAACACCCTTTTAACAAGAATACCTAGCATATTCCTTTGGAAAAAGACAGCCGCACACACCCCACTTTTTCCATTCTGAAAAGAATATCAGCATAAACTGACTTTTTTGCGGTCATTGCCGAAGTTCTGACAGGATCATTTTAAGTTCCTACAATGTTCTTTTATGTGAATAGTGGAAAAGTTTAAATTGCACCTTTTCCCCAAACAGGCCATAAACAAAACAAAACCAAAATTCATATCAGGGAATCTTCAGGAATGATCAGTAAAGATAAAGTTGTCTCAATGGAATATGCCCTCAAGAATGAAAAGGGCGAAATTTTGGAACAGTCAGATGGCCAGGTCTTGGAATATCTGCATGGCTACCAGAATGTCGTCAAGGGACTGGAAACGGCACTTGAAGGCCTGATTATCGGTTCCAAAAAGTCAATTGAGGTTCCGGCAGAAGAAGGCTATGGCCCTGTTGACGAAGACCTGCTGATGGCTGTGCCAAAAGAAAATTTCAAGGGCAACCTGCCGCCTGTCGGGGAAATGGTGGCCTTCAACACCCCTGAAGGGGAGTTTCCTGTCACTGTCATATCTGTTGATGATGAGCATATCAATGTTGATGCCAATCACCCAATGGCGGGAAAGACCCTCTATTTTGATATTGAGATAAAAGACATCCGCGATGCCACGGATGAAGAAAAGGCACATGGTCATGTCCACCAGGCAGGCGGCTGTGGTCACGACCACTAAAGACTTCACACTTGCCTTCTGACATAAAAACAGGGTTACCGGGGACTGATGCAAAAATATATTTCCGTCAGGGGTGCAAGAGAGCATAACCTGCAAGATATTGATATTGATATTCCCCGTGACCAACTAGTGGTTATTACTGGCCTGTCAGGATCAGGGAAATCATCGCTGGCGTTTGATACCATCTATGCAGAAGGCCAGCGGCGATATGTCGAGAGCCTGTCGGCCTATGCCCGCCAGTTCCTGGAAATGATGCAAAAACCGGATGTCGATTCGATTGAGGGTCTGTCCCCTGCCATCTCCATTGAGCAAAAGACCACCTCACGCAACCCCCGCTCCACGGTCGGTACCATTACCGAAATATATGACTATCTGCGCCTGCTTTATGCCCGTGTCGGCATCCCCTACTCCCCTGCAACAGGGCTGCCGATTGAGAGCCAGACCGTATCCCAGATGGTTGACCGTATCCTGGATATGCCTGAAAAGACACGGCTTTACCTGCTGGCCCCCATTGTGCGCGGCCGCAAGGGTGAATATAAAAAGGAACTGTCTGAGCTGCTCAAAAAGGGTTTCCAGCGCGTCAAGATTGACGGGGAATTTTACGAGATACCCGATGCCCCTGCCCTGGACAAGAAATTTAAGCATGATATTGATGTTGTGGTTGACCGCCTGGTTGTGCAGAAGGATATGGGCAACCGGCTGGCTGACAGCGTTGAGACTGCCCTGAACCTCTCGGACGGATTGCTGGTTGCTGAAATTGCAGCAGCAGCAAAGGACGGCGAAGAGCCGCAGCGCACCACTTTTTCTGCTCGGTTTTCCTGCCCTGAATCCGGTTTCACCATTGAGGAGATTGAGCCACGCCTGTTTTCCTTCAACAGCCCGTTTGGGGCGTGTAGCCAGTGTGACGGCCTGGGCACCCAGCTCAAGTTTGAACCAAACCTGGTTGTCCCCAATGAAGACCTGTCCCTGGGCAACAACGCCCTCGCGCCCTGGGCCAAAGGCGGAAAAACCGCGCCCTATTACCGCCAGACCCTGGAAGCCCTGTGCAAACACCTTGATATTTCGCTCAAGACCCCCTGGCGCAAGCTTTCCAAAAAACACCATGACGCGATACTGTTTGGCACAGGCAAGGACACCATAGACTTTATCTATGATGACGGCAAAAAGACCTATAAGGTCACCCGCCCGTTTGAAGGTGTTGTCAAGAATATTGAGCGACGCTGGAAGGAGACAGAATCCAATGCCATCCGCGATGAACTGTCCCGTTTCCAGTCAGACTTTGCCTGTGACAAGTGTGGGGGTTACCGCATTAATGCAAAGGCGAAGGCAGTCAAGATCCACCAAAACCATATTGGCCAGGTGACAGAACGCTCTATTGCCGATACCGAAAAATGGTTTCAGGACTTGCCAAAACATCTCAATGAAAAACAAAATGCCATTGCCGAGCGCATCCTGAAGGAAATAACAGACCGCCTCAAGTTTCTCAATGATGTTGGGTTGGGCTATCTCAGCCTGTCACGCGGTTCACGCACGCTGTCTGGCGGAGAGAGCCAGCGCATCCGCCTTGCCTCACAGATTGGTTCTGGCCTGACAGGTGTGCTTTATGTCCTTGACGAACCTTCCATCGGCCTGCACCAGCGCGACAATGACCGCCTGCTCCAGACCCTGCAACATTTGCGTGACCTGGGTAATACTGTGATTGTTGTTGAACATGACGAGGATGCTGTCCTCACTGCGGACTATGTATTTGACATTGGCCCGGGCGCAGGGGTACATGGCGGCCAGATTGTTGCCAAGGGCACGCCGCAGGAAATCAGGGATAATCCTGACAGCCTGACTGGACAGTACCTCACAGGTGCTTTGGAAATACCGACACCGCAATTCCACAGGAAAGCCTTTGAGGGTCGCCACCTTGAGATAACGGGTGCAACGGGCAATAACCTGAAAAATATCAGCACCCAAATTCCCCTGGGCACACTGACCTGCGTGACTGGCGTGTCAGGCGGCGGAAAATCAACCCTGTTGATCGAGACACTTTACAAGGCCGTCTCCAAACACCTGAACAATAACCGCCACCAGCCCGCGCCCTACAAGACCATTAATGGGCTGGAATATCTTGACAAGATTATTGATATTGACCAGTCCCCGATTGGCCGCACACCGCGCTCCAACCCCGCCACCTATGTTGGTGCCTTTACCCCAATCCGTGAATGGTTCACCAACCTGCCCGAAGCCAGGGCGCGGGGCTACAAGCCTGGCCGCTTTTCGTTTAATGTCAAGGGCGGCCGCTGCGAATCCTGCCAGGGCGATGGTGTCCTGAAAATTGAGATGCACTTTTTGCCAGATGTCTATGTTGAGTGCGACCAGTGCAAGGGCAAGCGTTATAACCGTGAAACCCTCGAGATCCATTATAAAGGCAAGTCGATTGCCGATGTGCTTGAGATGACTGTTGAGGATGCCGCCGAATTTTTCAGGTCTGTACCCTCTATCCGTGACAGGATGGAGACCCTGAAGCGTGTTGGCCTGGGCTATATTACCATAGGGCAACGTGCCAATACCCTGTCAGGCGGCGAGGCCCAACGCATCAAGCTGTCAAAGGAACTGGCCAAACGGGCAACAGGACGGACACTCTATATTCTTGATGAGCCTACGACAGGGCTACATTTCCATGACATTGCCAAACTGCTGGAAGTCCTGCATGAACTGGTCAACCAGGGCAATACCGTCACCGTGATTGAACACAACCTTGAAGTCATCAAGACCGCTGACTGGATTATTGATATCGGCCCTGAAGGGGGCGATGGCGGCGGCAGGATCGTTGCCGAAGGCACACCTGAAGACATTATGGCTGTCAAGGCCAGCTATACTGGTAAATTTTTACTTGAGTTAAAGCAGAGACGGGCAGGAATGGGGCATAAACCAGGAAAGAAAACTGCCCCCAAGAAACAGGCTTCACCAAAAGCAAAGGCAACACCTAAAAAAACTGCCAAAAAGAAGGCTGTGACCAAAAAGGCCACAGCTCCCCAGCCGCAAAAAAAGGCATCACCCGCTTCCAAACAGAAGAAGGTGACACCTAAAAAGAAATCAAGCGCAACCAAAAAGGCCTGAGCTCATTTCACTAAACGGGGCACAGGGGCACAGCCCCTTGCACTCCATGACAACCTAAGCCGCAGCCCCAGAGCGTTTCTTAGCCAGGTTTTTTTCACTGTCCAGCAGGACAGGCTTGCCAAAGAAAAAGCCCTGGAGATAGGTCACACCAAAACTACGCAGCATATCCGCTGCATACTGGTCTGTTACAAATTCAGCGACCGTCTCAATACCCATTTCATTACACAATGAAATCAGCGACTTGACAATAATCTGGTCTTTTTTGTTACGGGGAATGTCCCTGATAAAATTACCGTCAATCTTGACCATATCAACATCAAGCAAACGGATTGACTTGTAGGACGTATAACCCGCACCAAAGTCATCAATGGCAACCTTACAGCCCAGTTCCTTTACCTTCTTCACAAATTGAACAGTGACATCAATATCCTCAATGACAGCCGTTTCAGTAATCTCAATCATCAGCCGATTGGCCAAGGTTGCCTCATTATTGAGAAGCAGCCTGAGCATGTCAATCCACTCCTCATCACCGCAGGTCAGGCCTGAAATGTTCAGGGACAAATGCACATCAGGTTTACTCCTGGCATAAAGTATTGAGAGTTCCAGCACACGGTAGTCTATCAGTCGGCTCATGCCAAGCTGCTCTGCGACCGGGAAGAACTCTCCTGCCGAAATGATCGTCCCGTCCTCGTTCTGGATACGGAGCAAAATTTCATAAAAGGCAACATCCTCATTGTCAGCATTGACAATGGGCTGAAGTGCCAACAGCATTCTTTTTTCATTCAGTGCACTCATGATATAACTTGAAATTTCCATATTCCGCTTGCGGACCAGCTCAATATCCTGGCCTGGCTGAAAATTCTCAAAACTGTCATAGCTCTTCTCCAGGGCAATATCCAAGGCTTCCATCGTCGAGGCTATCACTTGGTTCAGCGACTGCCCCTGATCTGGAACCTGAAGGCCGCCAATAGAGATTGTTGCTGAGACAGGGCCTGCCGAAGTCCCGATCACCTGGTCACGGATCGCCTGGAGAAAACGCTGGGTTGCAACTTCCAGGTCTCCCTTGATGCAGTTATGCAGGACAATGGCATATTGGTTCGATGAAAAACGGCAGATAATGTCATCTTCGCGCATGAACTGACGCAACCTCGCGCCTATGGCTGAAATCACCTCGTCACCAATATCAAAACCCGATGTCTCATTAATCTGTGACAGATTGCGGACGGCGACCAACAAAAACCCAATATTTTTGTCCTGGGCACTGGAAATAATATATCTTTCCAAGTGGTCAAGCAACCTGTGACGACTGACCAGCCCAACTTCCTCGCCTTCCTGGTTGACAAAAAACTGCTTGATATACAGGTTCTGGTCACCCTTGAGAGAGGCCATAATACCAAAGGCATGTTCCACTGTGCCATCATCCCCAAGGTAACAACGCCCCTTTTCCTCAATCCAGATCTCTTCGCCCAGCCCTGCCCCGCGCCCTTCAGGAAAGAAACGAAAAACATTCTGGTAAGGCATCCCGACCTTGCCCCTGTGATTTTTAGGCGAAACAATCAGGTCGTACCTGTTGGCAGCATGTTCAGAATCAACCAGCAGACCAAAGGCAGGCCCTGTATTGATCTTCCCAATATCCTCAATGCCCAAGATTGCCCTGATATTATCAGTCCAGTCTATGGTATCTTTTTTCAGGTTCCAGTGATAGGCAGCCTGGTCTGTTACTGTCATAATATTTGACAATAATTTTTCACTTATAAAATCGGCTGACCTGTTTTCACCTTCAGATGATTGGTCTTGTCCACTCGTTGTATGAGAAGTCATTAGGCTGTCATCCTGCTTGATGTTGGGTGTCATGAACCAATACACCGCATAATTTTATTCATAAAAATGTAGCAGCCCCAACAACTCTAGGAAAAATCTGCCCAATATCATAAATTTTATGAATTTATCTTCTTTCCAGATGTAAAGTGAAATGGTTATTTTAGGGTTAACAAGGTGCGGTCCAGACAATATTACGTTTCTGGCCAGCCCCCCTTTCTACACACCCAAACCACATATCCCCCAACATGAATTTCCTGGGTTTTCAGTCGTGTGAGCATATCAAACAAAAAGGCAGCCCCCTCTGTAAAGGGACTGCCTGTTATATATCTATCCAAAAGTATCCTGGCCGTTCATAGCCCAAAATACTAGAAGGGCTAGTGGTGTCCCATTCCAGGAGCCATCATCATGTCACGCCTTGCAACACTGATGGAGATCATAAAGCCAGCAATTACATCAATCAGTGCAATAATCATCATGATAAAGAATGTTGATGACCCGGCATCCTTGACCATCAGGAACTCAATCAAAAAGGCAATAAAGACCAGGGTTGACAGGGCGTGGTCAGCCATACCGGCTGAACTGGTATTTGTCGCCTTGATCACTTCAAAAAACAGGAAGATCAGGGACATAACAATCATCAGGTTGCCAAGGGTAAATTTCCAGATAGCCCCGGAAACAAGATTCAGTTCCCAAAGGACATTGTCATTAAACACACCAAAGGCAGTTGCAGCATCCTCGCCATCCCCTCCCATGGAAAACATAATAATATTATAGATTACGAGAGGAATAAGTGTGAGCGGTACAACGTATAAAGCTCTGAAAATACCCATGTTAGTGTCCTTGCTTGAATTAATGCGTCATCGTCCCTAACATCTTATAAAGATATTATAAAGTTACAAGGGCAATAACCTGTTTTATTTAGAATATTTCACCATATATCCAAAACATTACGGCATTGTCAGGGATTTAACGTGACTTTACACATCATCCTCGTCAATATTCAGAACCTGCCGACCATTATACATTCCGGTTTTCAGGTTAATATGGTGCGGCCTGTAACATTCACCACTATCTTTGTCCATCGCATAAGATGGTTTTTTAAGTGCATCTGTAGAACGACGAAACCCGCGTTTCATGCGGGAGATCTTACTTTTTGGTACAGCCATTGTCTTTTCCTCTAGCCTTGTCATAAAGGTAAAACATGAAATGCCATGTCTTACCTGATATTGTTTGCCTGTGACCTGCTTCCAAAACCAAAACAGGACAGACCTTATTTTGCTGTCATCTATAGGCTGCTACTGCCAAGAAATCCAGAACATTTTCTTGTTTTTCAGATATTTATTCTTATTTTGCGCGCCTAATTATGCAGGAGTGGTACGGGCACAGCTTGATACCATATGGTCAATTTCAGTGAGTGCCCTTTCTGCCGCCTCTTCACCGCGCTTTATCGCCTCCCTGCCCTTATGGAAATCAAACAGGCCAACGCCTTCCAAATGGGGGCTTATCATCAGGTCTGGCGGGTCTCCTGCCAGCCTGGCACGGGCAATCCGATCCTGGGTAATATTGAAGGCATCCAGCAGGGCTGAACTGAAACCAGGCGTATCCCCATTCTTGCGTTCAACCAGCTGCCTGTGCAACAATCTTAGGGCTGAGTGGTCACGTCTTCTGTCCTGTTTTTCCGATTCGGCCACAATATCCGCGCCAGAATCTTCCCCCAAAAAGTCAGCATCAGGAATAAAGCCGCCCTTCTGGAAAATATTATTGTTGAGGTTGACAGCAATCACCATATTCGCCCCCAAAGCCCTGCACACAGAGACAGGCACAGGATTGACAAGTGCGCCGTCCATCAAATGATTGCCGTTAAAGTTGACAGGTTTAAAAATCCCTGGCAGGGCATAGGACGCGCTCATGGCCTTGACCAGCTTCCCCTTGTCCAGCCAAATTTCGCGGCCTGTCCCACATTCGGTGGCGACCGCTACAAATTTCTTGTCAAGCTGGTTGATTGTGATGTCATCCAGGCGGCCAGCCAGCAATTTTTGCAGTTTTGCACCACCAAGAAAGCCCTGGCCCTTCAGGTTAAAGTCAAGGTAACGGAAAACCTTGCGTACTGTCAGTTCACTGACCCACTCTTCCAGCTCGTCCAGCTTACCTGCCGCATAACAGCCGCCGACCACAGACCCGATTGATGTCCCGACCACAATGTCAGGCCGCAAGCCTGCCTTGCACAAAACATTCAGCACACCGATATGGGACCAGCCCTTGGCAACGCCCCCGCCCAGTGCAACCCCCAATAAAGGCTTCTTGACCATGAGTTGTTCCCCCAATTCGTGTTTTTTAAATGACAGGCTCTAATCCCAATCAAGATAGTCCATTTTGCCCTGCCCCCTAAGCTTTCTCCATCAGTTTGCTTAATTCAGGGCAGATATGGGGCCGGAAGGTGATAAGCGTTGCCTGACCCAAAACATTATTTGCCATAAACCTTTTTCGGGTCAAACACCTTGCCGCCCTCATTAAAGGCCAGCTTCAGGCTTGCACCAGGCTTTTCCCCAAGCGGAATGGAACGAAAGAAACAGCCCTCATAGCCGACATGGCAACAGCCCTCGCCCTGCACCTCGACCGACATCCAGATTGCGTCCTGGTCACAGTCAATCTTCAGTTCCACAACCTTTTGGGTCAGGCCGCTGGTCGCCCCCTTATGCCACAGCTCATTGCGTGAGCGACTCCAATAATGGGCAGATTTAGTCTCTATCGTCTTGGCCAGCGCAAGGTCATTCATATAGGCGAGCATCAGTACCTTGCCGCTGTTATGGTCTGTGGTGACAACAGGAAGTAGCCCGGCCTTATCAAATTTTGGGGACAGCACCGTCCCTTCCTCAATCTCTGCTTTCTCACCCCGATTTGCAAATAGTGGTTTTGACATTCATTCTTCCTGTGTTTTTATTTTTATCCCAAACGCAAAAAAACCTGCAAAGCTTGCAGGTTTTAAAACGATTCCGTTCTGTTTCAGCCTTATCGGCCCCGTGTCATGTCCAGGAAACGGTTTTGCAGATGGTAGTTGTCCTTAAAGATACCTGTAAACTTGGTGGTGACCGTTGCCACATTAGGCTTTTTAATCCCGCGCAGGGACATGCACTGGTGAACAGCATCAATATGGACAGCGCAGCCCTGCGGTTTCAGCACATTCTCAAGAACATTACTGATCTGGGCAGTCATGGTTTCCTGGGTCTGCAAACGCTTGGCAAAAATATCCACAACCCGTGCCAACTTGGAAATGCCAACCACGCGGTCAGTCGGGAAATAGGCAATATGGGCTGTGCCAATAAACGGGATCATATGGTGTTCACAATGAGAATTAATGTCTATATCGCGCAGCATTACCATATCATCATAGCCCGCGCCTTCCTCAAAACTACGCCCCAAGACCTCTTCGGGGGATTCTTCATAGCCTGAATAAAATTCCTGATAAGTCTTGATAACACGCTTTGGTGTGTCAACCAGTCCGTCACGGGTCGGGTCATCGCCAATATAGGAAATCAGGGTGCGGACAGCTTCTTCCGCCTCCGCGCGCGAGGGACGTTTCAGCTTGCCTGAAGCCGTTTTATTGAGGTTTACATCCACATTCATAATCTTAAAGTCTTTCCTGACTGTGCCCACACATATAAATCTGCCCAGAAGTGACAGCCATTTTGGGCTATCATTTTGGCCGCAGGCGGAATGATACATACTTTATTATCTGACAGTATGGCTATATATCATGACTATGGCAACTGTCTGGCCATATTATTTGCCAAAAACGCACGAGCCATGCCAATTTTGCCAGCCCAACCATAACCTGTTATAAGACGGTTAGCCCTGTTCATCAAGTATGGCAGGATTATTTCTCAGCCCATCAGCACCAAATCAAAGTTTTATCCATGTTATCAGAACTTTATAATGACAGGCTGATTTCCCTGACAGCCAATATTCCCCATTCAGGCCTGCTGGAAAACCCCCAATACCAGGCCACAAGTCATTCAAAAATCTGCGGCTCAACCATTTCAGTCTCGCTCAACATGGAAGACGGCATGGTCAGTGCATTTGGACAGGAGATCAAGGCCTGCCTGCTTGGCCAATGCGCGGCCTCTGTTGTTGGCGCGCACATTATCGGTTGCACCCTTATAGAGCTGAAACAGCTCAGGCAACAAATGAATGTCATGCTGAAACAAGAAGGCAAGCCGCCAGCTGGAAAATGGCAGGATTTGGAACTGTTACTCCCCGTGCGCGATGTCAAACAGCGTCACACCTCAGTCATGCTGGTATTTGACGCTGTGGTTGAGGCAATTGACGGCTGATCACACCATTTCGCCAGCTTTCCCCCCTGTTTTTCCAAACCGTGTCGTCCCAGATTCTGCGCTTTTTTCTTTAATTTCATTGCACAGCCGAACCAGCGACCGTGCCAGCCAGGGGGCGTTCCATAGCGTTCAGGAATTCTTGCTACTCTGCATTGTATGGGACAAGGGATTGACCTCATATTGGGTCAGGCCTATAGCAGCTACCTTGATAAATTCCTCTTCAATCACAACTATTGGCCTTGTCTTAAAAGCTTTTATGATCTATCTGAAAGCTTAGGACACCCGCAACTATAACCGTTACGTTTAGCTTGATCTTTTATCCGTCAGTATCGTTTCAAAAATTCTTGTATAGCCCACTATACGCCCATTTTTGACTTAGGCTGACAAATAAAATTCCTACGCTATCCTAAGCATTTATTCTTGAGGGTGTCCTTATCATGATCTGGCGACACTAAATTTTCAAGGCATATAATCTCCGATGACTATCCATTTCCATAAAAATGACCTGCCTGCTGATGTCAGCTTTGGCGACCGTGTTGCGATAGATACAGAGACAATGGGGCTAAACCCGTTACGTGACCGCCTGTGCCTTATCCAGCTTTCAGACGGCAAGGGAGATGCCCATTTGGTACAGATGGCAGCTGGCCAGTATGATGCCCCCAACCTGAAAGCCCTGCTGGCTGATGAGAAGGTGCTAAAACTGTTTCACTTTGCCCGTTTTGACATTGCCACCCTGTATAAACATATTGGGGTGATGACCAATCCTGTGTTTTGCACAAAAATAGCTTCCAAACTGGTGCGGACCTATACAGACAGGCACGGCCTGAAAGATTTGTGCCGCGAGATGGCCAGCATTGACCTGTCCAAACAACAGCAAAGTTCAGACTGGGGCGCAAAAACCCTGTCACAGGAACAGCAAGAATATGCGGCCTCCGATGTGCTTTACCTTCATGAGCTGCACGATAAAATGGTCGAGCGGCTGGCGCGTGAAGGCCGCACCGACTTTGCCCAGTCCTGCTTTGATTTTTTGCCAACCCGTGCCAAACTTGACCTTGGCGGCTGGGATGATATGGATATTTTCCACCATTAGGTTTTTTGGTGAGTTGCGCTAGTGCATAGTGCGAGCAAAACAATGTATGATGATAAAATGCTGCGTTTTCAGGTGGCAAAGTCTGGCATGAACATGTGGAAGGGGTGACATACCCCTTCCA
Organism: Alphaproteobacteria bacterium; assembly: GCA_024279735.1. GTDB lineage: Bacteria > Pseudomonadota > Alphaproteobacteria > Rhizobiales > JAJRRF01 > JAJRRF01. Next base: position 13,602 of record JAJRRF010000105.1, read on the forward strand.
GCAGAGGGCGGGCAGTTGCGGGATTAAAGGCGGGCAATGTTTTATCGCTGGCACACCTGTCTGGACACCGCAAGGGTCTCAAGCAATTGAAACTATCAAGGTCGGCGATATTGTGCTCTCGCGTGATGTGAAAACGCGACAGACGGTGTTCCGCCGCGTCAAGCAGACCTTTATTCGTACTGCGCCGCGTCTATTACATCTGACTTTGGTGAAGGGGATGTTTCTGAGAAAATCAGCACCACGCCTGAACATCCGTTTTATGTGGCAGGACAAGGCTTTGTTGCGGCGGGTGAGTTGAAGCCTGGCATGGTGATAGAGCAAGTTTCCAGCCCCAAAAATAAGAACCCACTGTAATCCCCACAAAAATAACGGTTACTTTTAGCTTGTCCTTTTACCTGTCCGTGTCGTTTCAAAAATGCTTGTGTAGCCTGCTACATGCACCTTTTTGGTAGTGTAACTTGAGCTGTGGACTTTTGGGGGATGTTATTTCCTCTTTGGGTCACATGTGACCCAAAGAGGAAAATCAGGTATTTGAAGTGTTCCATCAACGACGAAGGAACTTCATATGACCCAGC
>JAJRRF010000106.1 GCA_024279735.1 Alphaproteobacteria bacterium
CGAAAATGGCAAGATTTTTGCAGCCAGGTTACAGATAATTTTAGAATTATATCCCATAAAGGTGTTAAAATTCTTGAACAGGATGAGTGCGCCCTAAAAATATAGGTTTTCATGTCTTAGGAGTATATTAAGGTTTCTTTCAGGAATTGATGATAAGCCAGGTTAAGTCTATTTTAATCTAATTTTTGAATAGGCTTAGGGAATAGCATTTGTAGATATTTCTATTCCTTCTATCGTTATAAACCTGGCAACGGGTTTATGAATGGGAAGGCGTTTAAAACTGAAGTACTTTTGGGTATGTGAGTTTTAGAATGAAAAAGGTTTTTACAGATGTATCTTAAATTTTTATCAGGTAATGTCCTGTCTGTTGGGCTGGTTTTCTTATTGTTTGTCCTGCCGGTTCAGGCTCAGAATGCAGCACCGCAGGCCAGTGTTGGCCTGATGTTGAACGAAGGCCATAATGCCATCCTGAATGGCCAAAATAAGCTGGCTGTTGATATTCTTTCAAAGCTTGTCACAACCCCAAATATTTCGAGACTGACCCAGGCTCTGGCGATTTTGAGGCGTGGTGTTGCCTATCAGCGGCTTGGCAACATGAAGGCTGCGATTGCAAACCTGGACTATGCCCAGTCTATGGGTGTCTTGCCCACGGCAGAAGTCAGGGATTTGTTGTTCAGCCGTGCCAAGGCATTCCGGCAGATCGGCAACAGCCAGATGGCTTTGCGTGACCATGCAGCTCTGAAACACCTTGGGGAGGCCGCAAAAATCGAACCAGGCTTGTTGGATGCCCCAACTGTAATGGCTTCCATAACAGGAAACTCTTCCCAAAATGAAATGCAAAAGGCGCACCAGGCTATTGTTGGTGGTAAAAATAAGCAAGCCATCAAGATATTGACCAGGCTGATTGGTGTGGAAAAAACACCTAAGGCTGTTTTGGCAAGAGCCTTATTTCGGCGGGGGGTTGCGCACCAGAGAACAGGGCGTATCGCCGCTTCAATCTCTGATTTTACCAATGCAGAAGAGCTTAAGGTTCTGTCAAAAAACGAGAAAAGGGATCTTTTCTTTAACCGTGCCAGATCTTATCAAGTGGTGGGGATGCAGAAGCTTGCACAAAGGGATCATGCCAGTTTGCAAAAGATTGATGGTATAGAGGTGTCGGGTCGTATCAAGAATGATGGTGTCCCAACGCATACGGCTGCGCTTGGTACTGGTAAAACAACAGGGAAACGTAAGAAAAAACGGCATGTCAGAACCTATGTGGCTACGGCAAAACCTAAAAATTTGGTTGAGCATTTATCTGTGTTGCTGGGTAAAAAACCGTAATGCCCTTGTTATTCCACGATCACAATCTATATTTTATGAAGTGTTTGGTGTTGCCCAAAGTGAAGAAATAATATTATGAGGGGCAGGACGTTTGCTTGCACCCCATGAGGCTGTCACCAAAATTTTCTTGGACTTGAACCAGGATCATGAATATGCCTATGTTTTCTGGGCAGGATGAGGCTGGACAATATTTTAGGTAAGTTATGGCGGCAAGGCCGTAAACGAAAAGGCTGGTCAGTATAATGAATCCGCAAAATGATAAGCGCAACAGGGTAGACACTGGTGGGGGGGACGAGCTTGGTTCTCATCGGGAAAGCTTTCGTGTCCAGGTGCGGAATTATTTCCTGACAGGGATGATTATTGTCGGCCCTATCGGGATTACTCTTTATGTGGTCTGGTGGTTCATTAACCTGATTGATCGCCTTGTTAAACCCTTGTTTGACAGTTGGGTGATGCCAGGGTTCAGTTCAATTTATGAAGCATGGATACGTCCCAGATTGCCAGAATTTCTTACTGAGCTGAGCCTGCCATTTGATATTCCAGGTACAGGCCTGTTAATGGGGATCTTTTTGTTGGTCTCTATCGGGGCTTTGGCTGCGAACCTGTTTGGCCGCACAATTGTTGGTTTTGGTGACAAGATAATGGACAGGATGCCTGTTGTCCGCAACATGTACCGGGGTCTTAAGCAAATCTTTGAAACCGTTCTTACCAGTTCCAATAGTTCATTCCAGAAGGTCGGGGTGATTGAATATCCCCGTCAGGGCATTTATTCCATTGTGTTTGTTTCCACCAATACCAGGGGTGAGATCAGGCAAAGATTTGATGCAGACCGTGATGGCCTGCTCAGTGTATTCCTGCCGACAACGCCGAACCCAACATCCGGCTTCCTGCTGTTTGTACCAGAGAAGGATGTGACCATCCTGGACATGAAGGTTGAGGAGGCTGCCAAGATGGTGATTTCAGCTGGCCTGGTCATTCCTGGCATTGATGAGGATGAGGAAGACCCCAACACGAAGTCAGGCGGGAATATTGCTTCGGGTGACTTGGCAATCCCGGCTGGATCATGATGAATTTTTCTATTGGGATGACATGAAAAAACGCTGTTACCATGAAAGGTAACAGCGTTAACACTGTTGGGAGTAGTGCGAAAGGGGCGGACTGCACGCTTGGGAGTCGTGCAGCCTAATCTCGGTTCACAAAAGGGATCTTACCTTTTTTATGTGATGGCAATCCCCAATTGGCGGGGCTTGGTGGCCTGGTGAAACGGCTTTGCCTTTTGTGATTTTATATAATGTCTATGCGGCGGTGATGTCCGCTTCGCTTAAGGTTGTTTACAGTATTGCAGGACTGATGCCAGCTTTCACAAGACTGAAAAATTTTATAAATAATAGATGGAATTTCTTGTAAGTCATTGATATTAAATATATATTTAATTGATTGACTGTTCTGGCAAGGCGGGGCTTATTGCAAGACCATACTGAAATGGAGCATGGTTATGCAGCGTTAATGGTAAACAGCCATTTTGGCACAATGCAATATTCCCAAAGTGGGACTTGTCAGGGGCAGGAGGGATATTTACCCTGCCTTCAGGTAAAAGGCGGCTTCCTCTATCTCAAACAAATGCAGCAAGATTTGCAGAGCCTGTCCGCGCGCGCTGGCCAGGTCTGGGTCAATGTTGAGGATCAGGCGGGCATCGTCACGGGCAATCTGGAGCAGTTCCTCATGTTCTTCAGGATTGGCCAGGTTATAGGGCAGCTGGCCGCTCTGGCGTGTTCCCAGCACTGCGCCCCCACCGCGAATTTTCAGGTCTTCCTCGGCAATGCGGAAGCCGTCCTCGGTCTGGCGCATGATGGAAAGGCGTTGGCCTGCGGTCTTTGACAAGGGGCCTTGATAAATCAACAAGCAGGTCGACTGGGCATTGCCGCGCCCCACCCGTCCGCGCAACTGGTGCAATTGTGACAGGCCAAAGCGTTCGGCATGTTCGATTACCATAATGGAGGCATTGGGAACATTGACCCCAACCTCAATCACGGTGGTGGCAACCAGAATGGAGAGTTCACCCGCCTTGAAGGCATCCATCACGAGATCTTTTTCAGTAGGTTTCATCTTGCCATGCACCATGCCAACCTTTGCCCCAAACTGGCTGTATAACCCTTCAAAGCGTTTTTCAGCCGCCTGCAAGTCCAGCTTTTCGGATTCGCTGACCAGCGGGCAGACCCAATAGACCTGGACACCGTTTTCGAGTGCGCTGCCAAGCCGCGCGATAATCTCATCTATCTTGTCATTGCTTTTCAGGGCGGTCTGGACAGGCAGGCGGCCAGGGGGCTTTTCACGGATGATGGAAATATCCATATCGCCGTAATGGGTCAGCAGCAGGGTACGGGGAATAGGGGTTGCCGTCATCACCAACATGTCCGCCACGCCCTTTTCTTGCAAGGCCAGCCTTTGGTGAACGCCGAAGCGGTGCTGTTCGTCAATAATCACTAGCCCCAGGTCCTTAAACAGGACATCCTCCTGAAACAGGGCGTGGGTGCCGATCATGATGTCAATATCGCCGTCCATCAGCGCAAGCAGCTTGGCGGTGCGCTTGCGTCCCTTGTCCCGGCCTGTTAGAAGCGCGATTCGCAGGCCTGCCTTTTGGGCAATCTCCTCAAAGCTGATAAAGTGCTGCCGTGCCAAAACTTCGGTCGGGGCCATGATCGCGGCCTGGGTGCCGCTCTCTATCGCCTTGGCCATTGCCAGCAGCGCAACCACAGTCTTGCCCGAGCCAACATCGCCCTGGAGCAGGCGTAACATCTTGGACCTGTCTTCCATATCAAGGGCAATTTCGTCCAGAACCTTTTTCTGGTCACCTGTTAGCTCAAACTCAAGCGCGTGATATATCTTTTGGCTGACCTTGCCTGTGCCTTTCAGGCAGCGGCCATCAACTTGCTTGATTTTTTGGCGGGTCAGGGACAGGGCAAGCTGGTGTGCCAGTAATTCGTCATAGGCCAACCTCATCCGTGCTTCATGCAGTGGCAGCTTGGCATTATTGGCGGTTTCTGCGTCTGGTGAGACCAGATGGACAATATACAGGGCTTCGCAAAAAGACGGCCAGCCCTTCTTGCTGACAAAAGGTTTGTCCTGCCATTCTCCAATCCCGTCTGGTAATTTGCCAAGAGCCTGTTTGACCGTCTTTTGCAGCATCTTGTTGTTGAGGCCGTAGGTCAGGGGGTAAACAGGTTCAAGCGTCGGCAGGTCATCAAGTTTGTCCGCGCTGACAATATAGTCAGGATGCAGCATTTGGAAGCGGTCATCATATTTCTCCACCTTGCCACTGATATAGCGGGTTTCGCCAACGGGCAATTTGTCTTCCAGCCAGCTTTGTTTGGCAGAAAAAAATGTCAGCTCTATCTTGGCACTTTCATCCTCGCATATTACGCGATAGGGCGCGCGGCTGCGAAAATTGGCTGGCGGGTTATGGCGCAACACTGTGACCCCAAGGGTGGCAATCTGGCCTTCCTCGGTCTGGGCAATTTGCGGTCTGGCTGAGCGGTCTGTCATAGAGGAGGGGAAATGCCACAGCAGATGAATGATTTTTGGCGCGCTGCCTGGCTGTCCCCCAGGCGATGGCAACAGTGCCGTAAAACGCTCCTCGACCCGCTGGCCTATGCCCTTGAGTGAGCGCAGGTCAGAAAACAGCGGATTCAGGATGGAAGGGCGCATGGCAGGCTTACCTGGAAAAGAAGGTCAGTAAATGCTTGTTTTGTTCTATGGAAGCGATATTGTCTGGCCTGTCAAGGGGAACGATGTATATTGTGGCAAAGTTTGGCATGAACGCGGGAAACGGAGAACATCCCCATTCCCGCAAAGGTCTGCTTGACGCGGCGGAACACCGTCTGGCGCGTTTTGACATCACATGAGAGGACAATATCATTGTACTAACCCTAATAATTTAGTGTATTTAGTAAACTGTCACCGTAATCCAAACTACCTTTATCATATCGTAATTTTTTATTTGATTTTCCTAATGGTGTTTTCTTTTCTTTGGTAGTTGTGCCTATGTATGATCATCCAGATGATGAAGAGTTATTACCCTTAAGTGAAATATTTGGGGTATTTGATAATAACAAAGAACGTAACTCCCCAGCTTGTTTTAGGTGCATTAACTAATTGATAAATAACGATAAAAATAAATCGTTATTTTTAAAACCACTAAAATATGATCATTTTTCCATTAAAAAACAGGATTTTTAGACTGTATTCCGCTTGAAAC
>JAJRRF010000107.1 GCA_024279735.1 Alphaproteobacteria bacterium
ACCTTCCATACGAGGATCAGGAATCTCCTCAATAAGAGATAATATCTCCATAACAAACCTCCCTCTAAAATAGGAAAAATGCTATCATAATTTTAACGCTATGAGTGAAGATTAAATTTCATGCAATTGCCCTGGGGAAAATCTTTCCCTGTGGATAGCTGGTTTAAAGCTGTGGGTTACTTATTTGTCAATCGGGAAAATGTACTATTTGTCGCCTAGACTGCTTAAAATTTCTTCCTCATAAGAGGGAGAACTCATCGGTGCAGTTACTATCGTGTAATGTGCCGGAATATATAGGGGCAAACTATTCATGGCAATCTACCGGGTACTGGACATTGAGACAACTGGCGTTGACCCTGCAATTGACAAGGTGATTGAAATTGGCAGTGTTGACTTTAACAGCGATGACAAGAGCCTGGACAATGCGATGGAACAGCTGGTTGACCCTGCGATGTCTATCCCGCCAACCAGTAGTGCGATCCATCACCTGACATCCCGCGACTTGCAGGGAAAACCGGCTTTGGAAGAGGTGTTGCCAGGTTTTATTGGAGCCGACTTCTATGTTGCCCATAACGCGAGTTTTGAGGAGTCCTTTCTGCCAGCCCTGAAACCGTGGATCTGTACCTATAAGACAGCCCTGAGAGTGTGGCCTGATGCGCCTGCCCATTCCAACCAGGCTCTGCGCTATTGGCTGGAACTGATTGACTTGCCGCCTTTGGAAACGTCCAGCACTATGATGCACCGCGCCTTGCCTGACGCGCTGGTCACTGCGATGATCTTTCACCAGCTCAGTGAAAAGGTGAGCTATGAACAGATGCTGGAATGGTCTTCTGTGCCCGCCCTGTTGGCTAAGGTGGCCTTTGGGAAGCACCGTGGCAAACGCTGGTATGATATGCCAAGGGACTATCTGGGCTGGATTGTCACCCAGAAGTTTGACCCAAATGTCATGTACACCGCCAAATATTATCTGGAAAACCCGGCAGAGCAAAAGAAATTACAAAAGGCCTGATTTCTGGTGAGGCCGCCGCCGACAGAGGTGTCTTTTGTTGATTATGGTACACGACTATCTTTTAAATGGCCAGATTTTCATACGGCTAACACACTCCTCACACTGTCATACCGCGCCCGACGCACTGCTGTCCGACTTAATTTGTTAAGCTTTGGGCAAGCCATTGATGATACTTAAGAAAATAGATGCTTTCGTTAATGAGACAGTAAAATTAAACCAAAATATTGAAGAGGCATGATCTCATGTAGGGGCCGACCTATGTGTCTGCCCTCCTTCGTAACAGGGGATGGTGAAATGGTTTGCAGTCTGGAAGTAACCTTTTGTTTTATAACAATAAAATGGATCTTGATCGCCACCAGGGTGGACACATAGGTCCGCACCCTACGAGGTTTTGTGCTTGTGTTAAATATGGGGAATGAGATTAATTTACAGGATTAAGGGGCGATATTTTTAAGTCGTACAGCAGTGCGCCCGACGCGGTATCCATGCCGTGCATTGTCAACACAGCCCTAATATAAATTTTGTTATCAGGCTCAGACTTCATGGCATGGATACCGCATTTCTGCGGTATGACAGTGTGAGGTCAGGAGATATTGTAACAATTCTAAAGAGACATCAAAGAGGTGAAACATGAGTTTCAGCCCTCATGACAAATGTTAGTCGTGTGCTATGTTTGTTGATATATAGTTTTGTCATCCTGACCTTGTTTCAGGATCCATAACCCCATGATTTGGTTATGGTTTTGGGGTGTTCACCCTGACCTCTAAACCTCAAAAACTTCCTCGTCAAATTCATCATTGATGTCGATCAAGTGCATGAAGGAGCCAGAAACGCTACCGCGCTTTAGGCCGCAAGTGGTTTCTGAGTTTTCAAGATAGAAAAGCGGTTTGTCTTTCTTGCTTTCCTTGACTATGGTGCTGTAGCGGAACTCATGGGCACGCAGGGCATCGCCCTTATTGCCTGCTGCAAAATCATCCAGGGCGACCAGGTCATGATAGCCAAGCTGGAGCTTCTTTTCCTTGAAGGATGTTTCCAGCCCGAGAAGTCCGGCCATTTTGTGTCTTTTGCCCTTTTCATCAATGATGCCATTGCCCAAGACCATATAGCCGCCGCATTCCCCGTAAATTTTGCTGCCCTTGTCGGCTGCGGTTTTCAGGCCTTTGATAAACTTGTCAGCAGCGGCAATTTTGCCTGCGTAAAGTTCAGGGTAGCCGCCAGGCAGGAAAATGGCATCGGTGTTGCGGTTAGGAGCCTGGTTATTCAACGGAGAGAAGGGCTTGATTTCTGCCCCGGCCTGCCGCCAATAGTTGAGGATATGCTCATAGGCAAAGCCAAAGGCTTCATCCTTTGCCACAGCGATTTTTTGTCCCAAGGGCTGGATGGTCGACTCTTTGGCAAGCTGGAAATGGGGGATGGGCTCTGCCAGGTCAAATATTTCTGCCAGGTCGCAATTTTCCTCGACATAATTGGCCATATGCTCAATCAGGTCTTCCAGCTTGTTCTGTTCAATGGCCTGCACCAGACCAAGATGGCGGGAGGGCAGGGAGAGGTTTGTATCGCGCGGGATAATGCCAAGGATATCAATTCCGGTAGCCTCCATGCCCTGTTCCAGTATTTCGGCATGGCGGGGGCTGGCGACATTGTTGAGAATGACCGCATCAACAGAGATATCTTCATGAAAATTATCATATCCGTCCAGCAAGGCTCCGATGGACTGTCCCATGCCAGCTGTATCGGCAACCATCAGGATAGGCCATTCCAGGAAGGAGGCAATATCAGCGGTTGAGCCAATGCCAATGCCACCCTCTTCGCGTCCGCCATCAAACAGACCCATGACTCCTTCGGCGATGATGACATCACATTTCTTTGAGGCTTCGCAGAGCAGGGAGGCAACAAGGTCAGGACGCATGGCCCAGCCATCAATATTCAGGCAGGGACGGCCAGCGGCAATTTCATGAAAGCGGGGGTCGATGAAGTCAGGCCCGATCTTGACGGGAGCGACCTTTATGCCCTGCCGTGACAGTGCGCGGATCAGCCCGACGGTAAAAAGGGTCTTGCCGGCCCCTGTCGTTGGAGCTGATATGATAATGCCTGCTGCTGCTGAACTTGCCATATTCATATTTCCATTTTAAGTCATGAGACTCTGAGGGAATGATTCATGATCTTTTAAGCGTCAGAAATTGAAAAAATACGGTTTGCAGGCAACTGGCAGGGATACATTGGCCTGTAAGTGTATATTCTTTTAGTTCAACTCTGACGGTTAGAAAACTTATAACGCAACGCTTCACCTGTGAACAGACTTTTGCTTAATCTATTAAGGTAAACAATGTATAAACAAAAAACTCTTATCCTGGGCGGCTCAACAGAAGGCTTTTTGTTGGCGCAAAGGATCAACAGCACATATGGGGAGGCTGTGGAAACAGTCACCTCTTTTGCTGGGATTACAAAAATACGCCGGGCTGTGGTTGGCTGCTCACGGGTTGGCGGGTTTGGCGGCGTTCAGGGGCTGGCCAGTTACCTTCAGACTGAAAATATTTCATATGTGATGGATGCCACTCATCCCTTTGCAGCGCAGATCAAGAGGAATGTCGCTGAGGCTGTCAGGTCTGTGCAGGGTGTAAAGCTGGTTCATGTGCTGCGTCCTGAATGGCAGGCGCAGACGGGAGACGAATGGTTACTTGCGGGGGATATGGCGCAGGCTGCCCATTGCCTGAATGGGTTTGCCAAAAACAGCACTGTATTTTTGGCTGTTGGGCGTAAGGAGTTGGCAGCATTTTCGGGTTGTGGGTCTATTGACTTTCTGGCTCGTGTGATTGATCCGCCGCAAGAGCGGGAGTTACCGTCCAAAATCAGTTTTATCGTTGGGCGAGGCCCGTTTGGCCTTGAGGCAGAGCGCGCCCTGTTCGCTGCTCATGATATTGCAGCTGTGGTCTGCAAGAATAGCGGGGGGGACGGGGCCTCTGCCAAGTTGCAGGTCGCGCGGGAAAGGAAGATTCCTGTGGTCATGGTGCGGCGGCCAGAAGTGCCAACGGGGAAATGTGTGTCTGATGTTGGGGCTGCGCTGGACTGGCTGGAACAGGAGATGTCAAGGTGAACCAGTCTTTTTCAGAATAAAAATTGATTTATCTCAATGATTGTGTTTTAATATGTATTAGGTAGAAATACATACAGTAAAACTACATATAAGTTTATACCTGTTTCTGTTATGGCAATGATACAAATTTAGTGCAGATAACCCTGTCCCGTCCTGTAATGGTGGGTCATGTGGCAATGAAGGGGTCTTCTGCATTGGTTTGGTTATTGGCATAGGGACAAGGTATGGAGCCTGGTCGGTCAGGTTCTTTTGGCTGGGGAGCTGACCAGGAATGGCGAAAACATTAGACCCATATATTGTTGATAAGGAGCGGGCAACTGCTGGTGTTGGACTGGTGGCTCACCTGTTTTTCTTTTTATTGATCAATTCTTTATTGTGCTACATCTGTCTGACCAGCACTGGAAGTTTTCAGTACTGGATTGTATTCCCTGTTATCGGTTGGGGAATTGGGCTTTATCTTCATGCCCGCAGCACCTATTTTTTCTCCTATTATAAACAATAGTTCGGACAGTTTTCACCCAACAAAAAAATAAGTGAGCCCTCAATTTGTGGGAAGATGGTGTTGTAAACGACATCAATCCTTCAAAACGGAGGAACTCATGGACATTGTAACAACTGTTCTGGATCAAATGC
>JAJRRF010000108.1 GCA_024279735.1 Alphaproteobacteria bacterium
GATAAATAACGATAAAAATAAATCGTTATTTTTAAAACCACTAAAATATGATCATTTTTCCATTAAAAAACAGGATTTTTAGACTGTATTCCGCTTGAAACCGCGTATTTACGTGAAAAAAGAAGCTGGGGAGTTACCTATTTTTTATTTAAATGCCTGTATTTTTTAAAAATAAATGTGTCTGATAGATATTTTGCCAGGCCGCCAAAAATAGCTCCTGCCAACCCTACTAGACTTGGTACTCCTCCAGGCACTACCCCAATCATCCAATCCCAAACACTACCAGCCACACTTAAGAATAAATCCATACCGCTTCCCCCAAAACTATACTCTGCATACATATGGATGCAGGCTAACAAAATGGCAGAAATGTGTCCACGGAAAAGCAGGGAATTTCAAAAGAGAGTGTTTGAATTGTTGTAAGTTTGTCTGCGCAAGCACCGAACCCCTGTAGGGGCGAACCCATGTGTCCGCCCCGGATACTACAAAGTGCGCAGTTATTTTTTGAAAACAGGAGGTTGCCCCTGAATCACGCGCCCCTTTGCCTTGACCTGTTACGACAGAGGGCAGACACATGGGTCTGCCCCTACGTTCACCGTGGCTCTGCAAACTTTCTGTGCCATATCAATTGCGCAAGCACCGAAGCCCTGGATGCTACAAAGCGCACATTATTTTTTAAAAACAGAAGGTTGCCCCTGAATCACGCGCCCCTTTGCCTTGACCTGTTACGACAGAGGGCAGACACATGGGTCTGCCCCTACATTCACTGTGGCTCTGCAAACTTTCTGTGCCATATCAATTGCACAAACACCGAAGCCCCTGATGCTACAAAACTCGCTTTTATTTTTTGAAAACAGGAGGTTGCCCCTGAATCACGCGCCCCTTTACCATGGCCTGTGACGACAGAGGGCAGACACATGGGTCTGCCCCTACAAGTCACTGTGCCTCTACACCGCCCCTCAGCGCAGTTTTGGGCGGCCTGTCTTCAGCTCACTGACCAGCATCTGGGTATAGCGCACCACGCGGAAGCCGACATAATTATAGCGGTTTTCGGGGGGCTGGGCAGAACGGACAGCAGAGCGCAGGTCTGCAGGAGAAGAGTACCAGCCGCCGCCGCGATAGACCTTGTTAAAACCGATCAACGGGCCGGTTGGCTCGACAGGCGGACTGATCGAATAATATTTCGGGTTGAACCAGTCGGCGGTCCACTCCCAGACATTACCGTGCATGTCATACAGCCCCCAGGGGTTTGGCTTTTTGCTGCCGACCTTTTGCGGGGCGTAGCCGTCATCACTATAGGCATTGTCCTCAAACCAGCCATAGTCACCCACCGCCGCAGGATCATCACCGAAACTATAGGCTGTCTGTGTCCCCGCCCGCGCGCCGTATTCCCATTGTGCCTCGGTTGGCAGGGCGTAGGTTCCGCCGTCCCAGGGCGGCTTGACCTTGTTGAGCCAGCGCACAAAGTCAGAGGCATCATTCCAGCTGACTGACACCACCGGCACGTCATCGCCGAACTGGTTCATTTCCCTAAAATTCTTGCCAAAAACAGCATCCGCCCCATCTTCCGCCAGCCCCACTGACTGGATAAATTTTTTGAACTGGCCATAAGTGACCTCATGGAGTCCCATGTCAAACGCCTTCAGGATCGTGATGCGGTGGCGCGGCGTTTCCTTGTCCTGCACCACCTCATTGTGGTTAACCTCACAACTGCTGTCTTGATAATTGGAACGCCCCCCCCTTGAGGCCAGACAGGCTGCCGTGGTCTTGAACTTTTTCCAAAGGGGCATCTCGCTGCCCATCAGGAAACTGCCCGCCCGCAAGCGAACAAATTTCATGCCAATAAAGTTGGTAAAGGAAGGTTTTGTGGGGGAAGCCAGGCTATTGGGAAGTTGCCTCTGCGCCGATAGAGAACCAGTCGGCAGACAAGCCAGAGCCAGAACCACCAATACTGTCCACCGCATTCCCATCAACAGAACCTTTCTTTAGCCGCTCCCAAAAATATAGCCTCCCGATCCTAACGATACCAAGGACAGCCTAGGTCAAACATCAATATAGCCCCCGAAGAATTACAAAACTGATCCATGGCATAACCTGCCCAATAGATAACCAAAACACCTGCAAAAACCCAAATTCTCCAAAGGGTTTTTCCTTGCCAATAAAAAAAGGACAACGGAACAACCGGAAAAAGGGCAATCATAGCGACCAGCAAACCGCTTATCGCCTGAACTGCACCAATGCCATGAACTGTCATTTGCTGTCCAAAATAACCTGTTACCAGACCAACAAGCCTGAAAGGCGCAGAAAAAACCCATTCCAGCTCTCCCCACAAGTTTCGTGGTGACATATTCAGGCCAGTTGCTGTACTGGCTGTCCAGACAAGGCCAATAACACCGACAGTTGCCAGAGCCATAAACAGGGCAAACCGGAGATATTGATAAAGCCAACGAAACACTGACATTTTCACAGACCCTCCCCCCAAAGATATTTATGTGTCACGTTGCATATAATGCCCCTGCCGAGACCAGCATAACAAAAGACCAGACAACTGACCAGATGCCCCATAAAATTCTTCTGCGCCGCCTGCCCTGAACCCGCAAAAACAACAGCGGGACGGCAAATACGGCCAGCATCGCCAACCCGACAGCTCCCTCAGACAATGAGAAACCAATCACAAAATTTATCAGGGCGTAGAGGGCAACCATGAAAGGGGCAAGCCACATTTGCCAGCCCCCCTTCAGGGCTAGCCCAAAGCTGTCACCCGCAACCAAAATTGGCACGATAAAAATGAGCGAAATCACCAGAAAACTGACCAGCCCCTCCTTGCCCCACTGCCCCAGGGATATTTTCATACTGGTCTCCTCATCTATACTGGCACAACAAGAGAAAGAGCAACTTGGCTAAGGGCCAATGAAACCAGGCTCCATATCAGGGCCCATATCACCCACACTATTTTTCGCCTCCCATTTTTCTCAATAAAAGAAAACAGGAATGGCAGGGACATGAACCCAACATAAGGATAAGGTCAGGCAAGACACTCATCCGCCCCAAAAAAAGTCCCTTCAGAAGCAGTCCGGCAAATATCACAGAGCCTGTCAACAACATGATGATCATTTTACTGCTGTAAGCCAAACCCTGTTCCCAGCCGAGAACCGCAACCAAATACATGGTGTTGAAGCACACTGCCAGCACCAAGCCCAAAATATAGGCAAGGGCATATTCCTTGACCCACTTTTTAAATGATATTTTCATCATGCCCTAACCGCTCGCCCCTTCCTGCACCATCAGGCCAGCCTCTTTAATCAGGGCCAGGTCTGCGTCGGTGTCAGGGTTTTCTGTGGTCAGCAGCTTTTCGCCGTAAAAGATGGAGTTTGCGCCCGCCATAAAGCACAAGACCTGCGCCTCGTCACTCATGTCCTGGCGGCCTGCGGACAGGCGGACACGGGCTTTTGGCATGGTGATGCGGGCAGCGGCCATCATCCGCACCATTTCCAGCGGCTTGACGGGGGCAACATCTTCCAGCGGCGTGCCTTTCACTGGCACAAGAGCGTTAATAGGGACGCTTTCAGGATGCGGGGTAAAGTTACTCAAAACCTGCAACATCTCGGCGCGGTCAGTCCAGCTCTCGCCCATGCCGATAATGCCGCCTGTGCAAAGCGACAGGCCAGCCTTGCGGGCATTTTCCAAAGTCTCAAGGCGGTCGTCATAGGTACGGGTGGAGATAATTTCCTTATAATAGTCTGGGGAGGTGTCGAGGTTATGGTTATAGCTGGTCAGTCCAGCATCGGCCAGACGCTGCGCCTGGTCAGGCTTGAGCATTCCAAGGGTAACGCAAGCCTCCATACCCAGGTCAGACACACCCTGCACCATGTCCAGCACACGGTCAAACTCTTCGCCGTCACGGACACGAGACCAGGCCGCGCCCATGCAAAAACGGGTTGCCCCTGCCTTCTGTGCCACCCTGGCCTGCTCAATCACTGGGGTGATGTCCATCAGGCTTTCTTTCGCCATCCCCGTCTTCTTGGTATAATGGGCTGACTGGGGGCAATATTTACAGTCTTCAGGACAGGCCCCAGTCTTGATCGACAGTAGGCTGGCAAGCTGCACCTTATGCTCCCCCCAAAAATGGCGGTGAACACCCTGGGCGCGGTAAAGCAGCTCCATTAAGGGCAGCTCCAGCAGCTCCAAAATTTCTTCGGTTGTCCAGTCATGGCGAATCAGGCTGTCATTTTCTACAGGTATATTCATGTCTTGTCAGTTTCCTGGCTTGAAAGTAGTTTTCAAATATAAAGCCATCATCAGCACCAAAAATCAAGCTTTTGGCGACTCCCCTAGCCAGATTCACGAGACTGCCGTTCGCCCTGCCATCAACAGTGACAACTCTTCTTAAATGACCCAGGGCGATTCAATTCATGGTTTTTCACCTGTCTTGTTTGCCACGAAGATCAAAGCGGTTGTTTCAGCTCAGTTTTAAGACAAGGCATGCCTTGTCTCTACGTTAAAACCTTGTTTCCAATATCTAATATCTATCAATTGAACCACCCTGTAAATGACCAGACTATTCACAATTGGCCATCCCCCACAGACAAGCCCCGAAAACATTGCTATACAGATTGCCAACACTCGAAACCTAGAACAAGGGGCAGCCCCAAATGACAGACCAGCCAACACCCAATCCAACCTTACCCTCTGGCGTGCAAGGCCAGCCTATAGCTAACGGAACACCGTGGAATTTTGGCGCAACACTGGGGCTGGCCTTCCTGGCCGTTGCTGGCTATGCCCTGGCGCAACTGGCCACCCTGGCCTATCTTGTGCCTGACTTCGCCAAGATGGATCAGAAGGCACTGGAAGCCAACGGAGACCTGCTATCCTTCACCACCATCAGCTCAACTATAGTGATCTGTTTGTTGATTGTGCTGTTTACCTGGATGCGCAAGGGCTACCCAACCAGGACGTATCTGGGGCTGTTCTGGCCAAGCTGGCGGGAATTCTTTTTCTGGCTGGCAGTGCTTGTTGGCAGTAGCGTGCTTATTTTGGGGCTGTATTATATGTTGGGGCTGCCGATGACCTCGCAAACCATGATAAACCTCTATAAAAGCACCAACTATGCGGCCCTGTTCTGGATTACTGTTGTGATCGCTGCCCCGCTGTCTGAAGAGTTTTTCTTTCGCGGTTTCCTGCTGGAGGGCTGGCGCAAAAGCTTTTTAGGGGTCTATGGTGCTGTCATTCTCACTGCCCTGTTCTGGGGTGTGATCCATACCTATCCCTTTAACTCAGGTTTAGTATGAAACATCCTGAAAGTAACGAAATTCGAAGGTATCATCCACCAATTGCCGCATTCATTTTGGTTCCTGATTACCACTTCCTTTCCGCTGTATAGCCACAAAAATATATTATTCTTTAAAAACAAGGAGATATAGATATGGCTCAAAATTCGGTTCAATTGCAAAAAGGGTTAAGCATCACTGCTTTTCTGGAACAGTATGGGA
>JAJRRF010000109.1 GCA_024279735.1 Alphaproteobacteria bacterium
CGTGCAAAAATAACGCCTATATCCCTGAAAAAACATGGACGAAAAGCACAATCAATCTTCCGTTATGGGCTTGATAAATTACGGCAATTGCTCATGCACCAAAAAGATGAAGCAATCCGCCTGCTTAAAAAGTTCCTAGCCGCACAAACGAAAAAACAGCCCGTCCAAAAGGCTTTAGCCTGAAGAGAGTCGTGTACTATGACCAAATCATAAAGGGGATCTTACTTTCCAAGCGATCAAAATCCTCAGGCTGGTGCAGTTTGGCGGCTTGGTAAAAGAGTCGCGCCCTTTGTGAACCCGTATTCGGTGTCTGGGATTTTTTTGTGGGTGTCTCAAGTCTGCTGGCCTGGGTTTATGTCTTGGCCTGGCTTGCCATAAAAACCTTTTGGATGAGAGCCAGGTCAAGAATTTTTGAATCTCCTGTATCCCCGCTATGGACTGTGAAGGGCTGGCTTTCAGTGCCGAAGCCATCTATTACGAGAGCCGCGCCTGAAAAGTCATCATTGGCAGTATAGCCGTTGGTGGTAATGATGGTTGTCAGGCCTGCCCCGGCTGATGACAGAAAACCATTGCGTGAATCCTCAAAGGCGATGCAGTCTTCCGCAGCAAGACCCAGCTTGTCCAAAGCGTAGGTGTAGATGTCGGCAGCCGGCTTTTTGGCTGGCACAATGTCTCCGGCAGCAATAACTGCGAACCAGTCCAGCGAATCTTTGCCAAGGGTTGCACTAAGTAGCGAGGTGACATTGGCGGGCGTTGTGGTTGTCGAAATGGCGAGGACAAGGCCTGCGGCTCTTGCCTGATTGAGCAGGGTCTCAACGCCGGGGCGCAGGGGGACTGTCCCTTTTGCCAGCAAGTCAAGATAATGGGCGGTCTTGGCCTTGTGCAGTCTGGCAATCCATTCAAAGCGGTGGTCTTCATTTTCTGGCTCAGGGATCACACCTGCCCAGTCAAAGTCTTTTAGGAAATCATCAATATAATACCGGATACGCTCCTTGCCGCCTGTGACGGCCAGCAACTTGCCATAAAGCGGTGCGTCCCAGTCCCAGCCGAGACCAGCGTCACTGAAGGCTGCATTAAAGGCAACCCTGTGGCCATCGCGTTCAGTATCGGCAAGTGTCCCGTCAACGTCAAAGATCAGGGCTTTCAGTTCAGTCATGATATTCTCACTTCATTAGGGGTGGGTTATTTTTTGAGCTGGTCAGGGGACAGGCTGTAATGGCTACCGCAAAATTCGCAGGTGATTGATATATTGCCATCTTTCTCAATCATTTCAGCAAGCTCTGCCCTGGTAAAGTTGCGCATGACAGATATGGTGCGTTCCTCGGAGCAATGGCATTTGGCCTTTATGGACGTTTCTGGCAGGACGCGGACATTTTCTTCATGAAACAGGTGATATAACAGGTTTTCCAGAGGGGGCAGGGGATCAAGCAATTCATGGTTTTCAACAGTCGCAGCGAGAAAATGAACCCTGTTCCAGTCCTCTTCATAGCCACCCTCTTCCTCTTTCACAGCAGATTTTGACCGCAGGTCAATGGTATCTTGCGGGGCAGAGGCATCATCGCCGCCGCCAATGCCCATTTTTTGAACAAGGAGGCCGCCAGAACGCCAGCCAAGGCCAGACGGTGCTTTTCCTTCTGTGCCCTTTTGGTAGATACGGGCAACACTGAGCCGTAAGAATGTGGAGATTTGCTCGGACTGTTCAAAATAATGCTCAGCAGCCCCTGACAGGGAGGTATTGTCCAGTGCAACGATGCCTTGGCGGCGATCCTTATCGTTTCCTGGATCAAGTGTCAGGGCGAAATGCCCATTGCCAAGCAGGCTGGCACTGTCATAATCATTTTCAGAGAAGGGGGCATCCTTCAGCGCAGGGTCAAACTTGGCATAGGCCCGCATTTCGCCTGGTACAGCATAGTTTACCACCAACATGTTGACAGGGCCGTCAGTCTGAGTTTGCAGGGTCAGTTTGCCTTGCGTCTTGAGCGCGCTTCCCAGCAGGGCGGCCAGGGTAATGGCTTCACTGAGCAACCAGGCAACGGGGTCTGGGTAGTTATGCCCCCCAATAATGTTCTGGACGCTTTCCCCAAGCCTGATGATGCGCCCACTTGAATTGGCGTTTTCCAGATAGAATGGGATGACCAGGTCGTCCTGTGGGGTGCAGCTGTCTGTTTTACTGCCTGTTTGCACGCGTAAAATCCTGTTCAAGAATGAGGTGGGTTGAAAGCTGTCGGTATTGGCTAAATTTTACCTAGACACCAGGCGAGAATGGTTTTTTGGATATGCATCCTGTTTTCAGCCTCGTCAAACACAACAGACTGGACACCATCAATCACATCAGCAGTGACCTCTTCGCCGCGATGGGCTGGCAGGCAATGCATAAAAATGGCTGTGTTGGCGGCCAGTGCCATTAGCTTTTTGTTGACCTGGTAAGGGGCAAGTATCTTGTGCCGCAACTCAGCATCCTTGTCCCCCATAGAAACCCAGGTGTCAGTCATGATACAGTCAGCATCCTTGACAGCCTGTTTCGGGTCTGTGGTGGTAATGATTTTTGCACCTTCAGAGCGTGCCTTCTCAAGCACTACGCCGTCACAGCTAAACTCAGGTGGGCAGGCAAGGCGCAGTTCAAAGCCAAATTTGGCAGCAGCCTGAATCCAGCTATTGGTCATGTTGTTGCCATCACCGACCCAGCTAATGACCTTGCCCTTAACCGAACCCCGGTGTTCCTCATAGGTGAGGATGTCAGCAAGGATCTGGCAGGGATGCGAAAAGTCAGTCAGGCCATTAATGACAGGAATATCTGCATTTTTGGCCAGGCTAAGCAGCTTTTCATGGGAGCCTGTCCTGATCATGATAATGTCTACAAAGCGGGACATGACACGGGCAGTATCCTCAATGGTTTCGCCGCGTCCCAGTTGCAGGTCAGAGCTGTTGAGAACCATGGTCTGGCCGCCAAGGTGACGCATGGCCATATCAAAGGAGATACGGGTTCTGGTGGAGGACTTTTCAAAAATCATGGCCAATGTGGTCATGGGGTTAACAGTCGGCATAATATATGCCTTTTTCTCCGGGCCAGCTTTTTTCAGGCTATGGGCTGTGTCGATAATGGTGCGCAGGTCTGTTTTGTCCAGCCCTGAAATATCAAGAAAATGCCTGTTGTTCAGGCTTTTGTGCAGTTTGTTATCTCTTTGCAGCATTGTCTTTCAGGAAATCCCTCTGTGATAGCTTTGGGGAGTTCCTTCCCTTTATGTGAGTTCAGTGTCGCAGGCTTATTTTTGTGTGCCCTGTCTTAGTGTTGAGCAGGCCTGTTCAATCTTGTTGCAGGCCTCATCAAGTTCTTCGGCTGTAGTATTTAGTGGCGGCAATAACCGCAGGACATCATTGGCAGCGGCAGGAGCCAGCATTTTTTGCTCCATCAGCAGTGCGCCAAACTTTTGGACAGGCACTTTAAGGGACAGTCCCAAAAGCAGGCCTTCCCCTTTGATGCTGTCAATAATATCTCTGTTTCCATCAACCAAAGCGGCGAGTTTTTGCTTGAAGAGCAGGCTTGTCTTGTTGACTTGTTCCAAAAAACCATCCTCAAGAATGATGTTAAGAACCTCAAGACCCACCGCGCAGGCCAACGGATTGCCGCCAAAGGTCGAGCCATGTGTGCCCGGAACCATAGCTGATGAAGTCTCATGGGTTGCCAGGCAGGCACCCAAAGGAAAGCCGCCGCCAATGCCTTTGGCAGAAGCCAATATATCAGGGCGAATGCCCGAGTGTTGATAGGCAAACAGCTTGCCGCTCCGGCCTATGCCTGTCTGAACCTCGTCCAGTACCAATAGGATATTATGCTCATCACACAGGGCACGAAGTTTTACCAGTTTCTCTGGCGGAAAAATATTGACACCGCCTTCGCCTTGGACAGGTTCGACCAGGACAGCAGCGGTTTTTGGGCTTATCATCTTCTCAACAGCTTCAAGGTCTGCAAACGGAACCTGGTCAAACCCTTCCAGCGGCGGGCCGAAGCCTTCAAGATATTGGGCTTTTCCGCCAGCCGCGATAGTGGCCAATGTCCTGCCGTGAAAGGCACCCTCAAAGGTGATAAAGCGGTATTTTTCAGCATCACCCTTACTGTAGAAGTAACGCCGGGCTGTTTTTATCGCGCATTCCAGAGCCTCAGCACCCGAATTGACAAAGAAAACATGGTCGGCAAAACTGTTTTGCACCAGCTTTTCTGCCAATTTTTCCTGGGGTTCAATACGGTAAAGGTTTGAGACATGCCATAATTTTTTGGACTGTTCCTCCAGGGCGGCAACAAGACGGGGGTGCGCGTGCCCCAAAGAATTGACAGCGATCCCGCTGGTAAAGTCCAGATAGGCTTCATCCTTGTCACTATAGAGATAACTGCCCTTGCCATATTGGAAAAGCAGATCTGGTTTAGAATAGGTTGGGAAGAGGGGATTTTGTGATGAGGCTGACATGCCCTGTATATTGGCCTTATGGTTTAGGTCGCTGAAATATTTTAAATATCTGTTAGCAACGGTTCAGTCTTGATGGCGTTTATAAACCTAAAAAGCCGCCATTTAACAGGCGGCCATCAGTCTTACATATTGAATATTAACCTTACTCTATTGTCATACATATTGTCAAATTTGCCCCAAACCAGCAAGAATGATACTTATTTATCACAATTTTATCATATCTGAAAGAAAGCTGTTTGCCATTTTGATTCGCTCGTGTCATATTGGCGAAAGCTCAGGCCTGGAGGTTTTTGGTCAGGGTAGCAGGGTTTCTCAGACCGTGCCTTAAACATATGTAGAGTGTATGTAGTCCTTGGTTCATCTTGCCCTAAGTATTGGGGTTTTAGTTACAGTAAAGATGACAACGATGTTTTCAGGCTGTGTAATGCCTGTATTTTCCTAGAGTAACAGTCTTGTAAGAATGATCGGCCTAAAATGTATGGACTCCAGAGGCCTGGGGTTTGTGGCTGCTCGTTCAGGTGTTCTGTATCCAGTAGATTTTCCCAATTTTTTGCACAGCAACTCGCCTGTTCCAGGCGTACTGGATGTCTGGTTTTTGGTTCCTTCACAGGTTTGGCCTCTTGGAAAAAGGGGCAGAGCCAGGACAATAGGCATCTTAAAAAATTGGTTTACCAAACAATCATGAAGCAACAAGAGGAGCTATAAAATGGCTTGGACAGATGACCGCGTGGAAATATTGAAGAAACTTTGGGCTGAGGGACTGAGTGCCAGCCAGATCGCAAACAAGATGGGTGAAGTGACACGTAATGCGGTTATTGGCAAGGTACACCGCCTTGGTTTGCCTGGCAGGGCAACAACAACCCGTTCCAAGTCGCGCAGGCTTCCTGCAAAGGGTGGCATGATTCGGAATAGTGGTGGCCTGATTGCGTCAGGCGTTGCGCCGCTGCGTGCCGACCACGGAGCCGTCAAGACAATTTCTTCCCCTGTTGTCGGGGAAGGTGACTTTTATTTTGACCTGGATGACCCGACCCTGACACCGCTCGATAAGCGGATTGGTCTGATGGACCTGACAGAAAATATGTGCAAATGGCCTATTGGTGACCCTTGCGGTGACAACTTCCATTATTGCGGTGCGCACAAGCATAAGGATGGCTCCTATTGTGAACATCATGGCGGCCGTGCAAGCCCCAAGAAAAGAAAAGCCAAGAAGAAACCTGCCTTGTTGCAATAGGTTTGCCCTGCATACCTATCCCCTTAATCAAGGCTCATATTCATTGTATTCTCTGTTGTTAATAGTTTAGGGAGAATATGACATGACAGAAGACCATAAGAGAGAGCTGTGGGAAGGGTTTCCGAAAGATTTACCTGCTTTTGAAGCGCGATTTGGCACACAAGAGGCCTGCATTGCGTACCTTTCCAAACTGCGTTGGAACAAAA
>JAJRRF010000110.1 GCA_024279735.1 Alphaproteobacteria bacterium
TATCTCGCAGAATTTGAATATCGATTCAATAGACGCTATAAACTTGGTGATATGATCGAAAGACTGGCCTATATTTCCATCTGCACACCCCCTAGAACTGAAAAATTCATAAGGATGGCGGAGAGGATGGCGTAATCAGGTTAATTTATTCTTGTGACCAGGTTTCCTGAAAAACCATCCTGGGTGACTGATTTATGACACAGTTATCACCCAGAACTGGTTGTATGACCCTTTTATTCCCCCACCATAAATTTCTTGCCCTGATGAGCCTTTTTGTTCTGGCAAGTTCCCCATCTCTTGCAACCCCGTCCCATGGTATTGCTATGCACGGTGTCCTTAAATATGACAAGGGTTTCAAGCATTTTGAATATGTCAATCCGTCTGCGCGGAAGGGAGGGAAAATCACCCTGTCCCATATGCGGACGTTTGACAGCCTAAACCCCTTGATTATCAAGGGAAATCCTGCACCAGGCCTGCGCACCAATGTTTATGAAAGCCTGATGGCGCGCTCTTATGATGAGGCTTTTTCACTATATGGCCTGATTGCAGAAACTGTTGAGACCCCGGAAGACCGCAGCTGGGTCAGCTTTACCATTCGCAAGGAAGCGAAATTTTCTGATGGCCATCCGTTGACTGTAGATGATGTTATCTTTTCCCAAAAACTGCTGAGGGAGAAGGGGCGGCCAAATCACCGGAGCTATTACAGTAAGGTGATAAAGGTTGAGAAGACGGGACCGCGCACCGTGAAGTTTATTTTTGACAAGGGGGACTGGGAAATGCCCCTGATTATGGGGCTGATGCCAGTCCTGCCCAAACATTATTACAGCAAGGTTGATTTTGAGAAGACCAGTCTTGTGCCTCCTGTGGGGAGCGGTCCCTATATTATTACCCAGGTCAAGGGTGGTAAAAGCCTGGTTCTGAAAAAGAACAAGAATTATTGGGGACGGAATCTGCCTGTTAATGTGGGGCGGTTTAATTTTGACCTGGTGCGTTATGAAATTTTTAGGGACATCAATAATGAGTTTCTCGCCTTTAAAAAAGGCATTATTGACTTCCGTTATGAAGGTGACCCAGGACGCTGGGCCAAGGATTATGGGTTTTCTGCTGCTAGGAAAGGTGATGTGCTGGCAAAAACTGTTGAGATGAAGATACCCTCCGGCATGAAGGGGTTGGTATTTAATACGCGAAAAGAGCAGTTCAGTGATATCCGTGTGCGGGAGGCATTGTCGCTGATGCTTGACTTTAATTGGCTGAACAAGACGCTGTACCACAATCTCTATAAGAGAACCGTGAGCTATTTCGACCGCTCGGAACTGTCATCTTACGGCACTCCGGTCAGTGACTATGAAAAGAAATTTTTGGAAAAGTTTCCAAAGGCCTTGCCTGCGAATATTCAGGACGGCAGTTTCAAGTTTCATGGTTCAAATGGTAGTGGGCGGGACAGGGTGGCACGGCGCAGGGCATTGCGATTGCTGAAAAAGGCTGGTTATGTCCTCAAGGCAGGGAAGCTGTCAAACAGCAAGACTGGCAAGCTGTTTGCCTTTGAAATGATTGCAGCGAACAAGGATCAGGTCAAATTGTTCCAGAGTTATGCTCGTAACCTGAAGCGGTTGGGGATAACAGTGTCTATCAGGATGATTGATTCTGCCCAATACCAACAAAGGCGCAAGGACTATGATTTCGATATGATGCAGATGACCTGGTATGCCTCACTTTCTCCAGGAAATGAGCAAAATTTTCGCTGGAACAGTAAGGTTGCTGTTCAGCCAGGAAGCTATAATTTTGCAGGTGTTCAGAGCGAGGCGGTAGACCAGGCCATCAAGGCTCTGGTTTCAGAGAAGAGGCGCGAGCCATTTATCTCTGCGGTTCATATGCTTGACCGTTTGTTGGTTGGTGGACATTATGTCGTGCCACTGTTTCATGAAAAGGGACAATGGGTTGCCTTCTGGAAGAGGATCAGGCATCCAAAGAAGCACTCTTATTGGGGGGTGCAGATTGACAGCTGGTGGGCAGAAAGATAATGACCAGGGGATAGGAGGAGGTATTTTTTGTGAACGGGTATTTAAGGTGTGTAGTGATTATGGAAGATCTTGAAATTGTAGATGAAAGCAAGGATTTTGCTGATGTCAGGACGATATTCAGTAACCCTGAACTTGCTGACCGCCGTCCTGTCTGGCAGGCTATGAGTGAATTGTGGCTTCATGAGAAGCTGACAGACTATGACCTGAACTATATTTCCATCAGGCTAGCTGATTCGCCGTTTTCAAAAATACAGCTCCGGGATATTTTCGACAATGAGGTTCGGCCAGTGATTGTTTCAGGGCAGTATGTCATGAACAGTGAGTGGTATGTTATTGAGGCAAACTGGCTTGAAGACAGTATTTTAAAACAGCTCGCAGCTGTACAGATCGCACAGGAAAACCAGTCCCTGCCGGTAAAGATTTTGAAAAAATTTGGCTTTGCCGTCCGAAAACGGGGCAGGGAGGTCGGTGAGGGGGAGCAGAGGGTTGCCCTGTACTGGCAGGCAATTGAAAAACTGGTTTTGGCGATGCGTGAAGAAGGGGATTTCAGGAATAGGCAGCATAATAAACTGTTGCAGTCACCCACCCCTTTTGGCGGAGAGTAGTTAGGACACCCACAAAAACAATTGAATTGTTTAGCTTGATCTTTTACCCGTCAGCGTCGTTTCAAAAATGCTTGTATAGCCTGCTATACGCACATTTTTGGCCTAACTGACAAGCAAAATTTCTACGCTATCCTAAGTACTTGTTTCTGAGGGTATTCTTATCTTGCCAGCAGTATCTGGCAAGAAACTAAATTTTTAGGAAATCCAGCCAATTGTTTTGAGTTCAATGTCAGTATGAATTTCATTCTGGCTCAGGACAGGAATGTCTTCAGCAAACTGGTGCATTAAAGTCTTGACGGCTCTTCTTGAACTGGCTCTCGTCAGGATAATCGGGTTTTTCTCACCTGCAGCACTTGAGCGAATCAAAACCTCTCCCAAGCTGTCCTGAAAGGCATGTTGGACAGGGGCATCCAGGCTGTCAGAACCATTTATGACACTACTTTTCCTGAATTCCTTTTCCCACTCTTCCGATAGGGAAATAAGGGGAAGGTATCCTTTGCCAGAGAGATGTGAGGCAGTAATTTGGCGCGCGAGACAGCCACGGACATGTTCTGTAATAATCTCTGCATCATTCGTTGAACAGGAAGCCTCTGAAATGGCTTTCAGGATCAGTCCACTGTCCCTGACAGAGACTTTTTCTGCCAGCAGCATTTGAAAAACGGACAGCAGTGTACCAAATGTAAGCTGTTTTGGAACAATATCGGACACATATATCTGGCACTTTTGTGATAATTGTCCGATATAGCCGATGAAGGCTTCTTTGGTAAACAGAATATCAAGTCTGGAAACCAGGGTTGCCGAGATATGTTGCATCAGGACGTTAAGGGGTGAAACGAGTGAGAAGCCTTTGGCCTCTGCTTTCCTGGTTTTTTTTTTGTCAATCCAGGTGACAGGAGTATCAAGCAGGGGGGCTCTGAGTTCTGTGCCAGGCAGGGTCACCTTATTATGCTTTGGCGGAATTGCCATCATCGCACCTGGGATGATACTGCCCTGGCCTGCCATTTCTCCCATGATGACCAAACGGTATTCATTTTTAGTCAATATCTCATTCTTCTGGAATGAGATTTGGGGCAGGCTGACACCATAATTTAACTGGTGGTTGCGCTCAAGCTCCTGTAGATGGGGTTTGATTTTTCCTTTTTGAAGAGACGGGTTCTGGAAAAGGGTTTCCAGGCCAGTTCCAAATTCAATAACGAATTGATCCATAATTGTTTATTATCTCCAGTGCCAGCGGGGCATGGCCAAATTCATAAGGACATGCACCAAGTCAACTTCCTCAGGTCTGGAAGCCATTTTGGGAATGGCTTAGAAATGGCCTGAAGCAGGTTCGTGATTAAAACAGTTTTTGTATTAATAATTTACTAAAGATACTGATATTATTTCAGGGTTGAAGCACTTAAAATCCTGTTCGGTAGGTGAGCCTGGCTGGCCTGTTAACCATAATGACCAGATTAGGCCAAAGCAATATTGGCGGTCAGTAAGTGACTGTAATCTGATTCGGTCTAAAAAGATAAGTGTGGTTGTTGATTTTTTATTTTGGCAGAGCTGCTTGCACGACAAAAAAGGCCTGGTACTTCGCAGTACCAGACCTTTACGCAAAACGATCTTGGATAGAATAATTAGGACACCCTCAACAATTGGTTAATTGTTGCGGGTGTCCTTAGGCGGTAATTGTTGGGAGGCTAGCCTTAAAAAACTACCTGATTACGCCATCCTCTCCGCCATCCTTATGAATTTTTCAGTTCTAGGGGGTGTGCAGATGGAAATATAGGCCAGTCTTTCGATCATATCACCAAGTTTATAGCGTCTATTGAATCGATATTCAAATTCTGCGAGA
>JAJRRF010000111.1 GCA_024279735.1 Alphaproteobacteria bacterium
ACCCCGACCTGACGGGCAAGCAGGATATGCTCACGGGTCTGGGGCATTGGACCATCAGCAGCAGAAACAACAAGAATACCGCCATCCATTTGGGCAGCACCTGTAATCATGTTTTTCACGTAATCAGCATGACCAGGACAGTCCACATGGGCATAGTGACGGTTGGCCGTCTCATATTCCACATGGGCAGTCGAGATTGTAATACCGCGCTCACGCTCTTCAGGCGCCTTATCAATATCGGCAAAATCAGTTCCTTCAACACCATTAATGTCACCAAGAACCTTGGTAATGGCAGCTGTCAGCGTGGTCTTGCCATGGTCAACATGACCAATGGTCCCAACATTCACATGCGGTTTATTACGTTCAAATTTCTCTTTGGACATGCCAGCTCTCTCTTAAATTTTACCCAAATTCATTAACATCAAATTGCACGGTCACAAAAAAATGATTATGCAGCACCAGACAGCCAATCCCTAAAGACAATCAAGAAGAAATGCCAAGCCAACAGCAGACTCCATCCCCAGACATAAGGCCAGTATAGTTTTATGGAGCGGGTGAAGGGAATCGAACCCTCGTCATTAGCTTGGAAGGCTACGGCTCTACCATTGAGCTACACCCGCTTAAAAACTTTCCACAAAGAGGCACTCAAGCCCCAAGAAATATGGTGGAGAGGGCTGGATTCGAACCAGCGTACTCCGAAGAGATCAGATTTACAGTCTGACGCCTTTAACCACTCGGCCACCTCTCCACATTTCTCCAGCAAAACCCTACAAAAAACTACCCTAGACCTTGCAGCCAAAAGTAAATCCCAAAGTTTCGCCAGATATTGAAGCTTGTATATGATAAGAACTGGCCAGTCTGTCAACACTTATCATCATTTTAGCTGCAAAAAAATACAATTCACACATTGCTTTCCACACCCCTTTGGGGAACACCACATCCCCGCCTAGTTTTCATCCATTTTCAGAGCCGCAATAAAGGCCTTTTGCGGTATCTCTACACGGCCAAACTGGCGCATTTTTTTCTTGCCGGCCTTCTGCTTCTCCAACAGCTTACGCTTACGGGAGATGTCGCCGCCATAACACTTGGCTGTCACATCCTTGCGCATGGCGGCAATGGTTTCGCGGGCAATAATCTTGCCCCCTATCGCTGCCTGGATCGGGATCTTGAACAAATGCCTTGGGATTAGGTCTTTCAGCTTTTCACACATCACCCTGCCGCGCTGCTCTGCACGATCAGAATGCACGACCATAGAAAGGGCATCCACAGGCTCGCCGTTCACCAGAACGGACATCTTGACCAGTCTTTCAGCCTTATAGCCCGTAATCTCATAATCAAACGAGGCATAACCACGAGTGATGGATTTCAGCCTATCATAAAAGTCAAACACCACCTCATTCAGCGGCAACATATAGACCACCATGGCACGACTTCCCGCATAGGTCAGGTCTTTTTGTACGCCGCGACGATCCTGACACAATTTCAGGACAGACCCCAGATATTCATCCGGCACCAATATGGTGGCCTCAATCCAGGGCTCCTCAATCCGCTCAATCTTCATCACATCAGGCATATCGGCAGGGTTATGCAAATCCTGCTTACTGCCATCCGTCATATAAATATGGTAGACCACAGAAGGCGCAGTGGTAATCAGGTCAATATCAAATTCGCGTTCCAGCCGCTCACGGATAATTTCCATATGCAGCAGCCCCAGAAAACCACAGCGAAAACCAAAACCAAGAGCCGCACTACTTTCCATCTCAAAATCAAAACTGGCATCATTCAGGCGCAGCTTGCCCATGGCATCACGCAAATTCTCAAATTCTGAACTGTCTACAGGGAACAGGCCGCAAAACACAACAGGCTGTGACGGCTCAAAACCATCAAGCGGCTTTACGCATGGATTTTTCTCATCTGTTACTGTGTCCCCTACCCTGGTATCAGCAACCTGCTTGATCCCGGCAGTAAAGAAGCCAATTTCCCCCGGCCCCAAAATATCTGTCAGCTCCTGCTTGGGACGAAAAATACCGACCCGGTCAACAGGATAGTCAGCTTCCGTGGACACCAGCCGGATACGTTGCCCCTTTTTCAGAAACCCTTCCATCACCCGCACCAACACAACCACTCCCAGATAAGGATCATACCAACTGTCCACCAACATTGCCTTAAGCGGGACATCAGCGACACCTTCCGGCGGCGGCAACCGTGTCACAATGGCCTCCAATATCTCAACAATGCCCTCACCTGTCTTGGCAGAGGCAGGAATGGCATCGGAGGCATCCAGACCAATAACATCCTCAATCTGCTGGCGCACCCGTTCAGGCTCTGCCGCAGGCAAGTCTATCTTGTTCAGGACAGAGACAATCTCATGGTCATTTTCCATCGCCTTATAGACATTGGCCAGTGTCTGCGCCTCAACCCCTTGGGAGGCATCGACAACCAGCAAAGAGCCTTCACAGGCTGACAGGGAGCGACTGACCTCATAGGAAAAATCCACATGACCGGGCGTGTCTATCAGGTTAAGCTGATAGGCCTGACCGTCTTCCGCCTTATAGTCGAGACGGACAGTCTGCGCCTTGATGGTAATGCCGCGCTCCTTCTCAATCTCCATACTGTCCAGCACCTGCTCTGACATCTCGCGTTCGGTCAGGCCGCCGCAATGCTGTATCAGCCGGTCAGCCAGGGTGGACTTGCCATGGTCAATATGGGCAACAATGGAAAAGTTTCTGATCCGCTCCAGCGGCATGGTTTCTTTTTTAGACATAGTCTGAGTTTGTAGCACCGCCGCCCCCAAGGTCAAGGGCAAACAGACCGCAACGAACCTTATCCCAACATTAGCCATAAAAAACGGACGCAACCAAAAAGGTAACGTCCGCTTCAAATGCAGCTCTCCGGGAGGAAAACAGGCATTTTATACTCATTCACAAAAGGCAAAACCCTTTTACCAGGTTGCCAAACTATGGCAATTGGAGATTTCCATCACCTGAAAAGTAAGATCCCTTTGGTGAACGGGTATTATTTTTGGCCAAAGGCACCCTGCGCCCAATTGGCATATCCAGAAAGGTATGTACTTGGTTCAGCCTGGGCTGAAGTTGCCCCTGCCACGAGTACAGAGGTGACAATAATAGTTTTTAGAAAGTTTTTCATGGGTGATGCCTCCAAAATTTAGAAATTAACACACTATAAAAAATCAGTTACCTTGGGGTGCAAATGCAATATCAGCCCAGGTGGGGTAGTCGCCAAACGTAATGCCATTATATTCATCGGCATAACTGGCAGAAGCCATTGACAAAGAGAGCGTTGCCGCAACAACAAACATAAATAAAAATTTCATTTTACAAATCCTTTCAAAGGAAAAAAATCCATTTAGGAATGAGAAAGATATAGGGATTTAAAACAGATTTAGTACTGGTAATTATTACCAGCATCCATAGCCTCAGCAGCCCACCCAGTGTAGTCGCCATGCACTGTTGGTCCCGCAGAAGCAGAGGAGACAACAGCCAAGGCCAGAAAAACAGAAACAACAAGTGTCAAAAAAGATTTCATCATAAAACTCCTAATTAATTTTACGCCCCGACAAACCCACAGAACAATTCTACAGGCCTTGTACCAGAAGCCAATTTCACTTTCTTTTCCAAAGCCTTCACCCAGGAAAAGAAAAGCTTTTAGCGAATTACCTCTAAAACATATCATCCATTGTTTTGCAAGTATATACCGCCTCACAGCCATGTCATTACTTGTTACATCTTTGATATACACTGAGTTATCCAGTAATATATCTTCCCAAATCTTCACTTTTACGTGAACAAACCATCCCCCAAAACATTAGCCATAAGGCACAAAAAAAGGGAGCCAAAAGCTCCCCGATCCCCATTTTTTGCCCTGTCACGACTGGCGTACAAAATTTTTGAGCCAGAGCAAGGCTGACCAGACAAACCTGCTTACAGGTTGCCCCAGGACATTGCCAACATTTCACATATCACTATATTGTGATGAATGAATATTAATTGTTATATCGCAAAACTTTGCGCCTTCGTCACTTCATCAAACGCTTGCAACTGGGTCAACAGTTCTTCCATGCGGCTGATCGGGATCATGTTCGGACCGTCGGAGGGCGCGTTATCGGGATCCTGGTGGGTTTCCATAAACAGCGCGGCCACACCGACAGCAACAGCAGCACGTGCCAATACAGGAACGAATTTACGCTCGCCGCCGCTTGTGCCGCCCTGCCCACCTGGTTGCTGCACACTGTGGGTGGCATCAAACACGATAGGACAGCCTGTCTCGGCCATCGTTGGCAGACCGCGAAAATCGGTGACAAGGGTGTTATAGCCAAAACTTGTGCCCCGGTCGGTCAGCAAGATATTATTATTGCCTGCATCCAGCACTTTATTCACGACATTTTTCATATCCCAAGGCGCAAGGAACTGGCCTTTCTTGATCTTGATGATCTTGCCCGTTTTGGCAGCGGCAATAAGAAGGTCAGTCTGGCGACAGAGAAAGGCCGGGATTTGCAGCACATCCACCACTTCGGCAATCGGGGCGCAATGGCTGGACTCATGGACATCGGTGACACAAGGCACATCCAGCTGGGTGCTGACTTCCTCAAACACCGCCAGAGCCTTATCCAGACCCATGCCGCGCTGCGAACCAATACTGGTACGGTTCGCCTTGTCATAAGAGGTCTTAAAAATGAAATTAATACCCAGCCTTGAGGTAATCTCTTTCATCTCGGTCGCCATTTTCATGGCATGGTCGCGGCTTTCCATCTGGCACGGCCCCGCAAATAGGGAAAACGGCTTGTCATTAGAAATTTCAAAGTTGCGAAGTTTAACGGAAGAATTCGGGGTCATAAAGTTTCCTGTCAAAAGGGAAAAAAGGTCGTTTTACCCAACATTATAATGATTTCATGGCAACGCACAACTGTTCTCCTGTCAAAGCGTCCTGTTCAGCGCGCCAAATGCAGTTTTCCAGTAAATAACACAGGCCCCGTTGGCTGGCCTGTCGGAGAGCCCCCCTCAGGCTCAAGACTAATGGCAAAAACAGTCTTGTCCAAACTGTTATCCGCCCTGTTCTCCAACCGTTTTACTGGCAAAGAAGCCTTTTTCACCAGGCCGAGAGACTCTGGCCTATCGCGTCCGCCGCCCACAGCCCATAGCTCATACGCCTTGCCGACCATAGCCGGGTCACCTATACGGACAATATCAACTACCCCCCGAACCAGGTCAACCGAAGCCACAAAATGAGGGCTTTTATCCCCTGACTGTAATACTGCGATATATGTACCCTGCCCAAAAATATTTGGCGACGGATAGAACTTTTGCACAGCTATAAAGACAGCAAGACTCGCTGCAACAGCACTTGCTGACAGTCCAAAGTGCCGCCACCGTCTGAGACGGCGTTCCAAAATAGCCAGTGGATCAAAACTCGCACGACCAGTTTTTTTAGGCTGCGCTCCATCCCCTATCCGCTCCATAATGGCTACCAGGTTATCGTTAGGAGGCATTACTGAAACCACTGTCTCCTGTAATGGTGCCAGATCCTGTTCAAAATCATGCACCGCCCTAGCCAACAGCCTGTCCGTTTTCATCCGCTCTTCACAGGCTCGTCTCTGCGAGGCATCCAACGTGCCCAAAACATATTCTGCTGCCAGGCCGCCAGGATCATCATTTATATTATTCTCTGTCATTGAGACATCCTTTCAGCACCAAAAGGCTGCGCCTTAATATTGTCTTGACTGTCGCCACAGGACTTTGAAATTTCTCACCCAGTTCCTTACGGCTCCACCCCTCAAGATAAGCCAGCAACACCATTTCCTGCTGTTCTTGGGACAGCTCCCCAAGGCAAAGCATCAGGCTTTCGAGTTGTTCAGAACGTTCCGCTTCCTGCTCTGGCGTTCTCAGGGCGGAAGGCAAGTCTTCATGAAGTTCTGCTGCACTGGCCGAAAACCGTTCCTCCTTCAGCCGCTTATAGTCAATTGCCTTGTTACGGGCAATTGTAGCCATCCAGGTTATGGGGGCTGCCTTCTTGGGATCATAAGACCCTGCCCGATTCCAGATCAGCACAAAGGTTTCCTGCAGGACATCTTCCGCGATGTCCTGTCTTCCCAAGATACGGATGATAATACCATAAAGTTTCGCACTCACCCGTTCATACAGAATTTTTATTGCCTGCTGGTCTTCTCCAGCAATACGCTCAAGCAAACCTTTAAGCTCCCCTCCCCCTGATATATTGTCAAAAACCATCCAGATCGCCCTGTCATAATTATTCACTGGCCATGACTGCTTTGCCCCAGCATTTTCCCTATCTAAAGCCATGCCCAAACAATAAAACAAGGAAAATATAAAAAAATATAAAAAATTGAAACCTTTTTCGTTGGCTTGCGTAACTCCTCACAATGGGACAAAAAATACAGGGTTGTCCAGAAGAGCAGACGGGCAACCACTTACTCCCCATTAAAGAAACCTTACTTTTTTTGGAGTTTACACTTATGAAATATTACAGCCGAATTAGCACAGCACTGGCACTTATACTGTTGGGAAGCACAGCCTCATTGGCAGGTCACCATATGGAAAAGGCCGCAATGAAGAGCGAGAAAACTGTTATGGTTGGCGGGGCAGCCATGTACCCTTCCAAAAACATCATTGAAAATGCCGCCAACTCAAAAGACCATACCACCCTGGTGGCCGCAGTAAAGGCAGCTGGACTGGTAAAGACCCTCTCAGGGAAAGGCCCCTTCACAGTCTTCGCCCCGACCAATGCAGCTTTTGCCAAGCTCCCCAAGGGTACAGTGGCAACATTGCTAAAACCTGAAAACAAAAAGATGTTGGTCAAGATTTTGACATCCCATGTCGTGGGCACAAGAGCCCTGGCGCAAACCGTCAAAAAAATGATCGCCGATGACAAGGGGAAACACACCATTACCACTCTAAGCGGAGCCAAACTGGTTGCCTGGCAGAAAGATGGCCATATCTACCTGACAGATGAAAAGGGCGGCAAGGCTAAAGTGACCATTGCTGACGTTCTCCAGTCCAATGGCCTGATCCACGTCATCGATTCTGTATTACTGCCCAATTAATTTTTCCTAAATCCCAAAAATGAACATGCAACGTCCTGTTCCCAGGAAAACGAAATCCAACCAAATGAAAGAAAAAATCATGAAAAAACTTGTCAAAACAGCAATCATTACAACAGCCATCATTACAATTTCTTCAGCAGCCCAAGCATCGTCAAGTACATATTTGCCAGACTACCCCCAATGGGCACAGGGAGCTTTTGGCCAAAAATAAGATCCCTAAGGACACCCTCAACAACAAAACTATCGACAGGGCAGAACTAACATATCTGCCCTGTATCTACCTGTGCGCATATTCCCAAAAAACTTCATCCCGTCACACCAACCTGCCCTGCTCAATAGCAGCTGCAATAAAGGAGGCAAACAGGGGATGCGGGTCAAACGGGCGCGACTTGAATTCTGGGTGAAACTGCACCGCCACAAACCAGGGATGGTCTGTCCGCTCTACAATTTCAGGCAGCAGGCCGTCAGGCGAAACCCCGGAAAACACCAGGCCTGCCTTCTCCAGATCCTTGCGGTAGTGCATATTGACCTCATAACGGTGTCTGTGCCGCTCAGAAATCACATCCTTGCCATAAATTTCAGCCGCCCTGCTGCCCTGTTTCAGGACTGCATCATAGGCCCCAAGCCGCATGGTGCCGCCCAAGGCTGTATCAATGCCGCGCTTTTTCAGCTCGCCGCCCTTCATCCACTCAGTCATAAGACCGATAAGCGGCGCACCCTTCTCATCAAGCTCAGTCGAAATGGCATCCTTGATACCCAAAAGGTTTCTTGCAGCCTCAACAACCGCCATCTGCATCCCAAAACAAATGCCGAAATAAGGAATGGACTGCTCACGGGCATACTGGATTGCCCTGATCTTGCCTTCAGATCCCCGTTTGCCAAACCCGCCGGGCACCATAATGGCATCAACCCGCCTCAGGGCATCTGTCCCCTTATTGCCTGACAGGTCATCAGCATCGACCCATTTGATATTGACCTTGACCCTGTTGGCAATGCCGGCATGGACAAAGGATTCCATAATGGACTTATAGGCATCCTGCAATTCAGTATATTTCCCGACCACAGCAACACTGACCTCACCCTCTGGCGCATCAATGCGGCGAGAAACCCTCTCCCATTTTTCCAGGTCAGGCGCAGGGGCATTATTGATGCCAAAAGCATTGAGCAATTCGCGGTCAAGCCCTTCCCCGTGATAGGCCACAGGCACATCATATATAGAGGCCACATCCAACGCAGGAATAACCGCGCTGTCACGGACATTACAGAACCTGGCAATCTTCTTCAGTTCGTTTTCAGGGATTTCACGGTCACAGCGGCACATCAAAATGTCAGGCTGGATACCGATAGAGCGCAATTCCTTCACACTATGCTGTGTTGGCTTGGTCTTCAGCTCGCCTGCTGATGGAATAAAGGGCACAAGGGTAAGGTGGATAAAGACTGTACTGTGACGCGGCAATTGCTGTGACACCTGCCGGATGGCCTCAAAGAAAGGCAGAGCCTCAATATCGCCAACTGTGCCGCCAATCTCACACAACACAAAATCAAGGTCTTCTGTATCTGCCAGAATAAAGTCCTTGATGGCATCCGTCACATGAGGAATAACCTGGACAGTCGCGCCCAAATAGTCGCCCCTACGCTCTTTTTCAAGAATGGTCTTATAGATACGCCCAGATGTCACATTATCGGATTGCATACCAGGTACGCCCGTAAAGCGTTCATAATGCCCCAAATCCAGGTCTGTCTCAGCCCCGTCATCGGTGACAAACACCTCGCCATGCTGGATCGGTGACATTGTACCGGGATCAACATTCAGATAGGGGTCAAGTTTACGCAGGCGGACTGAATAGCCCCTTGCCTGCAACAATGCTCCGAGTGCAGCCGAGGCAATCCCTTTACCAAGAGATGATACCACGCCGCCAGTAATAAAAATAAATTGCGCCATGGAATTGCAGACTACATGAATCCCAGGCAGAATCGACTCATTTTACAAATATTATAACGGTTTGTTTGTCCGCCCTACCCACCAACCTGCTTTCTTCCCAAAAAAGTTCTGTCCTGACACTTTTTCAAAGAAATTCCCCCTTGCCCCCTCACCAACACCCATCACAGATCAATTCAATTCCTAGCCTTTACGTCAGCCCCGTCCCCTCACGTCATCATTTGGATTTATTCCAATGATCCATTCTGCGAACTGCAAACCACTAAAACAAGCACTTTACCAAGTCCAAAACCTTCAGTATGGAGCGTAAGGACAAGCCTTACTATGACGGAAAAGGGGGCGTAGTGATACCGGAAACCATGCATCGAATCAGCCTTATTCCCTCGCCAGCCCTGTCCTGCATCGCCCTTCTTCCCATCCCTTCGTGCAAAGAAAGAGTTAAAAAAAACCTAACAAAACCATTAAACCGATACATTCCAACACATTTGAAAGTAATGTAACGTATTAATTAACTATATAAATTCAAAATCTAAATATATTAAAATTATAACGGTCACTTTAGGATATTATTTACAAAAATGTACCAATATGAACCCAACTATAAAGTACAGATTATTTTATACTTTTAATGCACTCATATTGTAATGCGTAAGGTGAGATGATGAAACAGACCAGACTAACACAAAAATTTATTAACTTCAGCAAGGACAAGGCAGGTAACTTTGCAATTATCTTCGCCCTGGTACTGATGCCAATCATGGTCATGGTCGGCGGGGCAATTGATTTTAGCCGTGTCTTCAATACCAAGCAAGCTCTGAGAGCCTGTATGGAATCAGCTGCATTGGCTCTTCCCCAGATGGGCATTGGCGCAAATGCCAGTAACAGCCTGGTCAACAGCAAGGTCAATGAATTTATAAGCCACCAGCCTGGCTGTTCAAAATTTATTGCCAATGCAACCCCTGGACAGGCGGTAACAGCCAGCTTCCAGGCCAAGATCAACCGTGACGCTGGATTTGGAAAAGGACGGATCAACGTCACAGCAGAAGCAACTGTTGACACCTACATCTTAGGCCTTATGGGGATTGACACTGTTCACATCGGCTCCAATGGCGGTGCCTCCGAGCCACTTGAGATTGAGGTTCAGGCCAGCACCAAGGTTGAGATTGCTCTTGTGCTTGATACCACAGGGTCTATGGGAACGACAAAACTCAATGCCATGAAAAGCGGTGTCAGTACCTTGATCAACAACCTGAAGAGGGACGACCCTGACTGCGCCGGCAATGGCAATACAACCCCCTGCAAACATGTCCGCCTTGGTATGGTTCCGTTCTCCAGCAGGATCAATATCGGTACCCCGAAAGACTGTACAGGCCTGTTCAAGGACGCAGGTTGCACAAACCAGTCCAAGGAACGTATTCCTGGCTGGCTGGACATCAGAGACCTTCCAGAAGAAATTGATTGGAGTGATGCCAGGTGTAACGGTGCTGACAGGAACTATTGCAGCAGGGTTCGTAACGGCAACCGCCAATATCGGGGAAGACGGAGAATGCGTACAGCCAGATGCAGGGCCTTCAAACAGCAATGTGACCAGGCAGAAAAACCCGACATGGATGCATGGAATGGATGCGTCCTGGCCCGTTCAGGCAACCGTTATACAGACAACAGCAAACCTGACGGAACTAATGCCAGTAAGATCAGAGCAGAAGACAATTCCTGCTGGTGGGTCAAGCCTGCGCAACGTATCACAGGCAAACTTGAGGACATCAGGGATGCCGTTGATGACCTGAACTCTGATGGCAGCACCAACACTGCGATCGGTTTTGAATGGGGCTGGAGACTGATTTCCAGAGGTGAAGATATGGGAATTAACTTTGACGAGACAGGCAGCGGCAATGCCGAGGTCAAGACCTATGATGATGAGGAATGGAAAAAGGTGATCATTCTGATGACTGACGGTGATAATACCACTGGACAGAATGGTGACAGCAGATGGCAGACAGATACCAGAACCAGAACCATCTGTACCAATATCAAGAACAAGGATGTCAAGATCTTCTCCATTGCCTTCCAGGCCGGAAACAGGGCACAGCAACTGATGAAGGACTGCGCAACCAAGGACAGCTATTACTTTCCTGCCACCACACCGCAAAGCCTGACATCAGCCTTTGCGACCATTGCCAAGGAAATATCTGACCTGCGTGTTGTCAAATAAGGCCAGTTCACAAAAGGGATTTTACTTTCAAAGTGATGGCAATCCTGACAAGCAGAGGAGCTGCAACATTTATAACGGTCTCTCCTTTTGTGAATGAGTATAAAGCCAACCCCACTCCTTACGCCAAACAAAAACCCTGGCCTTCCATAATCGGAAGGCCAGGGTTTATTTTTTTCATGTTTTTCGATTCAATAGTTCGGACAGTTTTCACCCAACAAAAAAATAAGTGAGCCCTCAATTTGTGGGAAGATGGTGTTGTAAACGACATCAATCCTTCAAAACGGAGGAACTCATGGACATTGTAACAACTGTTCTGGATCAAATGCC
>JAJRRF010000112.1 GCA_024279735.1 Alphaproteobacteria bacterium
CGTCGGTTTGCGCAACAATGCTTCAAGTGTTTCTTCTTGTTCTTCTGTAAGGTAGCCTCTATGATCCATGATCCTATTCTGAATCAAATAAGAACACTATGTCAACATCTCACTGGGTTTTGGTGGAATCTGAGTATATGTTGGAAGACGGTAAACATGGCCTTATTTATACTTCTCCATCCCCTCATTGGCAAGCCTGTCGGCGCGTTCGTTCTCGGGGTGGCCTGAAT
The DNA here is from genome assembly GCA_024279735.1 of Alphaproteobacteria bacterium. GTDB lineage: Bacteria > Pseudomonadota > Alphaproteobacteria > Rhizobiales > JAJRRF01 > JAJRRF01. The sequence continues at coordinate 231 of JAJRRF010000112.1, forward strand.
GTCCCTTGACCCAGTGCCAGTTGATCTGGTGATGGGTCTGGGCCTCGTCCAGCTGTTTCCACAGGTCATCATTCTTGACTGGCTTTTTGGCGGCAGTTTTCCAGCCGCGTTTTTTCCAGCCATGAATCCATTCAGAAATGCCCTTGCGGACATAGGTGGAGTCAGTCCATAAATCAACGCTGCTGCCTTTGCCTATCGCGGCAAGGGCCTCAATGGCGGCCTGGAGTTCCATTCGGTTATTGGTGGTCTTGGCCTCGCCGCCGCAAATGTCCTTGCGTTCCCCGTCCGCAATAATGGTTGCGCCCCAGCCGCCAGGGCCAGGGTTGCCGCTACATGCCCCGTCTGTATAGATAATGATATTGTTGCTGGACACAGGCTGGTCAGCAACTGAAAACTCTTCCTTGGCTTTCGCTGAAGCCCGCCGCCGCAAGGTTTCGAGCAGGGTTGTGGTCTGTGTGTCTGTCAGGCTGTCGAGAGTGCCTATGAGTTTTTTAAAGTCAGCTGGGGTCATGGGTATGGAAGGCCGTCAGTTTGAATAAGTTTCGTCTTTCGACTGTATAAATAGATATGCGGGAAAAGACAGGAAATGCAAGTGTTTATCCATAAAAGCTACATTGAGGATGTTTTAAATCCCCAGGCCGTATTCCTCTGTATTGCTTACAGACTGGTGAAAACGCAGTTTGCGGATATATTCCTTGGGATCCTTGGTGGTGACCATGGCATCTTCGGGGGTGTGTAGCAGGTCATAGATACGGGTCAGCAAGAAGCGGATGGCAGCCCCGCGCGCCAGGACAGGCAGGCTTTCAAGCTCCTGTGCTGTCAGTCGGCGCACTGACTGGTAGCCCTTGAGCAGGGCGCGCCCCTTGGTAACATTGAACGAGCCATCAGTCTCAAAACACCAGGCATTGAGACAGATCATCAGGTCATAGGCCAGCATGTCATTGCAGGCAAAATAGAAGTCTATCAGGCCGGAAAGTTGGTTGTCTAGGAAGAATACATTGTCGGGGAAGAGGTCGGCATGAATAATGCCTTCAGGCAAATTTTTCGGCCAGTTGCTTTTTAAAAATGCCAGTTCCTCAGTTATCAGAGATTCCAGTCCGTCTGCAATGGGGTCTATCTTGCCTTTGCTGTCTGCAAAAAGGTCATCCCAGCCCTCAAACAACATGCCATTTTTTCGGCTCAGGGAAAAGCCTTCACCAGCCTTGTGTAATTGGGCAAGACCCTTGCCAATCTGGCGACAAAAACCAGGTGTAATCTTGGAAATGGAAAGGCCTTCAAGAAAGGAGACAATTACAGCGTCACGGCCTGCCAGCCTGTTCAGGGCAACGCCTTTCTTGTTCTTGATCGGGAGCGGGCAGTTAATACCATTTTGCGCCAAATGCTCCATCAGCCCTAGAAAAAAGGGCAGATCCTGAGCCTCAACCAGTTTTTCATAAAGGGTCAGGATATACTGTCCCTTGTCCGTCTGGATCAGGAAATTACTGTTCTGTACGCCTTCGGCAATGCCCTTAAAATTATGCAGTGTGCCAAGGTTATAGCCTGCGAGGAACTCGGTCAGTTCCTCAACAGTGACCTGGGTAAATACGCCCATGACTAATCGTCCTCTTCTCGCAGAATGGCCGGAAGCTTAAAAGAAATGTTTTCAATTGCTGTTGTGACAGAATCTACTGTGACATTGAACCTTGTGCCAAAGGCCTCAATGATTTCATCAACAAGTATTTGCGGCGCAGAGGCTCCGGCTGTCAGGCCAAGGGTTGTTATCCCTTCAAAGTCAGTCCAGTCTATATCGCCTGCACGTTCCAACAGGACAGACTTGGGGCATCCAGATCGAGAGGCGACCTCAACGAGGCGTTTGGAGTTTGAGCTGTTGGGCGCACCCACCACAATCAGGGCATCACATTGCGGGGCGACAGCCTTGACGGCCATCTGGCGGTTGGTGGTGGCATAGCAAATATCTTCCTTGTTGGGGCCCTTGATCTTCGGAAAACGCTGTTTGAGTATATCTATCATGTCCTTCGTGTCATCTACGGACAAGGTGGTCTGGGTGATATAGGCCAGGGTATCAGGTCTATCTGGCTGTAGCCCTCTTGCGTCCTGGACAGTCTCAATCAAATGGATGGTGGTGTCTGGCAATTGTCCCATTGTCCCAATCACTTCAGGATGGCCTGCATGGCCGATCAGGATAATCTCTTCCCCATTTTTGTGGTGGCGTTCGGCTTCGCGGTGAACCTTTGAGACCAGTGGGCAGGTGGCATCAAGATAAAACATATTGCGTTTGTCAGCGTCCAAAGGTACAGATTTGGCAACGCCGTGGGCTGAAAAGATGACTGGCGCAGTATGGTCGGTGATTTCGTCAAGTTCTTCAATAAACACTGCTCCCTTGGTTCTTAGGCAATCCACCACATAGCGGTTATGGACAATTTCATGTCTGACATAGACTGGCTTGCCATATTTTTTAAGGGCAAGCTCAACAATCTGGATGGCGCGGTCGACCCCGGCGCAGAAGCCGCGCGGGGCTGTCAGGATAAGCCTGAGCGACGGTTTGCCGTCTTTTAACCGTGAATCAGTTTTGGGGATTGTGTTTTTGGGCAACATTTGGTCTTATTCTTGGGATAAACAAGAACAGTAGTTCCTGCGTAAGTTATAAAACATGCTATAGACTTAAAAACTCAAACTTTGGCATGGTTTTTTAGTTTTGAGGCTGTGATAAAAAGTATAAGGCATCTGGCTTATAACTTCTATAGCAGATATTGGGGAACAGGAATTTAATTCCTGTGGGGATATTTCAGGCGCGCAATGAATATGACAAGTCAAAATTTAAAAAAATTATCAGTCCCAATGGCAGGGATTATCTGTAGCATGATGTTGTCTGGCTGTGCCAGCATGTCCCAGATCAGTGCGATGATGCCGAAGAATCCTTTTGGCAGTAAGGAAAAGGCTGTGGCAACGGCTGTTCCGATTTCCAGCCAAAACATGCTTTCTGCCGCCAAGGCCAGTGCAACATCAGCCTCTCCCTCTATCATGCCCAGCATGATGAAGGGTTGTCCCAAGCTCAAGATATGGCCGACAGGCAAACAGCTGACGATTTATGAAAGAGGTGCTGTCGGCAATACTATGGCGATCCGTCATCGCGGTGAGATCAGCAAGGTTGCCCGTGAATGTGTCATGGGACAGGGCAGAATGACCGTCAAGTTTGGGGTCTCAGGACGCTTGCTGCTTGGCCCAAAGGGCAAGAGCGGGGCAACAAGCTTGCCAATGCTGGTTTATGTGACAGGGCCGACAGGCAAGAAAATCATGACCCAAAAACTGAAGGTCGCTGTCAATGTTCCAGCAGGGAAACCTTTTGCCTATTTTTCATCTGTCAACAGGGTAACCTTTACAGTTCCCAAAAATATACCCGCCAGCAAGCTTAGGGTTTATGTCGCCTTTGACAGCACTGCGCCAGGCGCAGGGTAACAAACAGTGCTGGTTGCTCATGTGCCACCATAATAGTTTTTCTCCATACTATTAGGACACCCGCAAAAATAAACGCTTTAATTTGCGGCCTGTCTTGGGGCTATTGTGTAGTTCCATTCGGGGTGGAAATCATCGGTGGAGATGTTGAGGTTTTACATCTCTCTGTCTGATATTTTTATGCCCTTTTCATAAAGGCGTTCATCAAGCTGACTTTTTACGTTCAGGCCAGTTTTGGTTGTGGTTGCTGCAATGAGTTCTACGACAGCAGCCCTGTCTGTGAGAGGCCTTCCTCGCCAATTTTGAGTGATATGACAGAACAGCCGATGCTCAATTTTATTCCATTTTGACGTTCCTGGCGGATAGTGACACACCTGAATTTCAAGTCCCGTTTCATCAGCCAGTTTTTGCAGTTCAATTTTCCATAAACGCACCCGTGCGCCATTTGAACTGTCAATGAGCATTCAAAATTGACCCCCTATTGGCGTTTAAAATTGACCCACCTTGGTGGGATTTTGGTTCTGGTTTGTTCTTGGAGTTTTGGAGGGTTGTCCATAGAGCCTGCTCCGCGACGCGCTAACTCAAATCGC
>JAJRRF010000113.1 GCA_024279735.1 Alphaproteobacteria bacterium
TAAACTGTCTCATGAGCAGGTTCAGGAGGTCGAGCGCAAGATCAACCACAGGCCAAGAAAAATCCTGGACTACAAGACACCACATGAGGTCTTCTCAAAGCGACGCAGGCTGAGTGTTGCGTTTCACTGTTGAAGGGGCGGCGGTAAAGACACTTAATGCGTTAAATAAGATCGTATTGATTGCAGGTTTGTGTGAGGATTAGGCTGTTATCGCGATGACTTAAGTATAAATATATATTTTTGTTATCAAGGATATGTGCCATATTCTATCATACAACAAAATTTACGATCATTTTCTTACAGTTAAGTGTAGGCCTGAAAAGACGGAACAGTTATATGACAGATACGACAACTGCATCACCCGCCCCCAAATCAGTGAAAGACCATGCCCAGGATCTGGGCAAGGAGCACAGCATCTGGTTCAAGCTGACTCCCTTTATGAAGGGTGATGACCCGATGGGGACTGTCAACCGTTTGCTGAAGAAAATGAATGGGGTTGTCCCGATCAAGATGCGGGATGAGAAAATATTTATGCTGGGCAAGGTCGAGCATTTTGACCGTATTTTTGTCAAGAAGGTTGACCAGTATGAAAAATTTTTTAGTGGACTGGAACCGATTTTTGGCAAGAGCATGATTACGGTTGACGGTGTGCTGTGGCAAAATGTGCGGACTCCGCAACAAAAGTCTTTCCACCCCAAGGTTTATGCTGAATATATTCCCTATCTCCAGGATGCCCTCGACAAGAAAGAAGAGTTGTGGGCGCAGCGTGCCAAGAGCGGGGAGCCTTTTGAAATGGTTGAGGAGACCTGGACCCTGGCCTGTGACATGATCTCAAAAGCCCTGTTCAACCGTGAGTTTCCAATCAATGCCCATGCGGTTTATAGCGCGGTCAAGGCCTATACCAGTGTCAGCAACCATAATGAATTGCGGGTCAAGAAAGTACATGACGGGCTGGAAGAGGTGACCAGTGACGAGGCAGCAGCTGGTGCGATTGAGGCCTGGCATACTGTGCCTGATGCCATTATGAACAGCAAGCCCTGGGATGACCGTGAGAAATATTTGCTCCAGCTGTTCCAGGATCTTGAGGCCGACCCGGAAAACCCAACTTATGACCATGAGCAGGCGGTTGACGAGATGAAACAATATCTCTGGGCCGGTACTGAAACTACCGCGCTGACCATGGCCTGGTGTATCTACAACCTGACCCAGCACCCTGAAGCCTTGGCGAAACTACGCGCTGAAACTGAGGAAATTTTGGGTGACCGCACTGAGCCGACATGGGACGATTTGCTGAAGATGACCTATACCCGTTCTGTGATTCAGGAAACCATGCGGATGTACCCTCCGGCCTGGGGTCTGATCCGTGAGGCGACGGAAGAGGACGAGATTGACGGCCACAAGATTATGCCTGGTGACAAGGTTGTGGCCTGTTGTTATGCGGTTCACCATAATGAGGACTACTGGTCTGACCCCTCCGAGTTTAGGCCTGAACGCTTTGCCAAGGAAAGAATGAAAAAGCGGGTCAAGTATAGCTATATGCCATTTGGTGCCGGTAAACGTGCTTGTATTGGTGGCCAGCTCGCCATGATTGAGAATACCATGGCTCTGACCCAGTTGATGCGCCGTTTTGAGCCGGAATATGTTGGCCCCAGCCCAGTGCCCTTCAACATCACAGTGACCCTGACCCCAAAAGGCGGCCTGCACTTCAAGCTGCATGAGCGTGATGTGGCTTAGGACACCTTCAAAAATAACCGAATCGTTTAGCTTGTCCTTTCGCCCGTCTGTGTCGTTTCAAAAATGCTTATATAGCGCACTATACGCCCATTTTTGGCCTAACAGACAAACAAAATTCCTGCGCTACCCTGATCCTTTATTTCTGCGGGTGTCCTTAGCATGGTGTGAGGTAAGGCGTTTAAATTTGTGTCACGAATAGAAAACAAACCCTGGCTCATTGCTGGGGTTTTTGTTGGAATCACTTTGGCTGGCTGTTGACAAAGAACAGAACTCTGACAGAGACTGGATAATAGCGGGGAAAGCTATACCAAAAAAATCAAATCCCTTTTCGGGTGATCAGCTGAAGGGGAAGCAGTTTATCCGTTCAGACATGGAAAACACTAACTTTGAGGGTTGTAACCTGGCAGGGGCGCGGTTTTGGGCGGTGATGACCAAAGTGACCTTTACAGACAGCAATCTGGAGTTTGCCAGCTTTGATGATGTGAGCCTGGAAGGGGCAGTGTTCAGCAATATCAACCTGTCAGCGGCCAAGTTTGAGAATGTAAACCTTTCAGGTACACAATTTCATGAAGTCAATTTTTCTGGGGCCTCAATCAGTGCTACAAATTTATCAGGATTGTCGCTCAACAATGTCAACCTGGAGGGCATGACCATTGAGGGCATCCTGGTCAGTGACCTTCTGGCAGCTTATAAAAAGGTAACTCCCCAGCTTCTTTTTTCACGTAAATACGCGGTTTCAAGCGGAATACAGTCTAAAAATCCTGTTTTTTAATGGAAAAATGATCATATTTTAGTGGTTTTAAAAATAACGATTTATTTTTATCGTTATTTATCA
>JAJRRF010000114.1 GCA_024279735.1 Alphaproteobacteria bacterium
AATCCAACGAACACCTGCTCAAAACCTTTTCTTCCATGTTAGGTTTTGAGTTGAACTCCATTAAATCACAACCTGAATTCAAGAAGCTGTGTAACTACGGGACTATAGCAGCATGAAACTGTCCAAACTATTGCTAAGGCCTCCAAATTTAATATAGGTGCACTGTTAGAAATATGGTGATGAGCAGATCTTTTTTCAAGCCTAAAACACAACCGTCTTGCGGCCATTGACGAAAATACGGCGTTCAATATGTGCCTTGACAGCATGGGCAAGGACGCGGCGTTCCACATCCCGGCCATTGGCAATCAGGGAGCCAACACTTTCACTGTGATGGACACGGTAGGTCTCCTGTTCAATAATGGGGCCCTCATCCAGGTCAGGAGTCACATAATGGGCAGTTGCGCCAATCAGCTTGACCCCGCGCTCATGGGCACGGTGATAGGGTCGCGCGCCCTTAAAGCCCGGCAGGAAGGAATGGTGGATATTAATGACCCTGCCCGCAAAATCATTGGCCAGTTTTTCTGACAATATCTGCATATAGCGCGCCAGGATCACCAGGTCGACATCATCCTGTTTGAGCAACGCACGAAGCTGCTCTTCCTGTTGCGGCTTGGTTTTCTTGCTGACTGGCAGGTGACTGAATACCAGTCCCTCACGTTCGACCAGGCTGCGGCATTTTTCATGGTTGGAAACCACACGAGTAATGTCCATTTTCAGGGACTGGATGCGCCAGCGATACAACAGGTCATTCAGGCAGTGATCCTGTTTCGAGACCATAATCAGCACCCGTGGCCGCCGTCCTTCCATACACAGATCCCACCACATGGAAAACCGTCCCGCAACAGGCTTGAACACATGATGCATCTTATGGGCATCATGGTGCAGCGCAGAAGAGAACCGGATCCTCATAAAGAATGTACCAGTATCAGAATCGCTGAACTGGGCACTGTCCTCAATATTGCACCGGTTATCAAAAAGCAGGGCTGAAATAGCTGCCACAATACCGGATCGGTCCTGACATTTCAGGGTCAGGATAAAAAAGGAATTTTGCGTTTTCTTGTCTGTGAGCATCGTGAAACCTTTGTCTCTTGTAACCAGAAATATAAACCAAAACAAATTCATATCCCTGTATATAGACCTCTCCTGCAAAAAAACTGAATAATATATTGTTTTTTGTGCAGGATAAAATAACATCGGGGTAAGAAGCACTATTTAGACTGTAAAGAGGTATTGTATGATGTACTCAAAAATTATGTCGGGGCTGGTTCTTAGCCTTGTCCTGCTCGTTGGCTCGCCTTCTGGGGCTGTCGCCAGATATATGGAGGACATCTCCGAACGGCGCATTATCGGGTTCTCCCCAAACGGGGACTATTTTGCCTTTGAAGAATTTGGCAAGAACCCAGGGTCAGGCAACGCCTATGCCAACATCTACGTCATCAATACCATACGTAACAAATGGGTCAAGGGGTCACCTTTCCGCGTCAAGCCAAGTGAAGGCCTGCGTACCCGCCGCAGGGTACGCAAAAGGGTGGAACGGATGGCATTACCCCTGTTGCGTCGCCTCAATATACAGCGTAACAAGGTGCGGGTTCTGGCAACCAACCCAATCACCGAACTCGGCAAAAACAAGAGACGGGTTCGGGTCAATCCGCGTGTCACCATTTCAGAAGTCAACCGCCCCATGATCTTCTCTGTAGACCAGTTTACCATCGGGACACCGCGCCATTGCCGTACTGTGACGCGCAAGGCCATCAAGGGACTGATTATCAGGGTCAGGCGTGAAGGGGAACGCCAGAAAGAGTTACACCGCGACAAAAAAATTCCCAAAAGCCGGGGATGCCCGATCAGCTATACCATTTCAGATGTCATCCAGCTGAAAAAATCGTCACGGCGCGGGGCAGTCTATGCCCTGATCTATTCCATTATCCGCCAGGGTCGCTATGGCCTGGAACGCCGTTTCATTGGTGGCGGCTATCATGATCGCGGAGACAGCAGGGATCCCAACTATTATAGGGACAGTGATGAATATAGCGATTATGACACCCCCTATTATTACAACCAGGGCAACCCTGAAGAAACATCCATGACTTCAACAAATGGCGGTAATGACCGTGAGGATGAATACAGTACCAATGACTATAGGGACGATAGCCAGGATGGATACAAGCCAAAGGACTATTATAAGCGCAAACAAAGAAGACGATAAATTTTGCCACGAAAGATCCCGTTTTTGCCAAACCTTTTTCCAGTGCATAGTGCAAGAAAACCGCTACGGTTTACGAGTCTTCGATATGCGCCATTAAGGGTCTAAAGCCAGCAATTCTAATTTTACCCCATCCCCGAATAATTGCTATTTTTTAGCCGTTCCGTCTCTGGGTTTGAATGAATCCAGGATGGTGTTGTAGAGGTGATCACATGAGGTGAAGAGCATGTATTTTGTGATTGTCCTGATCTCTTCAAAAAATTCCCGGCGGCACTTTATCAGGCTGTTTATTTTCCGATATTTTTCCTCCATCAGGTCAGACAGGGTATGGAAGGCAAAGGCGAGCAGGGTCATGGTTACCAGCAGGTTACACAGATTTTTCTTGCCATGCCCATAATTGTGTTCAAGATTATAACCCCTTGTTTTCAGGGTATTAAAGGTCTCGTTTTCAATTTTCCAACGTGCCCTGCCACAATTTGCAATTTCGACGACGGTCTCTTTTGTGATGTCCAGGCTGGTGGAGCGGTTATTGCGGGTGTCCTTACCCTGTGCAAAACATATTTTCTACCAGGGCAACTCTTCGCCGTTGGTATGCCAGAAACGGCCAGAGGTTTCCAGGCCAAGCCTGTCCATAATCGCAATCAGGCCGCGCGCCGACTCGTCTGTATCCATCAGCCCATTATTGCCTGTCATGTCAGTGCGGACATAGCCAGGATGCAACAGGGCGATACTGACCCCGTTTGGCTCAAGATCAATGGCAAGGGATTTTCCTGCAATATTGACCGCTGCCTTGGACATCCTGTAGCCATAGGTTCCGCCAGAGTCGTTGTCATCAATAGAACCCATGCGGCTGGTGACAATGCCCACCTTTGAACCAGCCTGAAGATTGTCAACCAGGGCAGCGGTTATCCGCAGCGGCCCAAGGGCATTGACCTCAAACTGCTCCCTGATCGCCCCAATATCCAGGTTATCCAGAGTGCTGGAACGCAAAATCCCAGCATTATTGATCAGCAGGCCAATATCCTGCCCCGCCAGCCTGTCTTTCAGCTGGGCTATACCTTGTTCTGTGGCAACATCAATGCCGTTGACAATAGTCACATCCAGGCTTTCAAGCTCAGGGGAGGCCTTGCGGCAGACCGCAATCACCTCTTCACCGCGCCCCGAGAGTTGCCTGCAAAATTCCAGGCCAATACCCCTGTTTGCCCCTGTTATTACAGCTTTCATTTTTATTCCGTCCCTGTCAGATACCACAATGCCTCCTCCCTATATGACAAGTCCTGTCATAAAATCAAGCGGCCTGCCCTAAAAAAAGTGAGGATCAAAAGCTACTGGTTGGCCAGGGCAATTGCATGAAATTTAATCTTCACTCATAGCGTTAAAATTATGATAGCATTTTTCCTATTTTAGAGGGAGGTTTGTTATGGAGATATTATCTCTTATTGAGGAGATTCCTGATCCTCGTATGGAAGGT
>JAJRRF010000115.1 GCA_024279735.1 Alphaproteobacteria bacterium
CGAAAATCCAACGAACACCTGCTCAAAACCTTTTCTTCCATGTTAGGTTTTGAGTTGAACTCCATTAAATCACAACCTGAATTCAAGAAGCTGTGTAACTACGGGACTATAGCAGCATGAAACTGTCCAAACTATTGTTAAAGTTACACCATCCTACGACGTATTTCACTCTATCATATCGCTTCTTCAAGGCTGAATTATTTTAATCTGCCCAGAAACAAAGCCCAGATTCTGTAAATCAAGCCAGTCGCGCGAATAAAATATCAGTTGGCCTGTAAGCCGGGTTTTGTACCCTGCCGACATTATATCGGTAGGGCGATGACCATTCATCTAGGATGGCTGTTACCAGACATCTCATGCAACCAACCCGGGCAGTCAATCAAAAGACGGATCTGAAAGCAGTGAAGGCTTGCGCCAACGCTGTTTCGCGCTGCCCCTATTTGGTCTTGCTCCGGATGGGGTTTACCAAGCCGCCTTTGTTACCAAAAACGCGGTGCGCCCTTACCGCACCCTTTCACCCTTACCCTGCATAAAGCAGGGCGGTATCCTTTCTGTGGCACTTTCCCTAAGGTCACCCTCGCCGGACGTTATCCGGCATCCTGTCTCCTCGGAGCCCGGACTTTCCTCTACCACGCAAATGATAGCGGCCATCCAGCCAACTGACCGTGTGATACATAATGCAATGGCCAACAAGGTCAAGGCCTCTTTTATATTCTTGAAGAATCTTATAGGATTCACCATAAAACACACATTACGAAAGAGCCTTCATTATGCTGATCGGTGTCCCCAAAGAAATCAAGAACCATGAATATAGGGTTGGCCTGACCCCTGCCAGTGTCCGCGAACTTGTCACCCATGGACATGAAGTCTTGGTACAAAGCAGTGCAGGCCTAAAAGCGGGTCTCAACGACCAGCACTATATTTTGGCAGGCGCACAGATAAGCCCGTCTGAAAAGGAAATATTTGACCGCTGTGAACTCGTCATCAAGGTTAAGGAGCCCCAACCAGAAGAAATAGCGAAACTTTCTGCTGGCCAGACTTTGTTCACCTATCTCCACCTTGCCGCAGACAAAGCGCAGGCCAACGCCCTGTTGCAAAGTGGCGCAACGGCCATTGCCTATGAAACGGTCACAGCGGACAATGGCGGCCTTCCCCTGCTCTCTCCCATGAGTGAAGTGGCGGGACGGATGGCAGTACAGGCAGGGGCAACGTCACTGGAAATGCAACAAGGCGGTTCGGGCATCTTACTTGGCGGCGTGCCTGGAGTCAGCCCGGCTGCTGTCACGATCCTGGGGGCAGGCGTTGCAGGCACAAATGCAGCGCGGATGGCGATGGGGCTTGAAGCCCATGTCACTGTACTTGACATTAACCTGGACCGTCTTAAACAGCTTGACCTGCAATTTAGCGGAAGGCTGAACACCATCTATTCCACCCGACAGACACTGGCTGACTATGTCACCTCAGCTGACCTGGTGATTGGGGCTGTCCTTGTTCCCGGCTCCTCTGCACCCAAGCTGGTCAGCACAAAAATGGTCGCTGAAATGCGGGACGGCTCTGCCATCGTTGATATTGCGATAGACCAAGGAGGCTGCTGTGAAACATCAAGGCCGACAAGCCATGACAGTCCCCGATATATCGCTGAAGGTGTCGTACATTACTGTGTCACCAACATGCCCGGGGCTGTTGCACGCTCCTCAACATTTGCCCTCAACAACGCAACACTGCCCTTTATTATCAGGCTGGCTGACTTGGGGATAACCCAAGCCCTTTTACAAGACAGCCATCTGATGAATGGCCTCAATGTCCATAACGGCATCCTTACGTCCAGGGCAGTCTCTACCGCCCTGTCAATGCAGTATCAGCCAGCAAAAGAGATTTTGTCACACCCCCAATCATAATATATGGCTAACAATTGATAAACAGGTCGAATACATATTAAGTCATTGAATATAAATGATTTTTTAATGTCTATACAAAATATCAACCCTATTGTTGCACAAAGTGCGTTGCATATACGCAACAACCTAGTATTGCCTTTTTTATATGCCCATATTAATATATATGAATATGAGGATGTTAGTGCGACAATTTATTTCATTGTCTTCACTGATAACTGTATTTATAATCGTTGGTCATGACTGGAAAAAGATAAATAATTGGGTCATGATTTAGTAGAAGTATCGTTTTAAACAACTAAAAAGGAGACCACTAAAATGGACAATGCAGAAAATATGCCTGCATACCCAAGCTGTAGTGGGATTTTTATAGAAACCCTCGCTATGATAGCTATCTTTTATGGTGTATTGACCTACACCCTATTTGGCTTCCTAGGGTAATTTAGGTATTCAGGGCTTCACACCTATATTTTAGGCGTCTTGAGACAGCCAGGAATGATGTAGCGAATTGAGCGCATCCCTGAACTGACAAGCCCAAAACAGGAATTTTATTTCAAAGAACAGTAAGATACAAAGAGAGATATGACAGCCTGACAACGCTTTATTAAGCATGTTGTCAGGCTGCCTTGATTATTTACACCCCGATTATTTACAACAGGCAAACGCGCTCGCGCAATTCCTTAATCAGCACGCGCTCATTTTCGGAATAGTCAATCGGCACCTCAATCAAGTGCACCCCTCCCTGCTCAAAACAGCTTTCCATCATTGGCCTGAAGTCTTTTGCGGCTTCCACGCGGTGGCCTGTCGCTCCATAGCTGTTGGCATAGGCAACAAAATCAGGATTGCCAAACTCCAGCCCCCAGTCAGGCATCGCATTAATGGTCTGTTTCCAGCGGATCATACCATAACTGTTGTCCCGCAAAACCAAGACCACCAGATTGAGTTTCAGCCGGATTGCTGTTTCCAGTTCCTGGCTGTTCATCATAAAGCCGCCATCACCGCAAATCGCCATCACGTTCAGTTTCGGCTTCAACATCGCCGCCATCATTGCGGAAGGCAACCCTGCCCCCATTGTTGCCAGGGCGTTATCAAGTAACACACTGTTCGGGCATTTGGCACGGTAATTTCGGGCGAACCAAATCTTATACATCCCGTTATCCAGGGCAATAATACCGTTATCCGTCATCACAGACTGGACATCGGCAACAATACGCTGCGGGATAAGCGGGAAACGCGCGTCATCATTGAACCCGCTGATATGCTGCAACACCTCCTTGCGGATCGTGTAAAAATAGTCAAAGTCATGTCCCTCATTCTTGCCCAGTTTCTCACTGAGGCGGTAGAGCGTATCGCCAATATCTCCAATCACCTCAAGCTGGGGGAAATAGACATCATCCACCGTGGCAGGCACAAAATTGATATGGATCACCTGTTTACCGTCTGGCTCCATCAGGAAAGGCGGCTTTTCAACAATGTCATGCCCCACATTGATCACCAGGTCTGAACGGTCAATCGCGCAATGAAGATAGTCCCCCTCAGACAAGGCAGCTGTACCGATATACTGGTCATGAAAACCGCCAATAACCCCTTTGCCCATCTGGGTATTGAAAAACGGGATACCTGTCTTGTCGAGAAAGGCATTACAGGCAGCTATCACCCGTTTGCGGTTTGCCCCAGCCCCAATCAGCAGCAAGGGACGTTTCGCCTTTTCGATCATCTCAACAGCATTTTCCACTGCCAGGACGCTGGCAATAGAGCGTTCCGGTACGCGGGCAGGAAAGATATAGGTCTGGTCAGTCTCTTCCGCTGCAATATCTTCTGGCAATTCAAGATGGACAGGGCCAGGCCGTTCCTCCTCAGCAATACGGAACGCCTCCCGCACAAGGGAAGGGATCGTGCCGGCATTGACAATCTGCTTGGCGTATTTGGTAATGGGGCGCATCATCGCCACCACGTCAATGATCTGAAAATGCCCCTGCTTGCTCATCTTGATTGGCTTTTGCCCTGTCAGCATCACCATAGGCATTGCGCCCAGTTTGGCATAGGCCGCAGCCGTCACAAGATTGGTGGCTCCTGGCCCAAGGGTCGACAGGCACACGCCTGGCTTTCCAGTCAGGCGGCCATAGGTGGCAGCCATAAAACCGGCAGACTGTTCATGACGGTTAAGAACCAGCTTTATCCTTGAACTACGCAGAGCTTCCAAAAAGTCCAGGTTCTCTTCCCCTGGCACTGCAAAAATATATTCTACACCCTCATTTTCCAAAGCCCTGACAAATAGGTCAGAGGCTTTCATGGTCTTGTTTCCAGATTTTGGCACAATCATTTCCTTTTCCAATGGATCATTTACAGGAATCTTGCCCCTATTTAACTGTCTATGTCTATCTGAAATACAGGACTATTCTGCTTTTTTAGATCAATTTTACTCATCATTGTTCACATTCCCCTCTGCCAGGGTAATATTTTCTTTTGAATTTCTCATTTTTCCCCTAAAACGGGCAATGGTAGGTTGTGTCTTGAGATACCTTAAATTCAGGGAATTATGATGTCCAGGTTGTGTAACGTGAATACTGTTAAGCGAATGCTGGCTGATACCAGCCTTGCCTTATTGCTTTGCATTTTTCCAGCCAGCATAGGTAATGCGGCGCAAGGCAAGGACAGTACGCAAGCCTTTCACGCCAAACCTGGCAAAAATTGTGCAAAGAATTACAAGGCGGCTCTTTCCCTATCCCATAAGAGATATGCCCCGCGCCTGAAATATGCAGTCAAAATTTCCCATAGCAAGGTGGGCAGCTTCCCTGGTCACTGGATCACACACCCTTCTCTTACGCTAGGAAACCAACAGAAAAAGCTCAGCAAGAGACAACGGCGCAGAAGCAAACATGGCATACGGCTGGCCACGCTAAAAAGCCCTCGCTTTTCGGTGCAGCATTATACAGCCCAAGAACAACAAATATTACGGATAGCAGACAGTGTCATACGGTGGCGCGGCAAGGACCCTGCCTTTAACAAGCGTGGCCGCTATGGCTGGTTGACAACACGCATTGCTGCGGACTTGCGGGTCTATATGGAACAACCCGATCACCCTGCCCTCTGTACTGGGGCAAACCTGATGATGAACCATCTCTATAACAACTCTGGCCGCTTCAGGAAACGTGTTGCCCTGGTCAAGAAGCTCTCCCCTTTAGCGCACCAATATGCTGCCGCCAGATACCGCGCCCTTAAATATATCATCCAGGACGGAAAAGCCCCGTTATTTGTCAAACTGGGCAGCACTGAAAAATATGCCTCGCTGAACGGGCTAATGACCAAGACAGCCAAATTGCTCGCCGATTCCCGCCTCCTGCCTCAGCTCAGACAGGAACAAGGCTTTCTACCAACTATTGAAATTTTAAGGAAGTTTACAGCCCTTGAAAATGGGCAGAAAAAAAATGGCTCGTCCTACAAGTCCCAGAAGAGAGATATTTTGTCAAAAATTATGCTGCCTGTTCGCAGACCTGAGAACATAGCCCAGGGCAAGAGAAAACCTACACAAAAAGTGAAAATAAGAACGGTTTTTGTCCATAAGGAAACACGCGCTGTTGTTGGCAATTTTTTACACAGCACTGCCAAACTCTCCCCATTGGCACAGAAGGCTTTAAGAAAAAGCCTGGCCGCAATAGAGGCCGCCTATTATATTGACCATATCTATCAGTCCTACGATGCCCTGAGCACATCAATTTACGGGGCAATTAGCTCTGTCAAGCAATCCCATGCCACCCATTGTATTTGCAGTGAATAGACAGACCAAAAGACCAAGCTTGAAGAAAGTTTGAAATCACCCTAAGAATGAAGGGCAAGCAAATCCATAAAGCGGGGGCTTTTCGTGTGGCGATCATTCATCTGAAAAAAATGTGTGTCGGTGTCAAGTCTATCGGGGACTTTGAACAGTTGATTGCGGAGATGTTGGCGCAGCAGGAAAAGGCTGGCCTCCCTGCTGAAATGATCCATACCACCAGACAAATGCCCAAACGCGCAAAAGAGTTGCTCCAGGGCGGTTCGCTCTACTGGATCATAGCCAAAAAAATTTCGGTCAGGCAGGAAATATTGGATATCCGCCAATTTACCAACGGGGAAGGCAAAAAATATTGCCAGCTCGTGCTAAACCCCAATCTTGTGCCTGTCACACCCAGACGGCATAACCGCTTCCAGGGCTGGCGTTATCTCCAGCTGGACAAGACTCCACCAGATATTACCGCCTCACAAAGCCCAGAAGATGAGGAAATGCCCGCCGCCCTTAAAATGGAGTTGGCGGAGCTTGGCCTACTTTAGGGATGTCCTGATTTTAGTGCATTTTTTTCTGTCGCCAGAGACGTGCAGCCTTCTGTGCTTCACGGAGTTCACCCCGTGACATTTCAGCTGCAATTTCCTTGCGGTATTGTGCTGCAACATCACTGCCCTTAAAGGCTGCCAGATTGAACCATTTATGTGCCTGGACAAGGTCATATTCGACCTGGCTTCCGATGGAGTACATCATGCCAAGTTCAAACAGGGCATCAGCGTCGCTGCCTTCTGCTTCCAGACCAACCAGTTCAAGACTAAAACTTTCATATCGTGCCATTATACTTAACCCTCTGCAAAATAGATAAGGTAAAACAGCTGGATTTACCCACTACATCCAGTTATGTTTACTATTAATATTAAGTATAATGCATTGATTTGGTGAACGACAAGTAAACAAATAAAATTATATTCAAGTATTTATAACTTTGCTTGTATTACACACAAGTTTTAATATTTTTTATGTATTACCCGCCTGTTACTGGGGGAAAGAAAGCGATTTCCCTCGGATTTTCAAGTACATATTCAGGGGATACATATTCCTGGTCTACAGCGACCCTAATCTTACTCCCATCCTGCAAGGCAATTTGATAACAGTCATCTTTTTGCTGTAGCCATCTGACCAAGCCAGAAACGGTTGTCACCTCATCAGGCAGGATGAGGGTTTCGCTTCCCTTGCCAATTTTCTCCCGCACCCAGGCAAAATAGAGTAATGTCACGTACTGTGCCATCTGCTGGCTCCCTTACTGTCATTCTTCGTCTTCATCTTCCTTAATGATATGATGAAGACCAGTATAAAAATAATCATATCCCGTATAAAGAGTAATGACCGCCGCCAGCCCAAGAAAAAACAGTCCCAGATCTGTGGTATAGGGAAACACCCTGTCACCAGGCTCTCCAGCCAGCAGAAATGAAATGGCAATCATCTGGATGGTCGTTTTCCATTTGGCAATCCATGTGACAGGTACAGAAACATTCAGTTCTGCCAGAAACTCCCGAAGGCCTGAGACAAGTATTTCACGGCAAAGAATAATGATGGCTGCCCAAATATACCAGCCCTCAATCGCATGGCTACCCACCAGCATCAGGAGGGCGACAGAAACAATCAGCTTGTCTGCAATAGGGTCCAGCATCTTGCCAAGTGCTGATTGCTGTTGCCAAATACGTGCTAAATAACCGTCAAAGAAGTCAGTAATGGAAGCCACAACAAAGATCAAGAGGGCATACCAGTTCGCCTGCTCACCCTCTAAAAAAAAACAACCAGCCATCGCAGGAACAGCCAATATCCTAAAATAGGTCAGGATATTGGGAATTGTCCATAAAACGGATTTTTTTTTTGCTCTACTCATAAACCTGTTTCAACATGGATAAAGCCGCTCGTCAACGGCATACCGCAAGAAAATATTAAGGAAACAATTCTCTCTTGGCGAATTTCTGATTACTATACTCCCCCAACATCAAAACCCAGATTTTCATCTGGCTCTTTTGCACTCTGGAGTCGTTCCGTCCTTCTCCCAATGCTAAGGCATTGCAGCGAAGAACGCGCCTATCCAGATCACAAAATTTCTCACCTGAAAAAAA
>JAJRRF010000116.1 GCA_024279735.1 Alphaproteobacteria bacterium
CGAAAATCCAACGAACACCTGCTCAAAACCTTTTCTTCCATGTTAGGTTTTGAGTTGAACTCCATTAAATCACAACCTGAATTCAAGAAGCTGTGTAACTACGGGACTATAGCAGCATGAAACTGTCCAAACTATTGATCCGCTTAAGGGTGACCTGAACAGGGGATTGCTGTGCATCAATCATGAATATACTATTGGCAGCCTGATGTTTCCGAAGCTAGGAAACCCTAAACGGTTTGATCTTGGCAAGATGACAAAGGAGATGGTCGAGATTGAGATGGCTGCGCATGGCGGGAGCGTTGTTGAGATTTACCGTGAAAATGGCTTTTGGAAAACTGATAGGTCATCACGCTATAACAGGCGGATCACTGCGTTTGACACCAAAATGATCCTGGATGGCCCAGCTGCTGGGCATGACCTGCTGAAGACAGCCGCAGACCCTGATGGGCGGACAGTGATAGGGACAATCAATAACTGTGCGGGGGGCATAACGCCCTGGGGCACTTATTTGATGAGTGAGGAAAATTTTCACCTCAACTTCTATACTGGCCAGGTCAAGAAAAACGGCAAGCCAAAAAAGGGGCTGGGCGGTGACCAGAAAGAGGCTTATCGTCGGTACAGGTTGCCAGGCCAGTTTCATGCCTGGGGGCGTTATCATGAGCGTTTCAATATTGACAAGACCCCCAATGAACCGAACCGGTTTGGATGGGTTGTGGAGGTCGATATTCTCAATCCAAATTCCACACCTGTCAAGCACACAGCAATGGGGCGGTTCTGTCATGAGGGCTGTGAGAATATTATCAGCAAGGATGGGCGGTGCATTGTCTATATGGGGGATGATACCAAGTTTGAATATGTCTATAAATTCGTTTCCAAAAATAAATATCGCCCTGATGACGGGGACATGGCAATCCGTAAGGAAAACTTATCCCTGCTCTCTGAGGGCACGCTTTATGTTGCCCGCTTTAATGATGATGGCTCACTGGACTGGTTGCCGTTGGTTCACGGGCAGGGGGGACTGACAGCAGAAAATGGTTTTGCCTCCCAGGCTGAAATATTGATCCATGCGAGGATGGCTGCTGACCAATTGGGGGCAACCCCAATGGACAGACCAGAAGATATAGAGCCAGGCAGGGACGGCAAGGTCTATGTCATGTTGACTAATAATTCCAAGCGCAAGAACAGCTCCAAAAAGAAAAAAAGGCATACCAATGCAGCCAATAAAAGGGAAAAGAACCTTTTTGGCCACATCATTGAGATTACAGAACGTGAGGGGGACAACGCAGCCCTGAAAGCGCGGTGGGATATTGTGGTTCAGTGCGGTGACCCTTCTGATAAAGATGTGGGGGCAAGCTGGCATCCCAAAACCTCGGAAAATGGCTGGTTTGGCTCGCCTGACAACTGCGCGGTCGATCCTGAAGGAAGGCTGTGGGTTGCCACTGACCAGGGGAGGAAGTGGCAAAAGACAGGCAAGTCAGATGGTTTGTATGCTTTGGAGGCTGAAGGGGCAATGAGGGGGCTTTCAAAACTGTTTTACCGTGTCCCTGTTGGGGCAGAACTGTGCGGCCCGCGATTTTTGCCTGACATGAGGACATTATTTGTCTCTGTGCAGCATCCAGGTTCGGACGGAACCACCTATTTTGACGGTTTTAACAGGGTTTCAAGCTTTGATGACCCAGCGACGCGTTGGCCTGATTTTAGGGAGGGGATGCCGCCGCGTCCTTCGGTGGTAATGATAACCAAAAAAGATGGTGGCAGGATTGGTTAAAATATTGTATATATTTGGTCTTATACCAAATTACAAAGGGGATCTTACTTTCCAGGTGATCAAAATCCCTAACTGGTGCAGTCTGGCGGCCTGGCAAAAGAGTTGCGCCCTTTTGTGATCTAGTATTAAAGGCTAATGGGTAACTAT
The DNA here is from genome assembly GCA_024279735.1 of Alphaproteobacteria bacterium. Taxonomy (GTDB): domain Bacteria; phylum Pseudomonadota; class Alphaproteobacteria; order Rhizobiales; family JAJRRF01; genus JAJRRF01. The sequence continues at coordinate 1,916 of JAJRRF010000116.1, forward strand.
AGTTTGGAGTTTTGTCTTGCGTATGGATGAAAAAAATAATGGCCAGATTGAACGGCTAAGGGCATTCGACCTGACCATCAAGCTTATGCTTGTCTTCCTGCTGCTTGGCTCCAGGGTGCTTTACCTGTATGGTTTTCCGCCCCATATTTACCTGGCTCTGGCGGGGACAGCCATTATTGGCTTTGTTGCCAAGATTGGACTGTTCTGGCTGATTTCACGCGAATGGATTGCCTGAACGGCTTGATATGACAAAAGTTTCCCCAAAGCAGAAGCGTATTGATGTGCTGGTCAGCCAGCTCAATGATATTGCCCGCGACCAGATCGCATTTATGAATTTCTTCCCATCACTGGCTGATGATATCGTCCCTGGCCTGGCGAAGTATCTGGGCGAGGACGATTGCGTCAGGCTGTCCAATCATGGGGATGAATTCTCTTTTGTAGAAGATTATGGCCATTCTGGACTTGGGGTTGAGGGGGGACGCTTCCGTATTCCTGTGATGGTTCGGATTCGTGACCATGCGTCATGCCAGGATGTTGACGACAGCGCGGTAGAAGCTGAAGGGCAGGGGACGAAAAAAGCAGAGCGCAAAAAGTTGGGCAAGCTAAAAAAGTCAGGAAAAAAAGGCAAGACGAAAACCAAGAAACAGAAGGTTATGGCTGCCAGCTTCGGTGAGACCAAAACTGGGAAGACCAAAAAATCTAAAAAGGCAAAAAAGAAAAAACCTAAAAAAAATCAGGAAGATACCAGGACTGACCCTGATTGCAATGAGACTTTTTTGCGTTTTAAGCTGTTCTGTGAACTTAGGGATGATGATATTATTATTGATATTGCCGGAACAAAAAAAGTCACTGTCAGGGCGGATGACCTTGGGGTTCTCTATGAAGCCATTTTTGACTATCTCCAGGATTATTTTTCACCCGAAAAATTTTTTGACAAGGAAGTCGACAGTTACCAGAATGCCAGTTATGGTTTTTTCAGGAAGCATTTTTAGGGGAAGTCATGTCAGAGAATGAAAAACCGCAGGGACTCAAAATTATTGAGTTGGCGATTACGGTATCAGCATTGTTTATGGTTTTGATCGGGCTTATCCTCTATTTCTATCATGATGCGATTTCCCTGGACAAGGAGACGGCCAAAATCCTTGCTATAGTCTGCGTTGGCTTTGCAGTGTTTGAACTGGTGGTCATCAAAAAACTTTTTATCCATGCTATGACGCAGGATAAGGACTGACTTCTGGATTTGCAGCATTGGTAATGGCTGGGATTTTCCATTGTTTTAAGACTTTCACCCTATAACAGGCAGAGAACTGATTCTCTTTGTTGCAGGGGTGAACTATGCGCCGATCCAATCATTTTCTTGTCCAGTGGACTGCCATTATTGCCATTCTGCTGTCTGTTGTCAGTAACGCATCTGCGCTGACTTTGGTGAAGGCGCGGCTGAGTGCCAATGAGGTGGCTGCTGTCCTGCAACGCGCCCTGAAGGGGACAAAAATAGTCCTGAACACTTACGGGCCGCTGAAGAATGGCAGCCATTACCGTGACCACCAGTCTTATGTCATTATTGGCAAGGGGATTGGCGGCAATGGCAAAAAACGTTATCTCAGCCTTCCTGAAATTTCACGGACTTTATGGCGTGGGCATTATGGTTATTATCTCAATGATATTCGCTCAAGGTCGCCGCGTGTTAGGGCAGGAAATAAGGGTTTTGTTGCCACCATTCCGTTTGAGACCAGGGGGTCCGAAATGGTAGGCCGCTGTACAGCTCACAAGCTGTCCCTAAAATTTTGGGATACGAAAAACGGTAAGGTTCGTCCCTGTAAAGGCCTGGCAGGGCAACAGCTGATGCCAGATATTCACTGGACAAAACCTGCTATTGAGATTGCGTTTACGCCGCGCCGTTATGGCGACAGCATGACCTTCTATATTGACAGGATCACAGTCAGGGGCGAGGTGGATGCTGGTAAGGTGTGCGACTGGAAATTTGTAGGAAAGTCTGTCTGTGAGAAGATTTCCAAGTATAAAAAACAGGTCAGGAAAAAGGTTGGGGCATTGTTGATGGCGCAACTTTCAACGCCAAAGGTGCGCCGCAAGGTGGCATTGGCAACCCAGGGAAAGATTGACCGTAAGACAGGCACATCCCTGCTGAAGATCAAAAAGGTCAGCATGAACAGGGGCGTTATCCGTGTTGCGTTGGGGCTTTAGCAACAGCCGCAGAATGAGCTGAATCTATGGGTACACGATTATCTTGTGAATGGGGCAGCACTTGATATGGTTGACCACATCCACTGTCATGCTGCGCTACGACGCGGTATCCATGCCCTGCACTGTCAACATGGAAAATATCAGCAGTTTGACAAGACAGGGTCTTCCGCGTTTCCAAAAAAACCATTGCCAGTTCAACGCAAGTTTCACGGCATGGATACCGCATTTCTGCGGTATGACAGTGATAGGATAGAATGTTGGGTATACCTTCAAGATATGACAGGTGGCAATTTTTTAAATGCCATACACTCCCTATTAATAAGCGTTGCTTCTATTCTTAAGTGTTGGTCGTGTACTATGACTGAAGTGTTTCGCTGGTTCTTTTGTCCGTCAGCATTGTTCTATAAATGCGTGTATAGTCCAGCGACAGCCTGGCTACCAGTGGCCTATTCAGCCTTTTTCTTGGGTATCTTGAATTTTTCATGACAGCCCTTGCAGGTCTTGGCAATGGCGATAAAGGATTGTTGCATGATTTTCATGTCTGCCATCGCCTTGGCCTTTTCAGCCTCATTAACACCGGAGTAGGAACCGCGTGACATCTGCTTTTGTACCTTGACGATGCTGCCATTTTTTATCGCAACAGCAGATGTCTTTTCCAGTCCCTTGGCTGCTTTTTCCAAAGCATCGGCATAGCCTTTAAAGGAGACCCAGTCTCCCCATATCCCGGTTTTGGCACGGCTTTTTTCACCAGTGCTGCCCTTTGGGAACAGGGCAGTCAAATGCGCCCCTGATTTTTCTTTCAGTTCCTTGACAGCATGGCTAAAGGCCTCATTTTTAAAATGGAGTGCCCCGTCCAGCATATCGTGGATGGTTTCCATCTTGCCTGCCATCAGCTTCATGACTTCAGTGCGTTGGGCGATCACATTGCCAGGCTTGCCAGCCTGGTCTTGAGCTTGGAGCGGGAAAAGGAACGTGCCAAGCAGGATTGTTATGACTGCAATATATGTGGTCTTAAGGAATTTTCTCATCTCGCGCCTCGTTTGGATTTGAAAGCGATACTAGACTGGCCAGTGCTAAAAATCTAGGGCGTATAACCTTATCTTCCGTAAATGAGTGGAAAGTTATAGGCGGCGGATCATTCCATCCCGCTGCGCAAGGCCTGGCGTTCTGTGTAAAATGCCCTGAAATCAGTCTTGCCAAGATAGCCTTTATGCCTGACCCAGACAAACAGGTCATACAGGGCTTCAGCTGTCAGGCTGGCTGGCAACATGGGTGGAATAACGGCCAGCTGGCGGCCTGTCTTCTTGGTGTTATCTGGGGCAGTTTCGGGCAGAAAAATCATGGTGGGGGTGACGCGGACACCCCACCGCCTGAGAAGCTGGGATTCGGTCATTTCCTTGCCGTCCAGATCCGTGGCAGATCTGTCACCATGAATATTGAGCTGGATGGCATGGAAGTTTTTTTGCACATAGTTCTTGATGTAGAAAGACGACATCACATCCTGTTGCAGCTTCTTGCAAGAGGGGCAGCCATTCATTTCAACAAACAGGACAACCTGCTTGCCTTCTGCTTTGGCTTCGGCAATATCTTCTCGCAGGTCAAGGAAGCTGTCCTTGAACCAGCTATGGTGATATAGCCCGTCCTCACCCTTGACTGGCATCGAGCGCGGTTCACTTTTGCCGATAACAGGGGGCAGCCCCTTTTGTTGCAGGATATCAGGAGCGGCCTGTTTTTCTTGTGCTGCCAGAGGGGAGAAGGATATGCAGGCGGACAGTAGAAAACCTAAAGCCCCAAAAAGTGCCTTAGATGACAGACCTGTTTTGGCGATGTTTCCCATATTTTGGCATCCTCTTTATATCCTGTGCTACAGCCCAGAACTGATGACTGTCATAGGGCAATAAGGGTTCATAAATCTAGACAGTAAATTAGAAAGCATTTTCTAATTCTCATAAATAATCAGTCTACTTACGCTATAGTTATTATAGGCCAAATCCAGCTGTTGGCAAACAATTAATATTGCATAGCTCCTATAAGTATTTATGCGTATCTTTTGGCGATAGGCTGCGTTTTACTGAATTCATTCAAGGATATTATGGAAAACAATTCTTGGAATTTACGTAAATTATGGGAGAGTAAAATGGATAAAAACCCGCTGTGGGACGGGGTTATGCTTGGCTGGCCGTCTAAAATGTCGTCCAGACAAAAGATGGGTATTTTTATGGACAAGAAACCCGTCAATAATACGCAAAATAACACGAAATGCTCAGAAATTCCGGTTCTTGATGAGTCGGATGGTCATATTCTGTGTGTGGCACCAACAGGCGCAGGGAAGGGGCGGGGATTGATTATGCCAACGCTGCTGACCTATCCAGGATCAATGGTTGTGTTGGACATTAAGGGCGAGGCTGCCCGTGTCACAGCCAAGCGTCGCCGCGCAATGGGACAGAAGGTCTATATCCTTGACCCGTTCAAAGAGCTTGGCAAGGCAGGACACAGCTTTAATCCGTTGGATACTGTGTCCCGGCGCAATTCTGAGGGTATTGAGGATGCAGCCCTTATGTTTGCAAAAATGGTGGCAGGCGGGGAGCGTTCGGCGCGGGAACCTTTTTGGGAGGATCAGGGAGATGATTTGAGCGCGGCAATTATCACGCATGTGATGGGCGCAAAGAAGAAGTCTGACCGTAATTTGGGCGCGGCCTATGAAATTATCATGGATGAAAATGTTGATTATAGGCTTGCCAAGATGATGGACAGCAATGAGATCAGGTCAGAATATGCGCGGCGTAATATCGGGGCTTACCTGAACCTTCCTGAACGGGAGACTCGTCCAAGTGTTTTGGCAACAGCACGGCAGCGAATGCGTGTCTTTTCCAGCAAAGCAGTCTGTAACGCGACTCAATCCACCTCATTCTCTATTCCGGATCTGGTAAAGGGAGAGCCGATCACGATTTATCTTGTTGTTCCGGTCAGCAAGCTGGACAGCCACAAGGGACTACTCCGTCTCTGGCTCTCTGCTTTGGTCAATGTCATGACAATGCGAAAGAAACGGCCTGAGAAGGCGACACTGTTCGTGATTGATGAGATGGCACAGCTTGGTCATATGCCGCAGCTTCAGCAGATTACGACCCTGTTGAGGGGATACGGGATGCGGGCAATCATGATCTTGCAGTCCCTCTCACAGTTGCGCTGCCTGTATGATGATACTGAGACAATGATCCAGAATTGCGGGACTGTCCTGACATTTGGACACCGTGCCTTTACCCAGTCGAGGGACATGGCTCTGATCCTTGGGGATATTAGTGAGGATGCCCTGTTTGATATGGATGACTGCGATGCTGCGGTTAAGCATGGCAAGAACAGGACGGAAATAATGCGCCGCCCTGACTATCTGGAAGATGATGTCTTCAAGGGGCATTATAGCAAAAACACCATGCTGGGTCGTTAACGCCACTCGGTTGGCTTTCACATAAGTGAGATGGCACGTTATTTAGAATACATGCAGAAATAAAGGATCAAGATAGCACAGTAATTTTGTTTGTCAGTTAGGCCAAAAATGAGCGTATAGCGAGCTATGCAAGCATTTTTGAAACGACACAGACAAGCAAAAGGACAAGCTAAATGATTTCGGTTATTTTTAAGGGTGTCCTTAGCGTGCCATTGTTTTTTTGGCTTTCAGTATCAGGTCTTTCAGGCTTTGTCGTGCCTGGTGATATAACTGGTGGGATTTGGCAAGCCACCTGATGTGACCAGGGGAGACATCATCCCCTGTTGCAAATAGGATGTCAGAAATGGTGCAGCGTTCCTGCCACAGGCTTTCTATCACATTTCCCGGTAGGGATGAGCTGTCTGCCAGCACAATTCCGTCATCAGCAAGCAGCTTTTTTGTAAGCGCGGCGTAGGCCTGGATGGAAGGGGCGTAGCGGGCATAGTTCTCATCATAGGCAGACTTGTAGACCCAGGCGATATTATCATGGATGAGTGTCAGGGTTGCTGCAATAATTTTACCGTCAACAGCCATAAAGTCATAACGGCAGGAGATATTGCCCTTTGAAAGGCGCAAGGCATCTTGGGCGAAAGCGCAGCCTTGGGGTGATGATTTTAGGGCTGTGCGTTTTCTGCCTTTCCAGCCAGAGGCTTCCAGGTCAAGAAAAATACCCAGTGCCTCGTCAAGCTCTTCTGGCTTACTGAGGCAAAAGTGGGTCACATTTCCCAGCTTTTCAAGTTGCCTTTGCCTTTTGCCAAGATCCTTGCTGCGGCTTTTGCGCATTGCTGCCAGATAGCCCTTACCGTCCAATGTGCTGGACAGGGCGGCGCGTTGATAGCTGTCAAGTATCGTGACGGCTCTGTCGCGGAACTGAATTTCATGGTTCAGAAGCCCAAAAAAAGCCCCCTCCGTTGGCATAAAGGCCATATTGACCGCTTTATACTGTTTGTTGACTTCGAGTTCATCAAGGAACTGGATAACAGATTGCTCTGCATAGTCTCTGTGTACCAGCGGTGTAGATGAAGTGATGTAGGGATGTACCAGCGCGCGAAGCAGTTTGGCAGGACGGCCCCATATAAAGTTATGGGACGTAAAGGGAAACAGGCCTATCAGTTGTGGCAACATCCTGTCTGTCCGCCGCCATGTGGCCAGTATGGTGATTTTTTGGTGTGGCAACAGGTGGTTGCGCAAGGCCATCAGGAAAGCGGGGGAGTAAAATATATTTGGTTCAAGGCAATGGTTTGCCAGATATTCCCATTCCTGCCTGTAGTGCTGGTCCATATATTCGAGGGAAAGGGATTGCGTAAAGAATGTTTCGCTCTTGTGGCTGGTTACTTTTTTGAGCACAATCTTGCTCCCTTTCAGGTCTGCGGCTTATCTTTTCCGAACTTCATAAATACATCCAGGCCTGTCAATCTTTTCACAAGGCGGGAGAGGATAAGGCCTTGCAGTGCCAGGGTAATGGATGTTGAGAGTGCGGCTCCCTCCAGTCCCCATATCGGGACAAGGGCGATGTTAAGCAGGAGGTTTGCAAATAATGTGCCAAGATAGACTGAAGCGACATAATATTGGTAACCCAGCATATTAAGCAAATATTCAGCCTGTCCAGCGAGGGCATGAACCAAGATACCTACCGCCAGGATAAACATGATGGGATAGCCTGATGTAAACTCAGAGCCAAACAACCAGAGCAAGGGATAGCCAATGGAAATGATGAATATGGCAGCACCGACAGCAGGCCAGAATGTCCAGCGTGTGGTCTGCTGGACAAATTCCTTCATTCGCTCATGCTTGCCGCCCTCATGATAGGAGGAGAAATTTTTGCCCACTGCCGCGCCTACCGCAAAATGAATAAAGCTGGTCAGGCCAACGGTCTTGGCCGCCGCAAAATAGATCGCAATCTGATCTGGCTTGACATAGAAATTGAGAACCGTCAGGTCAATATACATTTGCAGATTGTAAAAAATATTCACTAGGACAAGGGGGAAAGAGGCAGTGAGCCAAAACTTGACATTATAGTCCTTTTTGACCTGTTTTGGCACGATCTTGTTGATGCGGCGGTTCAGGAACAGCATTTGCCCAACGCCTGAAACAAAAGTGGCGGCAATCATTGCCCAAAGAGCGGTCAGCGCGGTGACGGGCAGCTCCATTGCCACTGCCACAGCGAGAAAAGAAATCATCAGGGTGGGACGGACAAGGTATGTTGGCACCAGGCCTGCATTGACCCAGCCAAAGGAAATGGCTGTGCCTTCCTGCACATCCTGGAGCGCGAACAGGGGCAGGCAGATCATTGCGATGATGAAGGGCAGGACATAATAGTTGGTCATGTAATCCTGGAAATAATACACCAGGAATGCAGCGGAGGAGGCAATGACAATACTGCCCAAAAAGGAAATGATCCGGGAAGAATTCAGGATGCCGCGCAACAGCCCATGTTGTCCCCGGTCGAGATAGACAGGGATAAAGCGCACAACAGACTGGTTGAACCCCATTGAGGAGACATGGCCAAGGATAATCACCCAGACCCAGACATAGGCAAAGATGCCATAGTCAAATGTGCCCAGCATACGCGCCAAAAATACCTGGGACAAATAGGCCAGCCCGGCTGACATCACTCGGACACTCAAGGCGAACAGTGCGGAGCGTTGGAGGCGGCTGTCCTCGTCCTTGCCAGCAAGAATGTCCTTAAAGCTATCCTTGGCCTGTGCAAGCCTGGACAGGTTGCCTTTGGGCAGTGTATCAATAAGGTTCGGTTTTGCGTTGGTGGGACAGCTTGTCATTCGTCTTATCCGTCAGGGAATAATTTGGATTTTCTTAATTTTTAGAGCATATGTTACGCTAAATATGGAATATACTACAGAATGATTGTCTATTAGTTTATAGTTTGTAAAACACCCTGATAAATGATGTTTTGGTTAATAATTATATAAAATATATTAGATATACTCAGATTCCACCAAAACCCAGTGAGATGTTGACATAGTGTTCTTATTTGATTCAGAATAGGATCATGGATCATAGAGGCTACCTTACAGAAGAACAAGAAGAAACACTTGAAGCATTGTTGCGCAAACCGACGA
>JAJRRF010000117.1 GCA_024279735.1 Alphaproteobacteria bacterium
GCGAAGTGGAATATATTCTTTTAGGCTTCCTTGCAGGGCATTGATCAAGTGTTTCATAAGGTTTCCTCATTATGTCGTGAAACAAATCAGAAAATCTTAACGCTTTTTCAATGTCTTATGCAAATTAGTCGTGTACTATGACCGTATATATATTCGGCACACAGTAAGGCAAACGGATGTTTGCTAGACTAAGCACCCAAAGCAGCACATATTATCTACAAACTGTACGATAGCGGCGAACCCGCTTATATGTGTAGCAGCACAGGCGCGAATTCCATACGCGGATTGTTTTCCAACGCCATTTTTTATAGCATGAGACGACTGGAGCGCAGCGATAACAATCTGAGACAACGATGGGCTCGACATAAGTTACTGTACAGGGCGAATAAGACCTGCCACAGGCACTGGCTGTTGTTGTGGTGGCAAACAATGCGCCAAACATCATGATTGCTGAAAGCAGCATTGAAATAGAGAATTTTTTCATAGTGTATTCCTACATTTGAAACAATAGTATTAAGTATTTTTGCCAAGAGAGGAAAGCTTCTTTCTGCAACCTGACAAACGCTAACAGTCGCGAAAGGTGCGACATATTCAACAGTTAAGGGGATACACCTCATAGGGGCAATAGCAAGATGCCCTGCAATCATAGGTTATTCACATTAAAGTGAGTAAAAACATTTTTAATATACTAATAAGTGCATTGTCGTAAATTGTGTTATTTTTTTTAGATCTTATTTTGCGTTATTATTCTAAAAATTATTAAAATAGTTATTTATATCAATGGGTTTATTCTATAAATAAAGTTACTTCTGTGTAATTTTTTATTTATCAATAAGGGAGTGTTTCCCTTATTGATTGTCGTGCTGTGTTTGTTTTTTTTATGAAATCTAAATTTATTTATTGAGAACAGTGTCTTGTGAAAATTAATATATTTTAGGAAGAAGTGTTTTTTATCAAATAAGTGCATAGAAACAAATAATCCTGTTGATAAGACTTTAAAGTCTGTTGACGCAGTAAATTTTGGTTCAGGTTTTGGAAGGGAGTTGGTTTTGAAAAAGCCTGCAAAGGTCTGTTGGATTTAATTTCGATCATTTTTTGCTTCAAAGTCCTTATTGGCTGAACTTTCCTTACTTCCCGCCCATGTCGAGTCTTTCGGGGAGAATGCCTTCGGGGCGGGTGAGCAGGATGACTTCCAACAGGATGCCAACCAGCAGCAGACGGAACGAGCCTGCCTGGGTGATCATGGTTTCGGGCAGACGGGAGATGATGATTTCTGAGCCTGACCAGATCGCCCAGATCACCGCTGCACCCAGCACCGCGCCGCGATTATTGCCGCTGCCCCCAGCAATCAGCATCACCCAGACCAAAAAGGTGGCAAACAGCGGGTCAAAGGCTTCAGGGCTGATAAAGCCTGTAAAGTGGGCATAGAGCGCTCCGGACAGTCCCATGATGGCAGAGCCGATCACAAAGGCCTGGAGACGGAATGACAGGACATCCTTGCCCATTGCCCTGGCGGCGGTCTCGTTCTCGCGGATGGCGCGTTGCGTCCGACCCCAGGGAGAATTGTATATCTTTTCGCAAAACAGGTAGGTGGCCAGCAGCAGGGCGGCAGCAAAAATGAAGAACAGTAGGTCGTCAGCCCCCTCAGCCCAGCCCTTGAAGGGGCGGGGAATATCGCCCATGCCCCGGACTCCGTTGGTCAGCCATGCCTCGTTTTTCAGGACAAGCCTGATGATTTCGGCAATGCCGATGGTGGCTATGGCCAGATAGTCGGTGCGCAGGTTCAGGGTCAGCAGGCCAACGCCAAGGGCGAGGATGGCGCAGACCAGGGCAGCAACCAGGAAGCCAGCAAAAAGCGGCAGGCCAAAGCCGCCGAGATAGCCGCCAGCCTGTGGCCCGGTGATAATGGCACTGCTATAGGCTCCGACAGCAAAGAAGGCGGCAACACCAATATTCAGTGTGCCTGTATAGCCCCACTGGACATTGAGCGCGAGGGTCAGCAAACCATAAATGCTGATCATGGTGCCAAAATATATCGCGTAGCTGAGCAGGCCGCTAAGTTCCATCTTGCAGTTTTCCTTTGCCTAGGTTTTTTTTTGGCCAAACAGGCCAGTGGGCTTGAATATCAGCATGGCAACCATCACTGAAAAGGCGATGGCCGGCTTGTAGTTGGGTTCAATAAACAGGGTGGAGACTTCTTGGACAACGCCGATTATTAGCCCGCCAACGATTGCGCCATAAGGGTGGCCAATGCCGCCTAGAATGGCTGCGGCAAAGATGGGGAGTAGCAGAAACCAGCCCATTCCAGAATGTAGGCGGGTGTCCAGCCCCAAAAAAATTCCTGCTGCGGCTGCCAGGCTACCGCCAAGCACCCAGGTCCAGATAATGACCTGTTCAGTATTGATCCCGGTCAGCCGTGCCAGTTCAGGGTTGTCCGCCGTGGCGCGCATTGCCTTGCCTGTCTTGCTCTTTTGCAAAAACAGGTGCAGGGCAACCATCAGGACGATGGTGGTGGCCAGAATGATGAGTTGGTCAGGCTTTAGGCGCAGGCTGCCATCAAAAAAGCGGTAGGGCATCTGGATGCCGCTGGCATAGACCTGGTTGTCAGGCCCCCATATGATCTGGATGAGGGCGCGGAGTATCAGGGCAATGCCAAAGCTGGAAATTAGCAGGATAACACTGTCCTTGCTGCGTAGTCTCCGGTAAATCAGCTGGTCAAATACGATTGCCAGCAGGGCTGTGGCCAGCAGTGCAAGGGGGAATGCCAGCCAGAAGGGAAGGGCAAGCTGGGAATAGAACAGGAAGGCGCAATAGGCCCCAAAGGTCATCAGGTCGCCATGGGAAAAATTGGCAAACCCAAGGATGCCAAAGGTCAGGGAAACCCCGATTGCCCCCAGGGCAATGACAGACCCGAGAACCAGGCCATAAATCACAAGCTGCAAGACTTCCAAAAGCATGTGGCTACCCTCCCAGAAACATTTTTTGCACTTCAGGGTCTTCAATAAGCTCTTTGCCGGGGCCTTCATGCCTGTTGCGTCCGGCAACAAGTATGTAGCCATTATCCGCCAGTTTCAGAGCCTGTTTGGCATGTTGCTCAACCATCATGATTGTGGTGCCTTCTGAGTTAATGTCCCGGATGATGCTGAAAATCTGTGTCATATATTTGGGGCTGAGGCCTGCGGTCGGCTCATCGAGCAAAAGCAGCTGCGGGCCAGACATCAGGGCGCGCCCCATGGCCACCATCTGCCGCTGCCCGCCAGAGAGTGTTCCGGCCAGCTGTGCGCGTTTTTTCTTGAGGTCGGGAAACAGCGCGAACACCTGTGACAGGCTGCCGGAAAAGTCATCCTTGCGCAGATAAGCCCCCATTTCCAGGTTTTCCTCTACTGTCAGGCTTTGGAACACATTATTGACCTGGGGCACATAGGCAATACCCAGTCCGGCAATATGTTCTGTCCTGTGGGTGGTTATGTCCTGTCCACCAAAATTGACAGTGCCGCGCTCAATGGTCAACATGCCAAACACAGACTTCATTGCGGTTGATTTCCCGGCCCCATTTGGCCCGGCAATCACAACAATTTCCTGCTGCCCGACCTTCATCTCCAGGTCATACAGGATGTGGACACTGCCATAACCGCCTGTAATGTTGTCAATATGGAGCAGGGTCATGTGGGCATGTTTTCCGTTGGTTTGACACTCTTATACGAATTCACAAAAGGAGAGACTCTTATAATTGTTGGAACTCACCTGCCTATCAGGATTGCCATCACTTTGAAAGTAAGATCCCTTTTGTGAACTGATTTTATGTGTGTTACGGCTTATGTCTGCGTTGCTTGTCAGGCATTTTCCTGACTTTCACCAAGATAGGCCTCCAGCACTTTGGGGTTATTGCGAACCTGCTCTATTGTGCCTTCAGTCATGACGCGGCCTTCTGCCATGCAAATCACAGGATTGCATAATTCTGCGATCATATCCATATCATGCTCAATAATAATAAAGCTATAGCCGCGCTCCTGGTTCAGTGTCCTGATGCTGTCCTTGATTGTCTTGAGCAAAGTGCGGTTGACCCCTGCGGCCGGTTCGTCCAGCAAGACCAATTTGGGGTCGGTCATCATGGTGCGTCCGAGTTCAAGTAATTTGAGTTGTCCGCCAGAGAGGTTGCCAGCCCTTTCATTGCGCAGATGGCTCAGGCTGAGGAATTCAAGCACTTCATCGGCGCGCTTCTCAACAAATTTTTCCTGTTTCTGCACCATAGCCGAGCGGAAGAACAGGGCGTATATCTGTTCGCCGCTTTGGTTGGGGTACACCATCTTGAGGTTGTCAAGCACAGACAGGCGGGTAAATTCATGGGGGATCTGGAAGGAACGCACCAGGCCAAGGTGAAACAGCTTGTCTGGCGACAGGGAGGTGATGTCCCGCCCGCCAAAATAGATTTGGCCAGAAGAGGGGGAAAGCGCGCCCGCCATCAGGTTAAACATTGTGGTCTTGCCTGCACCGTTGGGGCCAATCAGTCCTGTGATACTGCCTTTGGGTATCGAAAAGCTGCATCCATTGACAGCCTTCAGCCCGCCAAAGCTTTTGGCAATATTCTTGACTGACAGCACAGCGGGGCGGGATTTTGTCATGGGAGTTTCCGTAAAATAGTCAGGAAGGCACAAAAAAGGAAACAAAATAATAAAATCATGTTTCCTTTTGAATGGCTCAGATACTCTAGAGTGTATTGTGGGAGCCGTCACAGATCGGGGCTGCCCCTGTTGCCTTGCATCCGCAAAGTTGGTGGACACCTGATCTCTTGGCCTCAAATTTAACAGGTGCAAGGCCAGTCCCTTTATGGGAGCCATCGCAAAAAGGTTGTTTCTTGCTGCGGCCACAGGCGCACCAGAAATATGTTTTTCCCTCTTCAAGGTCTGCCTGGTAGGGAGCATCTTGTGGGGACAGGGGTTCTTCAGCCATAGTTTTTCCTTCACGTTTTGCAGAATAATATTGTCAGGATTAGGCTGGCTCTTGAGGAAGTGGGCAGTTCCCAATTTCTTCATCATGGCCAGTCCTGGCTACCAGTGATAAAAGGAATGGATGGTTTTGTAAAGCTGTAGAAATATACAAAATCCTGGAAGCCCTTTTTGTAAGGCCTTCCAGGATTTTCATTTTGTTAATTTGTTTTGGGGCAGCTGGGCAGATTCAAGAATTCTGCACCTGACAACAGCAGCTAGCCAATAGCTATTTTCTTTTTGGCGACCCAGGTCTTGCCACCGTCTTCTGTCCAGACGAACTCAAACTCACCTGCCTTGTCAACCTTGGCATTGAAGGCAAGGTATGGGTTGGCAGAAATCGAACCGGCCAGGTCAGCC
>JAJRRF010000118.1 GCA_024279735.1 Alphaproteobacteria bacterium
AAACAATTCCCCGAAAATGGCAAGATTTTTGCAGCCAGGTTACAGATAATTTTAGAATTATATCCCATAAAGGTGTTAAAATTCTTGAACAGGATGAGTGCGCCCTAAAAATATAGGTTTTCATGTCTTAGGAGTATAAAAAAAGCCCCTCCCGCCAAAGCAGAAAGAGCCAATTCTACATGATTTACAAACAATATACCACACAGATAGGATAACGAAGGAATAGCGACGCAATCTGTCTAACTCGATAGCGGATAGGATAATTTTATATATAGGTTAAAGGTTAGCCTGTTCGCCGCCTATAGCCACATTACCCTATCTGTATGGTATATTGTTTGTTAAGTTAAGGTTAGGTGAAAAGTATGAAGAAGGTGTTAACCACTGTAAATTTTAGGCCATATTTTGGAAACGCTCCTTCAGGTAACGCATGACCTGAACAGCCTTCTCATAGGTCAGTTCATCATAACGCTGCAAGGTTGTGGAGATGACATGGGAACTCATCCGTCGCTTCATGGCCTTGAATTCAAGAAGGGCAAAAAAGCTGTCCCTTGAAAAATACATATTTTTGCAAAAAATGCCCAGTGCAGAGATTTCGGCTGTCATCACCAGATGGATGACAATTTTTTCATCCAGGTTACTCAAAAGGGAGAGCGCGTAAATGGTTTCCCTTTCCTGATTGTTTCGAGCCAACCCTGCGATAATATATTGGGTCAAGTCGCCTTCTTCATTAAGCTGCCTGATCTGTCCAATATCAAGAGAGGCGTTTGTTTTACGAACCAGGTTCTGCTCAGCCTGTAAAATATTTTCAGCCCTGGCAAAGGACATTTCATCAAGCCTTTCTGCTGAAAGCGATGGATTTTTATCAACAAGAACAGACTTGATTGAAAAAGACAGGCTTTCCTTGATCCGTTCAAGGCAGTCTTTCGGTTTGTCATCGCGCTGCAACAGGGCCTTGCGTATTTTTTCATTTTTGGCAGAAAGGTCAATCAGCCTGTCAAACCCTGAAGGGGAGAGGCTGGCATCATGATTACCAACCAGTGACAGGAGTGCATGACCAGAAATATGCTCCAGCAAGGCATCGGTAATTTTTTCAGAGATATTGGGACGCTGGCAGAGAATATGAATATGTTGGTCAATCCTGTTGTCAATCACATTTAGCAGCACGGTATCAGAAATATTTTTGGCATGTCGCAGAACCGGCTCTGCAACACGGATATGGTCACAGGCCAGATGGTTCAGTATTTTTTGGGGTGCCTTGGGTGCTGTGGCCAGTCTTTGGGAAAGTTCAACCCGGCACTGGCGACCAACATGACCAATCACCTGCATCATCACATGACCAAAAAGTTCATTCTCCTCTTTCCCCTGTTGGCTCTGGGTAATAAAGAAAAGGTCAGATATACGTTTCAGGAACTGTTGCTGGGTTGCCCTGGACTTGTTCCTGGAAAGGCTCTCAAGTTCATCAAAACATTTTAGCGAAGCAGGCATTCTTTTTCCCCATGACCCGTAAAATACACAGGCCTTGATAAACCTAACCAGTATCGTTTATGTTACCCCTTTCTAGCCCCCGAAATATTAACAGCCTGTTAACGATACTGGCCTTGTTCGCCCCTTGTGATATTTTTACAATATCTGCCCTGGTTCTGGCGTTTCCCCGTCCTGTCCTTCCACAGGATAGAAACCATTCAGCTCCGTAAACTTCCCCTGCTTGTTGACAACCGCAAAGCTTCTACCCTGAAACAAGACCTCACCTTCCTTGGTCACACAGTCCCAGTCGGCCAGGGATCGGTCATTATGGTGGCTTACCTGCCTGATCCTGAAACCACATCCTGGATAGTCTTGCTGAAATCCCGTAATATAGTCAGCAAAGGCCTCCACACCCTCAGCACTGATCTGTGGATCACGATACACAATATCTTCTGCTAAACAGACACTCATCCCATCTACGCGCTGCGCCCCTGTCTGCAACCAGATTTTTGCATAAAGATGCCATAGTTTTTCCTGCATGTTTCTCTCCTGTTCACATGTTAAAATTATCAAAAAAATCATCTATCATCAGGGGTAAGGCGGAGGCTGTAGGGTCATGACGTGCCAGTACCAATACACCCTGGTAAAATCCCAAAATCTGCATCGCAGACCGCCCTGCCCGCAAAAGCTCGTCATCCCCAGAGTTTCCAGCCAACGCCAGCCGCCCCGCTTCCCTCTCTTCCAGCATTATTCTTTGAAAGGCCACCTGTAACAGGCCAAACCCTGCGCCAACAAGCTCAGTCACTTCCAGGTCATTGCCCGCAAATTCAGTTGCACTATTGGTCAGCAGGCAGCCCTTGACCTTGCCTTTTGGCTGGGTCAAGACAGACTGGAAAAAATTCCTAATCCCTTCCAGTCCTGCATTATGGGGCAAATAGGCCTCAATACGCTGTTCAACTATGGCCTTGTTGTAATGTTCAACCACAGACAGGAACAGGTTCTTTTTTGAACCAAAACTGTTATAGAGGCTGGAAGGGTTTAGCCCTGTTACCCGCTCCAGGTCTTTCAGGGACGTTGCCTTATAGCCCTGTTCCCGAAAGAGGTGCATTACTTTTTCCAACACCTGCTCCCTGTCAAATGTGCTGTGCCGTCCCATAGCTCTCCTTTTTTGTAGTGATTGCTTTAAAATAAGGGTAGCAGATCTTTCTGTCAACATATTTTGTAGCAAGCACTCCAAATTATTATATTTGACCAAACCCCAAAGCTCTATCATCATACTCTTTTATACAGGCAAACAGCGAGGCCAGCATGAACATTACCATTCTGTCAGTCGGGACGCGGGGAGATGTCCAGCCCTATATTGCCCTGGGACAAGGACTTCAACAGGCAGGACATAGGGTGACAATAGGCGCACCTGATAATTTCAGAAGCTTTGTTGAGACATATGGACTGGACTTTGTCTCACTTGGTACTGATTTTCGGGCAGAACTGTCTTCAGAGCCAATGCAGGATATTTTGGAAGGTGGCAGAAGTCCGCGGCAACTTTTCAAGGATTACAAGGCTATCCGTCAACAAATGGCGAACTATCATAGCACAGCCTATCGCCTGATGTGGCAGGCTTCCCAAAATGCAGACCTGCTTATCCTGCAACTGATCGTGCTCCATGCCAGTGACTTTGCTGAAAAACTTGGTATCCCCGTAATTTACGCTGGTTTGCAGCCGACAACTCCAACCCAGGACTTCCCCCTTATTGGTGCTGGCCTTCCCAATATGGGCAGTTTTTTTAACAGGCTCAGTTATCATGGACTGATGACCGTTAACCAGCTGCCCCGCAAAAAATATAACAGGCTTCGCAAGGAACTTCTGGATATGCCGCCGCGCCCACGTTTTGCCTCTCCCCTGATATTTCGCGGCAAGCCTATCCCGACCATTTACGGTTTTAGCAAACATCTTGTGACGCGTCCAAAAGACTGGCCAGAAAGCACAAAAATATGCGGCTTCTGGTTCTTGGAAGATGAGGACTGGCAACCTGACCCAGATTTACAGGCATTTCTGGATAAGGGAGACCCGCCAGTCTTTATTGGTTTCAGCTCTATTGCCTGGAAAACGCAGCACCACACAAAAATAGTGGTTGAGGCTGTCAAGAAATGGGGTGGCCGTGCCATCATCGCAAAAGGCTGGGGCGGCCTTGACCCAGAAAAATATTATGACGGGCTGCCTGAGACCATATATGTTATGGACAGCGCGCCCCATTCCAGGCTGTTTCCCTTGATGGGGGCAATCATCCATCATGGCGGCGCAGGAAGTACCGGGGCAGCCCTGAAAGCAGGGAAGCCAACCCTGATATGCCCTGATATGGTTGACCAGCCCTTTTGGGCAAAGCTTATTTACCAAAAGGGTATTGGGCCAGAACCTGCCCCGCTTTCAAAACTGGACGCAGAAACCCTGTCCCTCAAGCTTCAGCAACTGACTGAGACTGCAAGCTATCATGAAAAAGCCACGCAATTGGCTAGACTGGTCAGGCAGGAACAAGGAATTGAACAGGCTGTCAAGGCCATCCATATCATGACAGACCATTACAGGACAGCGCAACCGTGAGCCCACTGAGAGATAGTATCCCCAAAAGTGCTGTTTTTGTCCTTTTGGCTACGTTGATCCCAACTTCTGCCTCTGCTATGGACAAGTCCGCTGAACGTCCCGCGCTCTCCCTGCCCATAGACTGCCAATTGGGCAAGGACTGTTATGTGCAGAACTTTGTTGATATTGATCCTGGCCAGACTGTGCTAGATCCTGCCTGCGGCCAGGCCAGCTATAATGGCCATAAGGGCACTGACTTTGCCATTATCTCCATGAAACAGATGGCCAAAGGTGTGCGCGTCATTGCTGCATTACCAGGGCGTGTGATTGGCGTGCGCAATATCATGGCTGACCGTCTTGTCAAGACCCCGCAACACCGCAGAGCCTTACCCAAAAACCGTTATTGCGGCAACGGCATCGTTGTCCAGCATAAGAATGGTTGGCAGACCCAATATTGCCATTTACGCCGTGGCAGCATCAAACTCAAAAAAGGGCAGCTTCTCAATCGAGGACAGACCATTGGCCTTGTCGGTTTGTCTGGCATGACGGCCTTCCCCCATGTCCACCTGTCACTTCGCCGCAATAAAAAAGTAATTGATCCCTTCACAGGGGGAACCCCGCAAAGTCATTGCTCAAAATACTACACTCAAAATATAAATAGTCTGTGGAAAAGAGATGTGCAAAAATTGTTTCCGCCGCAAAATAGTTTTTTATTGCGCGCTGGGTTTACTGACCATGCTGTCTCGCTGCGTGAATTGCGCCTGAACCCGCCAAAACCGCCGACATCTGCCAGTGCCCCTGTCCTGCTGCTCTATGCGTCCGTTGCCAATATGAAAAAAGGTGATAGGCTGCACTTCGTCATCAGGGACGTTGTTGGCAAGACCCTTCTTTCCCAATTCGGCAAAACCCTGGCACGGCACAAGGCGCGCTATATGGGATTTGCCGGAAAACGCCGTCCCAAACAAGGCTGGAAACTGGGAGACTATATAGGTGAAATCCGTTTGTTGCGCGATGAAAGGCCTGTATTGCAAAAAACATTCAAAATCACACTCGGTTGATCACTACCATTCCAACCCAATATCCAGCTTCCCAAACGCTTCCTCCAGCCTGCGTTGAGTGCCATCTGTTATGCCTTCAGGTAGGTCATCAAGTGGAAAAAAACCCTGTTCCTTAATCTCCATATTTGGCGCAGGAACAGCAGGTTGTTCCCAGTCCCTGATAATATAGACAGCGACATGGTCATTGGGAAAGTTTTTGTGCTGGGAGAAAATACCATGCAGTTTTGGCCTGCCCCTGACCACAACACCAGTTTCCTCTAATATTTCTCGGATGGCCGAAGTTTCGATACATTCCCCCTTTTCCACACCACCGCCAGGAAAGTGCCAACCCTTGATATATCCATGACGGATCAGCAGGACACGTCCCTGTTTGTCAACCACAATGCCGCGTCCACCAAGGGTCATGCCCCGGCTCCAGCGAAAATAGGTCTGAACCAAAAATTTTGGCAACATTGCCATTTCTCCCACAAAATTAAGTTGAACCCACCATAAAAAGGGCATGGCCACCTGACCAATAGCCCGTATCATACCTTGGAATTGATAGAAACCTTGCTCGAACATTCGGACAGTTTTACACGGTTACTGAGCTTTTTGTGCCAAAGTTTTAACTGATAATATCTCACCAAAAAGCTGCTGCTCACTTTTTTTATTGAACATGGCTGCCTGAACCATTACCTATAACAGCATGATGACCTTTAAAAATATGCTTGGCTTCCCTCTCTTTCTTATCAGCTTTTTTTTAATGGCTTCCCAGCCTGTCTATGCTGATAAAAATATGTCCTGGGCACAGTTTCCTTGGCAAAGTGAGCTTGAGCGTAACCATCCCCTGAATGGCAAGGTCTGGTCGCTGAAAGACAAAAAATTTATCAGTCCCAAAAGCCTGATCCAAAAGCTGGCCAGCCAAAACTATATTGGGCTGGGAGAAACCCATGACAATCCTGACCACCATCTGTTGCAGGCCTGGATTGTTCAGCAGGTTGTCCGCCAAGGCAAGCGCAAGCCTGATATCGTGTTTGAAATGATTGATGAAGGGCAAAAGCTTGCCCTGCAAAAGTTTTTGCAGAGCCGTCGCCCAGATGCACGAAATTTGGGCAAGGCTTTGGAGTGGCAAAACAGTGGCTGGCCTGACTGGTCTCTTTATCAGCCCATCGCCCAAATTGCGCTGAATGCTGGGTTGAATCTACGTGCTGGCAACCCCACAAGACAGCAGGGCAAGAAAATTGCCAAGAAAGGCTTTGGCAGTCTGGGTGAAAAACGTCAAAATCTTCTGCATTTGGAAAAACCTCTCCCCCAAATTCTGGCTAATGACCTTGGCAAACAAATTGTCAGTTCACATTGTAACATGATACCTGCCTCTGCCACCAGCCCAATGGTGCGTGTCCAAAGGTTGCGTGATGCTGTAATGGCAAACAACCTGCTCAAGAGTTCCCCAAAGGATGGGGCAATCCTGATTGCTGGCAGTGGTCATGTCAGGCAGGACCGCGGCGTTCCCTGGTATATCCGCCAGTCAGGACACAAAATGGTTTCAGTGGTAATGGCAGAAGCCGAGCGCGGAGTCGATGATCCCCTGCAACTCATTTCCCAGGCCCCGCAGGGTTACCTGATTGCTGACTATATCTGGATAACCCCACGCACCGAACGCCCTGACCCTTGTGAGCAATTCAAAAAAATGATGAAGCGCAAGCACAAACGCTAAACAGCTTTGCCAGTCGTGCCTGGCCACAAAGGGCGCATCCCCGTCACCAACATATGGGTGTGCAAGCCGCTAAAACGAACCTCAAGGCCTTTTACAATGGATTTCCCCTCTCCCCTGCTAAAAGGCACACTGGTCAAGCGGTATAAGCGTTTTCTGGCTGACGTCATTTTGCAAGATGGCAGCGAAGTGACTGCGCATTGTGCCAACCCCGGTTCCATGATGGGTCTGCAAGACCCTGGCATGACGGTCTGGCTGTCACCAAGCACCAACCCCAAACGCAAACTGAAATATAGCTGGGAAATGGTGGAAGTCGGCTTCTCCCCCACTTTAGTCGGTATCCATACCAATATCACCAACAAACTTGCTGAAGAAGCCATCCTGTCTGGCAAAATCCCAGAACTGGCAGGATATACTGAACTGCGCCGTGAGGTGAAATATGGCAAAAACAGCAGGATAGACCTGTTGCTGGAAGATCAGGGCAAGGCTAACTGTTATGTTGAGGTCAAGAGTGTTACCCTGATGCGCCAGCCAGGCCTGGCTGAGTTTCCTGATGCCAAGACGGTGCGCGGTGCCAAGCACCTTGCCGAGCTTTCTGATATGGTTGCCCAGGGACACCGCGCCGTCATGCTCTATGTGGTTCAGCGCGCCGATGCCTCCTCATTTGACCTGTGCCGTGATATTGACCCAAGCTATGGCCAAGCCTTTGACGCAGCCAGGGCAGCTGGCGTTGAAATGTCGTGCTATCATTGCACGCTGTCAACCAGGTCAATTGAAGTGGTAAAGGCAGTCCCCTTTATTGCGTAGTAACCTACCTGTCATGTCCAGCCATGTTGCGGTATTCTTTGACTCGACAATATCCAAAAAAATATGGTATGGACTTTCCTTCTGGCATCATAACAATGCTCTTGATCCATCTAGAGCAAAATGCATTTAATCTTGATCATTTTTTGCTCCAGAGTCCTTATTGGTCGCATACTTTAACCAGACAAGCCGCAGGCGACTTGTCTTCATTATGCTCTAGCCGTTTTAAACTCAGTTCAGGTTTAAAGGGATAATAAATGTCAGACGCACAACACAACACTGCAACAGACTGGGAAAAGGTGTCCAAATGGGATTTTTGGATTGACCGTGGCGGCACATTTACGGACATTATTGCCCGTGACCCAAACCAGAAAGTCCATACCCTTAAACTGTTGTCTGAAAACCCCAGTCACTATAAGGATGCCGTACTGCATGGCATTCGGCACTTTCTCAAAGTCGGGGATGATGCACCAATCCCTGTCACGCAGATTGCCAGCGTCAAAATGGGAACGACTGTTGCCACCAATGCCCTGTTGGAACATAAGGGAGAGCCAACCCTACTCGTCACCACACGAGGTTTTGCCGATGCCCTGAAGATTGGCGACCAGAGCAGGCCTGATATCTTTGCCCTGAACATCATCAAACCCACAATGTTGTACAAGTCTGTTGTCAGGATTACAGAACGAATCAGGTCGGATGGCAGCGTCGCGATCCCGCTTGACCTCGACCAGGCCAGGGCTGATTTGTCAGCAGCATTTCACAAAGGACTACGCTGCATTGCTGTTGTCTTTATGCACGGCTATGCCTACCCTCGTCATGAAAAGAAAATTGCTGAACTTGCCAGGGAGATTGGCTTTACCCAAATTTCAGTCAGTCATGAAGTCTCCCCCCTGGTCAAGTTTATCAGCCGCGCTGACAGTACAGTTGCTGACGCATACCTGTCCCCTGTGCTGAAAAAATATACAGGCCAGGTCAGGTCAGCATTAGGCGGGCAAGACGGTGGGGATGAGGCAGCCCCAGGTTTACTGCGCTTTATGAAGTCGTCCGGCACCCTGGTCTCGGCTCCTTTTTTCAGGGGAAAGGATGCCATCCTGTCTGGTCCTGCTGGCGGTGTCATTGGGGCAAGCCAAAGCGCGGGGCAAGCAGGCCTGGACAAGATTATCGGCTTTGACATGGGCGGCACATCCACTGATGTCTGCCATTATAACGGCCAGCTGGAACATAACCTGGAAACCAAGATTGCTGGGGTCAGGCTTCGTGTCCCGATGCTCAACATCCACACAGTCGCTGCGGGCGGCGGATCGCTGTTGCATTTTGACACCCACCGCTTCAGGGTTGGCCCTGACAGTGCGGGAGCCAGTCCTGGTCCTGCCTGCTACCGTAATGGGGGCAAGCTAACCCTTACAGATGCCAATGTCATGACGGGAAAAATCAGGCCTGACTACTTTCCTGCCCTGTTCGGCACGGAAGGAAACCAGCCCCTTGATAATGAGGCCGTCAAACAGCAGTTCCTGGAGCTATGTGCGGCTTCCGAAACTGTCATGACCCCTGAAGAGATTGCTGATGGCTTTATCCGTATTGCAGTAGAAAATATGGCCAATGCCATTGCCCAAATATCTATTCGCAACGGCCACGACCTTACGGGTTATGCCCTGAACTGTTTTGGCGGTGCTGGCGGCCAACATGCCTGCCTGGTTGCTGAACGGCTGGAGCTGGAAACAATCCTGGTTCACCCCCTCTCGGGGCTGTTGTCAGCTTATGGTATGGGGCTTGCCACCACTGGAACAAGTCGCCAGGTCTCTGTTGAGAAACCACTGAACCAGGGTATCCTGGATGATATGATCACCACAGTCCAGCAGCTCAAGTCCCAGAACCTCAATGACCTGGAGTTACAGGCTATAGACAAGGAAACCATCAGTCATGATGTCCTGATCCATCTACGCTATCTGGACAGTGATATTTCCTTTTCAATTCCCCAAGCTGAACATGCTGCCCAGATGCGCCGTGTTTTTGAGCAATCCCATGAACAGAGGTTTGGCTTTGCCAGTCCAGAAAAAGGTATTGTCATTGAAACCGCCGAGGTTCAGAGTACATCGCTCCAAGACAGTCATGATGAGCCCACCTTTCCACCCGCAACAGAACCTTTGGGTGAGCCAGAGCAACAGACCCAGTTCTATTCCGGCGGACAATGGCATTTTGCCAGTCTGTACCTGCGCAGCCAGCTTGGGATTGGTCACGCTCTCACAGGCCCTGCCATCATTGTAGAGGATCACCAGACCATCATTGTTGAGGCTGGCTGGAGCGCGCAGGTCACTGAAAAAGATCACCTGATCCTGCGCAAGGTAACAGTGCCTAAAGAAGAGACAGAAATTGTTCTGGACTCCAGCCCGGTGATGGTTGAAGTGTTCAACAGCCTGTTCAGCTCAATTGCACAACAGATGGGTTATGTTTTGCAAAACACAGCCCAGTCTATCAATATCCGTGACCGCAAGGACTTTTCCTGTGCCATATTCGATGCAAAGGGCGAACTTGTTGCCAATGCGCCCCATATGCCTGTCCATCTGGGGTCAATGGATCAGTCAGTCAAGGCCGTCATGACAGCAGCCGAAGGCAACATGAAGGACGGGGACAGTTTCCTCATTAATGCCCCCTATAATGGCGGCACGCACCTGCCTGACATCACAGTTGTTACCCCTGTTTACAATAGCGAAAAAACCAGGATAATTTTCTTTGTTGCCAGCCGTGGCCATCACGCTGATATTGGCGGCATTGCGCCCGGTTCCATGTCGCCCCATGCCAAGACCATTGAGGAAGAAGGTGTCTATATTGACTGTTTCAGACTGGTCGAGCATAATATTTTCCAGGAAGATGCCTTGCGCTCCCTTTTGGAAAATGCCCCCTACCCAGCACGCCAGCCCCACAAAAATATTGCAGACCTCAAGGCACAGCTTGCGGCCAATATCAAGGGGATTTCTGAGCTGCAAAAAGTCATTGGCCGATATGGCCTGGCCACCGTCAAAAACTACATGGGCTATATACAGGACAATGCAGAACGAAGTGTAAGGGCTGTTATCAGCCAGCTTGATGACTGTTTCTTTGAACTGGAAACCGATGATAACAGGGTTGTCTGCGTTACAGTCACCATCAACAAGACTGACAATTCTGCCATCATTGATTTTACAGACACAAGCCCCCAGCGAGAAGACAATTTCAACGCCCCGCAACCTGTGACACGCGCAGCAGTGCTGTATGTTTTCAGGACATTGGTCAATGATGACATTCCACTCAATGCGGGATGCCTGAAACCGATCAGAATTATTATCCCCAAAAACTCCATGCTGTCACCGGTCTACCCAGCAGCTGTGGTGGCAGGAAATGTCGAGACAAGCCAGCTCGTTGTGGACTGCCTGTTTGCAGCCCTTGGAAAGCTTGCCCCATCACAGGGCACAATGAACAATCTGGCCTTTGGCAATAACCACTATCAATATTATGAAACCATATGTTCAGGGACTCCGGCAGGGTATAATTTTGATGGCGCGGATGCTGTCCATACCCATATGACCAACTCCCACCTCACTGACCCAGAAATATTGGAACTGAACTATCCTGTCCTGCTGGAACAGTTTGCCATTAACCCCAAATCTGGTGGCAGGGGGAAGTTCAGTGCGGGTAATGGGGTATTACGCAAGATTCTCTTTCTGGAAAAAATGAACTGTACCATTTTGTCCAGTTTCCGGGACATTGCCCCTCCAGGAATGGCGGGCGGCAAGGCTGGGCTAAAGGGGGAAAACTGGGTGCGTAAAAAGGATGGCAAGCTTGTCCAGCTTAAGGGCTGTGACGAAACCATCCTGGAAGCAGGGGAAGCCATCATCATCAAGACACCGACTGGCGGAGGGTTTGGCAAGATTTAGGGGGCTGTCCTTCTTGTGCCAAATGCGAAAGAACCCGCTCCTGTTCAAACATCCACAGGGTTTCTGAGACCAGACCCAAACTTTTTATCCCTATCTTAACCATTTTTTCAGAACAGGCCGCCTACAATGGAATATATCGTCCTGTTTGAAAGTTCATTGTGTCCATTCCGTCTGTAAATATGGCTAAACAAGGGTATTCTCACGATTTCACTTGCCAGAATACCACTCGCCTTAGTCATGCCATTTACACATTGCTCAATAGCAGCAACAGATAGCAATTTTGATTCGCAAACAAGACAGCACACGGTATAGGCTGACAAAATTTATTTTGTCTATCAGGCTTCTGAAATTACTTATTTTTATGGGCAATGGAAAACATGTTTACTGGTTATTATAAAAAAACCCTGATTGGTCTGATGGCTCTTACCCTGGCTTCTGTCACGTCTCTGACCAGCCCTGCTGCCCATGCTGCCAAATATTCAGCAATTGTTGTTGATGGCAAGACTGGCAAGGTACTCCATGCCAGTTCAGCTGACGCACCGCGTTTTCCTGCATCGCTGACCAAAATAATGACGCTTTATGTCCTGTTTGACTATCTGACAAAGAAACGCCTGACCGTAAATACAAAATTTTATGTCACCCCTTACGCCTCCTCACGGCCACCGACCAAGATGGGTCTGCGCGCTGGAAAATATGTCAAGGTCAAGGATCTGATAGGCTCGCTGGTGACCAAGTCGGCCAATGATGGGGCTGTCGTTGTGGCGGAAAACCTTGCAGGGTCTGTCCCTAAATTTGCCAGGCTAATGACACGAACAGCCCGCAAGATGGGTATGAGCCGGACAACCTTCAAAAACCCGTCGGGTTTGCCGAACTGGTCGCAAAAGACAACTGCCCGTGATATGGCAATCCTTTCTGTTCGCATCATGAACGACTTTCCAAAACTGTCCAGAAGCTTTAAGATGCGCAGCTACACTTATAAAAGAAAAAGGTTTGGCAACCATAACCGCCTGCTTGGAAGATATCGCGGCGTAGAAGGTATCAAGACTGGATATACCCGTGCTTCAGGGTTTAACCTGACAACCTCAGTACGCCGTAATGGCAAGCATGTTATCGCTGTGGTGATGGGCGGAAGAACGGGCCGTGCCAGAAATGCCAAGATGCGCCAATTGCTCAACCGCTTCATTCCAAAGGCTCGTTCCATGAGAGGCCGTATCTTTCCGCAGGTTTTTGCCGGTGTCAGGATGCATAAGAAACACGCTACAAGACTGGCCGCTGCCCCTGCCCCGCGCAGAAGGAAAGCCAAGGTCTCAACAGTTGGCACTCCCGCTACAGGCTGGACCGCACGCAGCAACAAAAACAGCGGTGGGTATGATGTCCAGGTCGGAGCCTTTACTGATCCAGAAGAAGCCAAAATCCGTATCAAGTCGGCCACAAACCGTGCCAAGGATATTCTCAAGGGTCACAGTTCTTTCACCATGAAGGCCAATGTCCGTTCCACCACATATTACCGCGCTCGTTTTGCCAACTTTACCAAAAGGTCAGCCAAACGGACATGCTCCAAACTCAAGTCACGCGGCATCACTTGCGTTATCATGACATCACGCTAACTGTTGTTGGCTGACGTGTGAGGGAATAATATATATAGTTCAGGGCTGTATCCAATAACAGGGATGCAGCCTTTTTGTATCTTCTGCTTTTTGGAAAGAGAATAATCATGACTGTATTGCGCATTGTCTATAATATTGCCACAGGCCAGGTCAAGGAATCTGAAAATTTTATGGAGACCTGCTGGGTCTTGATATTGTTATGGATCAGGGGTGGGTCAAGACATTTGCATCTGATACAATGTCGAAGTCCCCAAGTCAGTATTGCCAGTCAGGGTGGATCTGATACCATCGTTCCAGATATTTCAATTGAAGTTGATAATATTGATGAGGTTTACGAAAAGGCGGTAGTGTAACTTGAGCTGTGGACTTTTGGGGGATGTTATTTCCTCTTTGGGTCACATGTGACCCAAAGAGGAAAATCAGGTATTTGAAGTGTTCCATCAACGACGAAGGAACTTCATATGACCCAGCAGAATGATAATC
>JAJRRF010000119.1 GCA_024279735.1 Alphaproteobacteria bacterium
ATCGTCGGTTTGCGCAACAATGCTTCAAGTGTTTCTTCTTGTTCTTCTGTAAGGTAGCCTCTATGATCCATGATCCTATTCTGAATCAAATAAGAACACTATGTCAACATCTCACTGGGTTTTGCTGGAATCTGAGTATATACTGCACAAACCCAGCATCAACATATTTTATTTTACAAATACAGCTTTAGCGTTATTAAAAGGAAGCCCCCTTCCCACTCTCTCAAAGTCAGGCGCAATGTCACACACCCAAAACACAAAGCACCCCCTTATCAGCGCAGACCACATTTCCCTGTTACGTTCAGGTCTCAAGGTTATTGATGATGTCAGCCTTGTCCTGAATACCAATGAGATCACCACACTGATTGGGCCAAACGGCGCAGGCAAGACCACACTGATCAGGATTTTGCTTGGCCTGCAAAAAATTGACAGCGGCACTGTATGGACCAGGAAAAATCTCAAGATTGGCTATATGCCGCAAAGCTTTGAAGTCAACCGCGCCATACCGCTCACTGTCTTCCGCTTCCTGACCCTCGCCCTTGGCAATAGCCGGAAAAATATCCAGCCCTTTCTGGATGAGGTAGGCGGCGGTCATCTGGTAAAAAAGCAGATCCAGAACCTCTCTGGCGGTGAGTTCCAAAGGGTCTGCTTGGCACGCGCCCTTATCAATGACCCCGACCTGCTGATCCTTGACGAACCTGTCCAGGGTGTCGACTATTCTGGCGAGGCTGCACTATACCGCCTGATTGCCGATATTCGCAGAACCAGGGGATGCGGCATTTTAATGGTTTCCCATGACCTGCATATTGTATTAGGGGAAAGTGACAAGGTTATCTGCCTTGACCGCCATATCTGTTGTTCAGGGGTTCCTGAAATGGTTGCCCAGAACAAGGAATATGAGCGGCTGTTTGGTAAGGAAGCCGCCCAGGCCTATGCTGTCTACAACCATAACCACGATCATGAGCATGACTTGTCAGGCAATATATGCAGTCACGAAGATAACATCAGTCAGTAAAATAATGAACCCAGAATGTAGATACGGAATCCCGCCCCATGATTGATGACCTTCTTGTCCGTTCGGCATTGGCAGGCTTTGGTGTTGCCCTGATAGCCGCCCCTTTGGGATGCTTTATCATCTGGCAACGTATGTCGTACTATGGCAGCACGATTGCCCATAGCGGATTACTGGGTGTTGCCCTGGGACTAATTTTCGCCATTAACACCAGTGCGGCAATCCTGGCAGTGGGTCTTGTACTGTCTTTTTTCCTGCTCCTGCTCCAAAGACAAAAATTACTGCCTGTTGACAGCCTTCTGGGCATACTCGCCCATGCTTTCCTGGCAGCTGGCCTGATTGCTGCAGGAACCCTTCAGGATCAGCGGCTTGACCTCATGGCCTACCTTTTTGGCGATATTCTTGCCATTACCAGCCAGGATATTTTGTGGATCTATATTGCTGCGATTATCTCCTTGTGCCTGCTCATATGGCACTGGGACCAAATATTAATGCTCTCCATTCATGAGGAACTGGCACAAGCCGAGGGTATCAGGACAGAACAGACCCGCTTTATCTTTATGCTCCTGATTTCCATGACGGTTGCTCTGGCCATGAAAATTGTGGGCATATTACTGATTACCGCCATGATGATTATTCCTGCGGCCACAGCCCGCCCCTTTGCTTCGAGTCCAGAGCAGATGGCCGTGTTGTCTGTGCTTTTTTCTGGTCTTTCCATCATTGCTGGACTGGCCATCTCGTTCCAGTTTGACAGCCCCGCTGGGCCAACCATAGTCATGACGATGACATCGGGATTTTTACTCTCCCTATACAAATATAGCAGGTAACGCTAAAAAACCCGCATTCCTTTTGAGGGGAATACAGGTTCAGTTTTCAATAATCAAAGTCCGCCGATATTATTTATAGCATATTGTGACAATCGCTGTGCAAAGGACAAGTCCGTAGCCGCTGCAATGAACCTGCTTGTCAATCACACGGGCAAGACCCGCCGCTATATCATATTTTTCATTACCGATAGCTGTCTGGATTGCTGGCTCTTTTGTCAGGGCTGCTGATACGCCCGGCAAGACTTCCTTATAGGCGATGCGTTTGCGGCACTTAAACTCTTTCTTATCAATTTCCTTAATAAACCGCTTGTCATTAACCTGTGGATAATCCATGTCAGGATCTTTTTTCTCCTTGGCCTGAACAGGCAAAACAAATGCAGAAACAAGCAAAATGATGCCAAACAATGATAGGATATTCTTCACGGCAAACCTCCAAAACTGTCATAAATACTATATATTCAGGATAAATAGGACAGGAAACCCAAACATTCTTGGCTGTCTTATAATATTTCCTGAAACAAAATGTAACATCACTGACAAAATTTACAGTTCATACATATTAAAAAGTGATAAAAATGTAACGCTAAGATCCAGCCTCTACCCTATTATTCAGTGATTGACAAAGCCGCCTGTAATGCCTACAAGCCAGTAACTACATTTATCATATAGTCAGAATTGCATCCGTCAGCGAGTTTCGCCCACGGATGGTTTTTTCGTTTAAATATATCTCTTGGTTTCCATTACTATTCTTTGCTGAATTTGGAAGCAACACCTAACCTTAGGTTTAAAACGCATGTTTGATACCCTTTCCGACCGCCTTTCCGGAGTTTTTGACAAGCTCACTGGCCGTGGTGCGTTGTCTGAGAAGGATGTCAAGGAAGCTATGCGTGAGGTGCGCCGCGCCCTGCTTGAGGCAGATGTTGCCCTGGAAGTCGTCAAGGACTTTGTTGAAAAAGTCACCGTCAAGGCTGTCGGACAGGATGTTATCCGGTCTGTGACCCCAGGCCAGATGGTCATCAAGATTGTTCATGATGAAATAGTGGCCATGCTCGGCTCTGATGCTGATCCCATTAGCCTGAACGCAACAGCCCCTGTCGCCATCATGCTGGTTGGCCTGCAAGGCTCTGGCAAGACAACCAGTTGTGCCAAAATTGCGTTGCGCCTGAAAAAACAGCATAAAAGCAAGGTTCTGATGGCCTCGCTTGATACCTACCGTCCAGCTGCCCAGGAACAGCTCAAAGTTCTTGGCAAGCAATGTGAAATTGCCACCCTGCCTATTGTCCAGGGGCAGACCCCCGTCCAGATCGCCGCCCGCGCCATGCAGTTTGCCAAGCTGAGCGGCTTTGATGTGGTCATGCTTGATACCGCAGGCCGTCTGCATATTGACGAAACCCTGATGCTTGAGACTGAGCAAATTCGTGATATTGCCAAACCTCATGAAACCCTGCTTGTGGCTGATAGCCTGACAGGACAGGATGCTGTTAATCTTGCACGGGAATTTAACGAACGTATTGGCGTTTCTGGCATTGTCCTGACACGTATTGACGGCGATGGGCGCGGCGGCGCGGCTCTGTCCATGCGCGCTGTCACAGGTAAACCCATCAAACTGCTTGGCACAGGCGAACAGCTTGATGCCTTGGAAGACTTTCACCCTGACCGTATCGCAGGACGTATTCTTGGCAAGGGTGATATTGTTTCGCTGGTTGAGAAAGCCTCTGAAACGCTGGATGCCGAAAAGGCCCAGCGCATGGCAGAGAAGATGCAGAAGGGTCGGTTTGACCTTGAGGATCTTTCTGAGCAAATCCAGCAAATGCAAAAAATGGGCGGCATGGGCGGTATTATGGGAATGCTTCCCGGTATGGGGAAAATGAAAAAACAGATTGCTGACTCTGACCTTGATGACAAGATGTTCAGGCATCAGCTTGCCATTATCTCTTCTATGACCAGAAAAGAGAGACGGCGGCCAAAACTGCTTAATGCCTCCCGCAAAAAACGTGTTGCCAAGGGATGTGGCAGACCTGTCCAGGAAATCAACAAGCTTCTGAAGATGCACCGCCAAATGGCGGACATGATGAAGAAAATGGGCAAACAGCGCGGCGGCCTTGCAGGAATGTTTGGTGGCATGATGGGCGGCGGTATGCCCCCTATGCCTCCAGGTGCTGGTGGCGGCGTTCCAGCCTCCCCAACTCAAGGCCAGCTTCCTCCAGGTGTAAAGCTACCCAGCAAACTTGGCGGTTTGCCCGGAAGCGGCCTCCCTGGATTGCCTGGCCTGCCTGGTGGACAGAAGAAAAAGAAAAAATAGATACACCCAACAGATTTACAAGATCAATACACACTCTTAAAAATTGAAAATTAAAAGGAAATTTCATGGCTGTAAAAATTAGACTTGCACGTTTTGGTACCAAAAAACGTCCTTATTACCGCATTGTTGTTGCTGATATCCGCGCCCCGCGTGATGGCCGTTATATTGAACATATTGGTTCATTTAACCCTCTGCTGCCAAAAGACAGCGAAGACCGTGTAAAAATGGACGAAGAGCGCATAAAGTACTGGCTTTCTGTTGGCGCACAGCCAACTGACCGCGTTGCCCGTTTTCTCGATGCCGCAGGCCTGCTCAAGCGTGAAGCCCGTAACAACCCTAACAAGGGCAAGCCTGGCCGCAAACGTATGGAGCGTGAAGCTGAAGCCGAGGCTGCCAAGCAGGCCGCCAAAGAGGCCGCCGCTGCCGCTGCTGAAGAAGCTTCTGCCTCATAGTTGCGCATTATTATTATCAAACACAACAGGGCAGACTCTCAAGGTCTGCCCTGTTGTGTTTCCGGTATTTGTGAAGAGAGACCAAATATGCCCCCAATCACGAAATCAAATAAACTGCTTTGCATCGGTGCCATTTCCGGTGTCCATGGCATTAAGGGCGAGGTCAGGATCACGGCATTCACCCAAAACCCTGAAAACCTACTCTCCTATGGCAGGCTGCTGGATAAAAACGGTAATGAGCTGTTTGATATCAGCGATTACCGCATCACCCCAAAGGCAATTATTGTCAGGCTGTCCGGTATTGACAGCAGAAACAAGGCTGAAAAACTAAAAGGGACAGAGCTGTTTATCCAGCGTGATGCCCTGCCCGAGACAGACGAGGATGAATTTTACCATTCGGACCTGACAGGACTTGATGTCAGGTTCAGGAACGGTACGCATTACGGCATAGTCAAAAGTATCCAGAATTTTGGAGCCGGAGATTTGGTGGAAATTTTGCCTGATACCTCAATGGTCAAGACCAGTTCCAACCAGAAGAAAGCAACAGGTAAAAAGATTGAGACTGTTTTCTTTAACTTTACCCAGGAGATTTTTCCAAAGATCAATATCAGCGATGGCTTTATCACCCTACTTCCGCCCAAGGTGGTTGAAGACACCGACAAGGACCAGGCTGATTTCCTAAAGCAACAGCAGGAAAGCCAATGAGCTGGCACGCCCATATCATAACACTTTTTCCACAGCTTTTTCCTGGTCCTTTGGGATGCAGCGTGATTGGCCGTGCACTGGAGAATAATATCTGGTCACTTGGTCTCTCAAACCCACGTGACTTCGCTCCTGACAAACACCGCACGGTAGATGGGCCACCAAGCGGGGGCGGTGCCGGCATGGTAATGCGTGCGGATATATTGGGCAACACCCTTGACCATATCAGGCAATCACATCCCGACCTGCCTGTGTATTACCTCTCCCCGCGCGGCAAAACCTTTACCCAACAAACGGCCCATGACTTCAAAGCCTTACCAGGCATGATATTGCTTTGTGGGCGGTTTGAAGGTGTGGACCAGAGATTTCTCGACCATTATAATGTGCAGGAACTATCGCTGGGGGATTTCGTACTGGCTGGCGGTGAAGTTGCTGCCATGACCATATTAGAGACTATATTAAGGTTGTTACCGGATGTGTTGGGCAGTGCGTCTTCACTGCATGATGAAAGTTTTGAAAACGGGCTGCTGGAATATCCCCAATATACTAAACCTATCCTGTGGCAAGGTCATGAAGTCCCTAAAATATTACTTTCAGGCCATCACCAAAAAATAGCACAATGGCGGCTTAAACAGTCAGAGGCATTAACAGAGGACAGGAGAGCCGATCTTTGGCAAGACTATAGCAAGACAAAAAAATAAAAATTTCCGTTTTGATGTCTCTTCAGGTTTCATACACTATCTTTTGGCCTCACACTGTCATACCGCAGGAATGCGGTATCCATGCCATGAAGTTTGGGCGTTATCGTAATATTTATTTTAGGCTATCAGTATCTGTTATAAAGTTCTAATATTTTTCTTGTTGACAATACACGGCATGGATACCGCGTCAGGGCGCGGTATGACAGTGGTCGGTGTTGATAGTATAAAAATACAGGCCATTGAAAAATCGTCCTGTACTATAAACTTCCTATTCCTGGACAATCTTACCTGTGCGCAGGCTCTCAGGCTTGCAGACATAGACCAGGTTAGGCTTCGGCAACTCAATTATGCCATCCTTGCGCAGTTTGGAAAAAATCCTGCTGACAGTCTCAATCGTCAGGCCAAGATAATCTGCAATCTCTGCCCTGGTCATTGGCAGCCTTATTTTAGCCCCTGCGATAATTTTTTCTGAACTCTCCATATTGCATTTCAGATAATCATAAAGGAAGGAGGAGACACGTTCCCCTGCGGCCATACGGCCAAGTAACAATATTTGCCTTTGTGACTGGCTTAGTTCACAGGTGATTGCCTGAAAAGTCAGTTCTCGCAAGCCCTTGTCTATTCCCAGCAATTTATCAAACTTATATTGGGGATAGGCCGTGACAGTCAGTTCGGTCATGGCTTCAGCTGTGCAAGCAAACACATCCCGCTCCGGAAAGATCAGAAAATCTCCAGGTATCATAAAGCTGATAATCTGGCTTCTGCCATTGGGCAATAATTTATAGCGTTTGAGATGTCCACTATTGATAAAGTAATAATAGTCAATCTTGTCATCTTCCCAAAACAGGGAATCACCAGAAGAATAGGTTCGGCGAATTTCCATCTGTTCGAGGGCGAGACAGCTTTCATGTTTCAAAAAACTTATGTCCAGTGACATCTCTCCAGGCGCAAAGCTGGCCTGGCGATATGACTCCGACGCGGCGATATTATGAGTGGAAACATTCATGCGAACCTCCCGAGACTGATATATTGATTTATATCAACCCTATAAAAATACACATTTAAAAATCAGTCGTTAGAGTACCTATAAGGTCTTCCACCTATTTGATTTAACTTAGTATTTTATGCAGGAGAGCACGCTACTTCCCTTCCAGAGCATCCAGCCTCTGTTTCAGGTCTTCATTTTCGCTGCGCACCTTAAAAAGCATTTCCTTCATCGCCTCAAACTCTTCACGCTGGACAACATCAAGATCCTGCAAGACAGATTCCAGCTTGCCGCGCATTACATTATCCACCTCATTTTTCATGCCCTGGGCTGTTCCCGCCACATCAGTCATGACTTTTGCCAGGTCATCAAACAGGCGGCCAGAAGTCTGTGTCATATTCTTTGTCCTTAAAGATCACTTAGGTTATGAAACATTGCAGCCAAATATTAGATAAGCCCTATCCTGCTGCCATTCATTTATGTTACTTGCTATTATATCATGACAACATAGCAAACACCAAAAATCATTCCACACTGTGCCTAATATCGTCCCATTATCCCATGACCTCACCTAAACAAACAGCCCCCACCCTGAAACAAAAAATCATCAGCACCATCAGGGAACAAGGCCCGCTACCTGTTGAAAACTATATGGAAATGGCTCTGGCAGACAGCACCCAAGGCTATTACCGTATTCAGGACCCTTTGGGGCAGCAGGGAGACTTTACCACTGCCCCAGAGATCAGCCAGGTTTTTGGGGAACTGGTCGGAGCCTGGTTTCTGACCCTTTGGGCCATGACAAACCGTCCTGACGACATCCAACTGATTGAGCTGGGGCCAGGTCGGGGCACATTAATGAGTGATATTCTGCGCACGGCCAGGCTAATGCCAAATTTTTTACCCTCAGCCAACCTACATTTTGTCGAAACCAGTCCTGCCCTAAGGAAAAAGCAGGCTCAAGCAATTGGGGACACCACAATCCAAACCCAATGGCATCAAGCGCTTGAGGATGTCAGGAAAGGAACAACCTTTCTGGTTGCCAATGAATTTTTGGATGCTCTGCCCATCAGGCATTTTATATGGCAAGATGGAGACTGGCATGAAAGGCTTGTGGATGTAAATCAAGCTGAAGAACTATTTTTTTCTATAGCCGAGGAAAGCTGTACCCTGCCTAATGACCTGCCCCATAATCCTGAACTTTTTGGCCAGGGAGATATTTTGGAATACCGCCCCCACCACCAGACCTTTATAAACCAGCTAGCTTCCCGCGCCCAAAAAGCTCCCTTGGTTGCCTTGGTAATAGACTATGGTTATATGACCGAAGGCCCTGGGGAGACATTCCAGGCCATAAAGTCCCATAAATATACCGATCCCCTAAAAGAGCCGGGTCATGCCGACCTCACCGCCCATGTTGACTTTGGCGACCTGGCAAAACGTGCAACAAAAGCGGGTCTCAAGGCTTATGACACGACACAGGGACAGTTTTTGATGTCATTGGGACTGGCACAACGGACACAGCAAATTTTACAAACGGCCAAACCGGATGAGGCCAAAATGATAACGACAGGGGCGCAACGGTTGGTTGACCCTAACCAGATGGGGCAACTTTTCAAGGTTATGGTTCTCACCAGCCCCGACTTTCCCGTTCCCCCTCCCTTTGAAGCATAGAAAGAAACAGTATGGTCTCTCCCCTGCACTATCTCCCTGAAATGAATGGCATCAGGCATGGATTTTTCACCCGCCAGGGCGGTGTGTCCACAGGTCTCTATAACTCACTGAACTGCCGCCTTGCCTCAAGGGACGCACCAGAAAATATTCTTCAAAACAGACAAAGGGTTGCAGACCATTTTGGTATCCAGCCAGATCACCTGCTGACCTTGCAACAGGTTCACAGCCCGACAGCCCTTATTGTCGACAGCCCGTGGACTGATGAAAAAATACCACAGGCCGATGCGCTCGTCACCAGACAAAAGGGTCTGGCTCTCGGTGCCCTGACAGCAGATTGTGGTTCTGTCCTGTTTGCTGACCCCAAGGCCAAAATTATCGGCGCAGCCCATGCTGGGTGGCGGGGTGCTGTTGGCGGAATTCTGGAAGCAACCCTGGACCGGATGGTGTCCCTCGGCAGTAATATCACTGACATTCATGTTGCCCTCGGCCCAACAATTTCCCAGAAAAATTATGAGGTTGACAAAGGCTTTATGCAAAACCTGCTTGATATGGATAAAGCCAACAAACACTTTTTTGCAATCCCTGAAGGACAGGAAAAGCCCCATTTTAATCTGCCCGATTATATCCAAAAACGTCTGGCAAGAGCAAATATTAACCATTTATTCATATCTTCAGAGTGTACTTATGATAACGAATCAGAGTATTTTAGCTTTCGCTTTTGTAGTCATAACGGTCATTCTGACTATGGCTGCCAGGTCTCGGCAATCATGTTACAGTAGCCAGCTTGAGTGGCACCCAGAGTTGTTATAATTTAAGGCAAAATTTCTTAGGACAGTCACCTTGCAACAGGCATGACACATAACAAGTTATTCCCCTTAAATTAATGAGTTTTACAAAATTCAGTAATGCATTTTGCAATAACTTTTCTACTTGAGGGTAACTCCAAATGACAGTCTTTAAATCTATATACAGCAAGAGTAGCCTTCGCCTTCTTGCCACAACAGCCCTGGTAACAACGCTCACACTTGGCCTCGGTGCCTGTTCCTCAAAACATAATTATGGCCTGTCTGCCCCCTCAACGACTGCCAGCATATCCAAAACAAAAAAATCAAAAGCAAAACCTCTCAAAAAGACAGCCAGGGTCAAAAAAGCAAAACGTGGTTCTTACAGGATCGCTGTTGCCCCAATTGGTGGCCTTTCAAAAAGCCTTTCCAGAACTTTTGCTGCCAGCCTGAAACAAAAAATCAGAAACAAAAAAATAGCGGGCAAGTCTGGGGCATTGCGTCATAAAATGACAGGATATTTTGCGGCAACACCCGTTCGTGGGAAAACCAAGGTTTCTTATGTCCTGGATGTGACCAATAAGGCAGGCAAGCGTATCAAACGGATTCATGGCAGTGAAATGGTTGCTGGTCACCCTAAAGATCCATGGAAAAATGTTTCCTCAAAACTTTTGCAGAGAATTGCTGGAAAAACAGCGACAGCTCTTTCCGGTGCTATAAATGGTCATCCAGCAGCAAAAAGTACTAAAAAGGTCAATATTGCGCAGGCAAGAGCACCCAAACACACTGCTTCTCTTAAGCCTACCGCAGTAATACCCAGGATGGCCGCAATTGTCCCGCCCGTAGAAGGTGCGCCTGGAGATGGCAAGGTATCGCTGACACGTGCCATTGCCAAACAACTTTCTCAAAAGGGCATCAAGATTGAGACGTTACAATCTCCCGGTGTCCATTCGGTCAAAGGTTATGTCTCGCTGAAAAGCTTTGATGCCCAAAGGGATGAGATTACGATTAAATGGCTCGTGTTTAATTCGAGTGGCCGCAGGCTCGGGGTTGTCTCCCAGAAAAACAAGATTGCCAAGGGATCTTTGAACGGTTCATGGGGACGAATAGCCAATGCAGCAGCAGGTGCAGCGGCAAAAGGCATACGAAAATTGCTCCCAAGCAGTAAAAAATAATAATGCTATTAATAAACTTTTGAGATATGGCTTTGGTCTGAATGACTGAAGCCATTTTTTTATCTCGCCCCTTCAACAGTGAAACGCAACACTCAGCCTGCGTCGCTTTGAGAAGACCTCATGTGGTGTCTTGTAGTCCAGGATTTTTCTTGGCCTGTGGTTGATCTTGCGCTCGACCTCCTGAACCTGCTCATGAGACAG
>JAJRRF010000120.1 GCA_024279735.1 Alphaproteobacteria bacterium
AACACCTGCTCAAAACCTTTTCTTCCATGTTAGGTTTTGAGTTGAACTCCATTAAATCACAACCTGAATTCAAGAAGCTGTGTAACTACGGGACTATAGCAGCATGAAACTGTCCAAACTATTGATCTTCAAAGACCAGGACAATAAACAAACATCTTTTTCTGTGTCCGTCCATGACAGAGCAAATTTGGTTCGTTATACTGTTGAACAGGCTTATTCCTATGAAAGACATCAAGACGATTTCCTGTTCTGGATGAATATTGAAAAAAGCAGAAACGGTTTTTTTGCAAGTGAGACGCACTGGATATTTAAAAACGGGTGTGATAACAGGATGCGTCTCTGGCATGGCGTAGGAGACAACCAGGTTCTGGCAGGCCGTTTTTTTCATCAATGGATAGTTATTACAATTGCTTGGTAAACTGTTGGAAGGTGGCACCCCGACCTATGACCCAGACCATTGGGAAAATGGATGGTGCTGTATCAACGACGGCGAAGAGCCCATGCAGAGCATCGCAGACCAGCTCTATGATGAAAAGGCCATGACCATTATGGAGAAGGCCTCCGGCAAAACAATCAACCGTGTCGACTGGGAATCTTATGATGATCCTGATATTTCTGACACAGATTATTGGGTCACAACATACATTGATTATGTTCTGGATGAGTGGACTTCTGACAAGCATAACGCCTATGAAGTGGGGCTGCAACATGATGCCATGGGATACCGTTATGTTGTTGAGAAATCCAGCGATACTGCTTATGCCATCATGGAAAAATGTTTCGATGCCATCCAGGACATGGACAGTGACTTCTTCAGGATTCGGGTCAAGGACATGGCACAGGAAATTTCCTGGAAGATTGAAAAGCTCAAGGGGCAGTATCTCGTTATCCTGTTTGTAGACCGACATGAAGACCTGTTCCCTGGACTGGATAACGGTTACTGGATATATAAAAGCCTGGAAAAGCCAAAGACCGCCAAAGCATACATAGACGACGTTCCAGTTTCCCTGAAATACCTTCACAGCCATTCAGAAATATTGCCACTGGTTCAACAGATTACACAGGGAAAGGGGTTGCCCCTGGATTATGACTATTGGGACTATATGGATGAAAAACCGCCATTCACGCCATATGACGACCTGATATAACCGCAGTCATCATTGGCCTGCCTGTTATGAACCCCCCGCTGTTATCAACCCCATGATATTATACTCAAAAAATAAGCCTCTCCAACTACGTTAATCTACTTGATAAATACAATTATAGGTTGTATTATTATTTTATACCCAAGGTATATCTCTTAAATGTAATCTAGTAATTGGAGTTCATCATGAATAAATCAACGATAGCAGGACTGGCTCTTCTCATTGCAGGCGGGGTTTTCCATGTCGACAGTGCACACGCCAAGCTGGATGTTTCAGCCGAAACCATCCAGGCCTGCCTTTCTGAACATACAACTGATTGGTGGTATGGTACAGGATATGGCTATACCCCAGCAGAAATACATGTAAATGCAGTGCAGGAAGCCGAAGAAGCCCTATCCAGCATTGTTAACGCAACAATCAGCCCGCCATGGTGGAACCGTATGCCATCACACTATATCAGGTTCACTGATGCTGTGACAGCATCCCTTGCCTGCGACTTTGATGAAGATGCCATTGCCCTTCCCAGGCTTGTGGACATTCCCAGATATGAGGAACTGACAAGCACAATGCTAGAAACAATAGCCGATGACCTCCAAAAAGCACTGGTCGCTAAGGGTATTGAGTAACCACATAGCTGTCTTCCTACAAAAAACCTCCCCCAGACTTTCGCAGTCTGGGGGAGGTTTATTTTTAAAAATTGGGTCAGCCTGTCATTCTGTACCGTTATGGGGCAAGCGCATTCATTGACCTGTCATGACCTGTACCAAAATGGACAGCCATGATGATAATGAAATTCTTGCAGTCCACAAGACAGAGCAGCAAACAGACCTGTTTGTGCAGACTAGTCATCACGAAAGATTTTTTCTTTGCGTTCATGGCGTTCCTGCGCCTCAATACTGAGGGTTGCAACCGGGCGGGCTTCCAGGCGGCGCAAACCGATTGGCTCTTCTGTATCTGTACAATAGCCGTAGTCACCGTCGTCAATACGTTTCAAGGCCTTGTCGATCTTCGCAATCAGCTTGCGCTGGCGGTCACGGGCACGCAGTTCTATCGCATGGTCTGTTTCCTGGGAAGCACGGTCAGCCACATCTGAGAACTTGTGGGAATCTTCGTGAAGATGTGTAATGGTATCCTTACTGGCTTTCAGGATATCATTTTTCCATTTCAGCAACTTGTTCCGAAAATAGGCCTGTTGCAAATCATTCATAAATTCTTCGTCAGCTGAAGGGCGGTAACCTTCAGGGACATCAATAT
Organism: Alphaproteobacteria bacterium; assembly: GCA_024279735.1. Taxonomy (GTDB): domain Bacteria; phylum Pseudomonadota; class Alphaproteobacteria; order Rhizobiales; family JAJRRF01; genus JAJRRF01. Next base: position 2,400 of record JAJRRF010000120.1, read on the forward strand.
AATACTTTTCTTTTGTCATCAAAGTCATTTTTTTCCTCCTTACGCATAAACCCCCGTTTACAGGAAACCTTTATTTTTTATAGTTATTTCCCATTCGCGGAAAGTATGACTTGTTATTGTTCACTCAGTACTCCAGGTAAAAAATTTCAGCCCCAAAATACCGTCCTGTCTTGTATATAATAACACCATGAAGCAATTTACATACCATACTGAATGATGTCATCACACGATCCTGTGTAGCCCTGTTACCCCTACAATATTTCTTACTAGGGGATAATACATATATTACCTAAAATTGTTTTTTGTCCAGAATATAGCCCTTTAAGGGTCTTTTCAGACACAACTGCCTTAAAATAGGCACGTTCAGGAACACGCGACATTGCCTTGACATGAACTTCTGTCACAAAAATGCACCATAATTTTGCGTTCAGGATTGTGATAACCCCTTGTTAACCATCCTGAAACATAGTGAGCTTTATAAAAACAGCCTACCTTTTAAAAGACCCAAACCAACATCTTCGGGAGAAAACCTCATGCGCCAGACCACCAGAATGCCACGCAACAAGAACGCCGTAGCCCGCACGCCACTGGATATGGATATATCCGCGCTGCTGCGTGCGGCCCAGTTACTGGAGAAGACTGCCAATGACCTGTCCGATGTGGATCATGACAACCAAGCCAGTGCAGAATTTGACGAGGCTCTGCGCCATAACCGCCAGATCTGGTCTGTCCTGATGGGTGACACATACCGCACAGGTATCGCAATCAACCCGATTATCAAGCAAAATGTCCCTGCCCTTGGCTCACAGGTGCTTGCCGAAACCCGCAGCCTGGAAACTGAAATGTCTTCAGCCTCTGTCCAGAAACTGGTCAGCCTCAACCGTGACCTGGCCTCAGACCTGCAACGCTCAAAGGCGGCCTAGCTTGTCCTCTTTATAGACAACTGACAAGCCCATCCCCTGCCCTGCCCTGCCAAGGACAGGGGATTTTTGTGCCTTCATGGCAAATGATATAGCGACAAACAGCTGGACAAGATAGCCCTGCCCCTTCCCTTCCTGGCCAAAGTTGCCCATATTACATGGCATGACCAACACACCCAAAAAGACAGCTGCAACAGCCTCCCCGAAAGGGGAGACATCCGCCGAACAGACAGGGGGCAAGAAACTTGCGACCCTGGTTGCCAAGACAAAAAAGAAGAAAAAACTAAAACAACATCCTGTGTTTGAGGAATCTTACCAGCCGATGATCCATGACCATCCGCTGACCAAGGCAGAGGAAATGGGTACGCCCTTTGTTGCGCCCCGCGTTGAACGTCCGCCCAAGCTGGAAGGCGGCATCCCCTTTAAACTGGTCTCAGACTATCAGCCGGCAGGAGACCAGCCTGCTGCGATTGAGGAACTGGTGCAGGGCATCCGGGATGGGGAACAATCGCAAGTCTTGTTAGGGGTAACTGGGTCAGGCAAGACCTATACCATGGCCCAGGTGATTGAGAAGACCCAGCGTCCCGCCCTGATTATGGCGCATAACAAGACATTGGCTGCCCAGCTCTATGAAGAGTTCAAGACCTTCTTTCCCAACAATTCAGTGCAATATTTTGTCTCCTATTATGACTATTACCAGCCTGAAGCCTATGTGCCGCGCACCGATACCTATATTGAGAAGGACAGCTCAATCAATGAACAGATTGACCGGATGCGCCATGCCGCCACCCGTGCGGTATTGGAGCGCGATGATGTGATTATTGTCGCCTCGGTGTCCTGCATCTATGGTATCGGCTCGGTGGAAACCTATATTGAGATGACCCTGACCCTTGAGATCGGGCAACTGATTGAACACCGCGCCCTGCTGGCCGAACTGGTCACCATGCAGTATAAGCGTAATGACATCGACTTTCGCCGTGGCACATTTCGGGTGCGCGGCGATACGGTTGAGCTGTGGCCCGCCCATCTGGAAGACCGCGCCTGGCGAATTTCGCTGTTTGGTGACGAGATTGACGGCCTAACTGTGTTTGACCCGCTGAACGGACAAAAATCCCATGACCGCACCTTTATAAAAATTTATGCCAACAGCCATCATGTCACCCCGCACCCGACCATGAAGCAGGCGGTCAAGAAAATCCAGATGGAACTGGATGCCCGTCTGGAAGAATTGAAAAATGCCGACAAGCTGGTAGAGCTGCAACGGCTGGAACAACGGGTCAATTTTGACATGGAAATGATGATGGCTTCTGGCAGTTGCGCTGGGGTTGAGAACTATTCGCGCTATTTGTCAGGCCGCAACCCTGGCGAACCGCCGCCCAGCCTGTTTGAGTTCTTGCCAGAAAACTGTCTGCTGTTTATGGATGAAAGCCATGTTTCTGTGTCACAAATCAATGCCATGTTCAAGGGCGATTTTCGCCGCAAGACCACACTGGCGCAATATGGCTTCCGTCTGCCCAGCTGTATGGACAACCGCCCCCTGCGCTTTGAAGAATGGGATGCCCTGCGCCCGCAATCTGTGTTTGTCTCTGCCACCCCTGCCAACTGGGAACTGGAACAGACCCAGGGCGTGTTTGTCGAGCAGGTGATCCGCCCCACTGGACTGATTGACCCGCCTGTCGAGATCCGCCCTGCCAGCACCCAGGTTGATGATGTGATGGACGAGATCCACAAGGTGATTGCCAACAAACAGCGTATCCTGGTCACCACCCTGACCAAGCGGATGGCGGAAGACCTGACTGAATATATGCACGACCAGAATATTGGGGTGCGCTATATGCACAGTGATGTTGACACCCTGGAACGAATTGAGATTATCCGCGATTTGCGCCTGGGTGTGTTTGATGTGCTGGTCGGGATTAACCTGTTGCGCGAGGGGCTGGACATTCCCGAATGCGCCCTGGTCGCGATCCTGGACGCGGACAAGGAAGGCTTTTTACGCTCAGAAACCGCGCTGGTGCAGACCATTGGCCGCGCCGCGCGTAATGTCGAGGGCCGTGTCATTCTCTATGCTGACAAGATGACAGGTTCTATGGAACGCGCCATTGCCGAAACCGACCGCCGCCGCGAAAAGCAGGAAGCCCATAATGTGTTACATGGCATTATCCCGCAAAGCACTATCCGCGCTGTCGCCCCGCCAATTTCAGGCATGAGCGAGGACTATACCCCGCAACATCCCCACGGCTTTGCCGAAGACAGCCAGGCTGGGTTTGATGGCCCAGGCCAACAGACGGGCAATAATATGCAGGCTGTGATTGAGGGGCTGGAGAAACGCATGAAGGAGGCCGCCGCCGACCTGGAATTTGAGGAAGCCGCCCGCCTGCGCGACGAACTGCAAAAACTGCGCGCCAGTGAACTGCTCTACGGCAAAGACATGCTCCTCGCCCAGCTGGCACGGGACAAGGAGGGGTAGGGCAATTGCACGAAATTTCAAAAATGAAAAACAGAAAAACTGTTTGTTTTCAGTAACTTAATGCTTTTCGTATTTTATACTATCTTCTAAATCGACTATATTGGGCATGTTTTGCTGCTGTTGGACATAGTTTAT
>JAJRRF010000121.1 GCA_024279735.1 Alphaproteobacteria bacterium
GAAAATCCAACGAACACCTGCTCAAAACCTTTTCTTCCATGTTAGGTTTTGAGTTGAACTCCATTAAATCACAACCTGAATTCAAGAAGCTGTGTAACTACGGGACTATAGCAGCATGAAACTGTCCAAACTATTGTATAACAAAGGCTCATCATAAACCTTTTTGCCGTCTATCATCAGGCCGCTGATTGCGCCCTCACCACTCTTGGATACCCGCACAATGACGGCAACCTGCGCACGGGTACTGTCACGCAATGCCCTTATTTTTTCCCGCCCTGCCATTAGCTTTACCCGCAAGTTCCTTATCTTAGGGTCATTTGGCTTTATCAACACTGGCAATCCCTGGCCCTGTTGCTGTCTTCTTCGTTCCTGATAAATATCCTGTATCTGCTTGCTATATTCCCTCATCTGCCTATTCAGCTTGCTGATTTGCTCACTGGCCGCAGAATTGCCCCTGCCACGCCGCATATTTTCCAGTTCCTTGGCACGCTTTTTGGGGGCAAAATATTTTTCCAGGCCGTAGCGCAGATATAAATGGCGGCAGTTTTTCATTGGCTCGCCTTGCGAATTCAGCCGAACCTTTTTTGGAACCTTATAGTTGGAACGGCTATAGCCTGACAAAATGATAGTTGTTTTTGTGGCCTGCAAAGGACGGGCAGAGACGGAAACCGCGTTCCAATAGCCCTTTTTCCCTTCCTCCAGCTGGACAAAGACAGGTTGCCTGCGGCTAAAGTTGTCCCTGATCTCAACCTTGCAACTGTCCAAATTATTGATGCCATAGGTCATGGTGACATAGTTGCCGCGAAACAGGTCACGGGGATCAACCGGGCGGGACAACAGGACAATCTCATCACCCGTCTGCAAGATGGAAATCCTGCTGTAAATCATGCTGGACAAGATCAGGGTCAGGATAGCCGCCACCACAAAAGCCTTATACTGTATCAAAAGGGTAAAAAACCTGATCATGACAGCTCTCCTTTGCCTGAAGTCCCGCTAGCCGACAATTTCCTGCGCATCCGCTCCAGGCCGTAAGCCAAAGCAATCAGGACAACGCCCCCCATCAGGAAGAACAGGGATGTGTCCATCAGTGAGCCAAACAGCTTGACATAAATATACAGCACCTCAATACCAAACGCCAGCAGGCCAAGATTGACAATTTTCGGGCTGTGGATCTCCAGACCGAAACTGACCAGCCATATCGCTATGGCCAGCATCAGGATACGGAACAGCGCGGGATTGGACAGCAGCAACACCAGCGGACGCAGATCCAGTGCCAATGCCACAATAAACAAGACGCACCAGCTACTGATAATGCCAAAAAACAGCATATTGACAGGCCTGAAGCTTTGGCGGTCATAATGACGCTTGAGCAGCCAGAGGATTGCCGCAAACAGCGGCAAGACAAACAACAGCACCGCCCAGAGCGGAAAGGCCGTCATTTCTGCGGAACGCAGGCCGACATAACGGAACAACCTGCTGCCCACCGTCATCTGAACCAGCAGCGGCAACAGCGCAATCACGGCAATGCTGTAATGGGACAGGATATAGGAAAACTGCTTTTGCAGGGTCTGGCCTGCCTTTTTGGTAAATAGCAGGGCTGCCAGCGTTACCACCACCATCACCAAAACAATGGTGGCCAGGGCTGACAGGTGGGACATCAGGGTGCCCCTGGTCAGGGAAAACAGGCTGACAAACAGCCAGAACCCCAGTGACAGGATCGCCAGGTGATAGGCAGGAAACCATTTCATCCTGGAAGCCAAGAAGGCCGCAAAGCCCCACAGAACCAAAAATCCCCAATGCACATTCGGTTTCAGGCCGTAGCCATAGCTCAGCCAGTTGGTCTCCATCATGGTCCAAATGGTAATGATCGCGAACGAGGCTGCGAGGGCGGCCTTGCTTTCTAGGGCAGCAGCCACCAGGAGCATCCCTGCCCCCCACAGCATCATGCCATCAGGCGGGTGGCGGTCAATATGATAAATCTGGGCAATCAGGGCGATATTGACCCCAAACAGGGTGCCGCCAAGCAGCCAGGCCGCTTCCTTCAGGCCGTGATAGCCCTTATTGTCCATCAGCCAGCCCACACCAAAGGCCGCCCACATCAGCGAAAATAGCAGCAGGATACGGCTCAGTTTGCCCATCTCCTGCCAGTTCGCCCCGACAAAGGACAGGGCAGCAAAACCGAGCAGCACAGCACCAAAAATGCCAATAATCATGGAAAAATGATATTTGCTGTCCCCTGGCTCGCTCTCCCGCAGGATATGGTCTGCCCCCTCCTGCGTGACCCAGCCTGCACTGACCCAGGCCTTCATGTCACTTTGCAACTGGTTAAAATAACGGCGTTTCAAAAAGGCTGGCTTCATGTCCGGTTTCCTGGCAGGGCTGAAAGGATATAACAGCTGACGAAAAAGTGCACTATCCCTTCCAATATAGGGATGATTTGCCTGATAAGTAACTGAAAATCATAAAAAATGTTTAAGAGCCAGCTAATCTTTTACCCGAACCTGCAAGCAGCACGCCCTATTATCGCTTTTTTCGTTGCAGGTGACAGATTTTGATGCGCGAACCGTCACGGTTCTTTCTCCAGCGGCATCCCGGATGGCGCGGCCTGCCTTTATGGATATAATATACAGCCCGCCTTTTTTTGCTAAAAGTCTGGTTGGAGACATCATGCCCGCCAATACGGACATTCTTGCCAAAGCGTACCTTGGCAGCCAAGGGCAAGGACCAGCACCCCAATAAGATCACCACACTGGTAAAACATGCAATCAGTCGCGTCATTTTTTCCCTTTGTCAATGGTTGAGGCCAGCCTTTTCCATATCATTCTATCGGTATACCCACCAACACTTTTCAGCACAGCGGTTAAGAATGCCTAAAGCCCCTCACCCTGAACCCACAGATTAACCAAGGCTACAGTACATGACTAACTTTTAGAATAGGGAATCTATGGAATTTAAAAATGATCTACCTGTGATATCTTCTAAGTTTAGACGGTTTACTATACCCTATCACTGTCATACCGCAGAAATGCGGTATCCATGCCGTGAGGTTTGCGCTAAAATGGTAATGTTTGTTTTGGTGTCATGAGGCCCTGTACTGTAAAATTTATGATTTTTTATGTTGACACTACACGGCATGGATACCGCGTCGTAGCGCGGTATGACAGCAGGGCAATTGCACGAAATTCTAAAAATGAAAAACCTAAAAACTGTTTGCTTTCAATGTCTTAGTTCTTGTTGTATTTTTTACCATCTTGTAAATCGGCTATATTTCCTA
>JAJRRF010000122.1 GCA_024279735.1 Alphaproteobacteria bacterium
ATCTTTTATGAAATATCCCTGTTGATCTGGGGCAGTTTCCCCAAACCGACATATATTACTACGCGTCCACTATCATACTCTTGTTCCATTTGTCTATCCCATTGCCCGCAATAATATTATAAAATCCTGAATCCCTGGCCTGATATGGAGATCAGCAGTCATAACCTACAAAAAAACCCAGAACAGCTGCACAAGTCCTGGCAGGCTTCCCCCTAAAAAAAGTAGGGATTACACTGAGAAATGTTCTCATGTGCGGCGGACGTATTATTCTGCCAGTTTTCGCCAGGGATATGCTATCAGGAAAGGAAATGAGGATTTCTGGAGTGGTTTGGATGATGAAAAGTTTTTGGGCTGTGTTGGTTTTGGTGGGCTTTCTGGGGCTTTCCGCGTGTAGCGGGGAGCAGCGCTATAATACGCTTGGCTATATCAGTTTTGTTGGCAAGCCGATTGAAAAGGTCTTGGTAATGCGGGAGCAGGTACTGGTCTATATGACTGCGCAAAAATGCGTCGCGGTACAAAGCACCCAGACCAAGTTCTTTAAGGTCACTGTTGATGAAAAGAAGCCTGCCAAGTTCGTTGATATTTATGATTGTAAGGATAATATCTATGTCTTTATGAACCAGGTCAACCTGACCATATCCTATTTTACGGGACAGCAGGTCAAGACCACTAAATGGAAAGCTTTGGGGCAGGGGATAGCGACAGAACTTGCCAGGGCACAGCCTGGCCTGAAACTGGTATGGAATGAAAAGAATATTAAGGCGGCTACTGCGGAGTAGGGGGCGGTATGGCTTTGGAAACAAGGGAAGATTTCAGCCTGTCCTTGAGTGCAGTTGTTGGCCATTATGTTGTCGGCCTGTGCGATCCATTATAATCCGTTGGGGTTATATCGCCTTTCTGCCCAACACACCTTGCAGGATCTTGCCAAATTTATAGCCCTTGTCTCCCAAAATCCCAAAATATCCAGCAATCAGTTTTTTGTTGAGTTTTCGGCTGACTGGGGTGAGTAAAAAGTCCAGGTATATCCTGATTTCTGCATTGCTCAGGTCGCGGTAGGTGAACAGCATACCGACATCAACAGCTTCCTGAAGCTGGGATCTGATCTGCGGCCTGCTGCTTTCAATCTTTTGCGCCAGGTCTTCATAGCTGGGTATAATTGCACCCCGTTTGACAGCAACCATGCCCATCACAAAGTTGATATTCATGTTGATGGCAAATTCAGTGCCCAGCTCGATGGCCTTCATACTTTGTGTAATGGATTTGAACATGGTGACCCGCTCAGGATTGGCAGCTCCCTCTTTTTTGAGTTGCGGGGTCATGGCAACTGTCTTTGCCTCTGCTTCAGGACCTATTGAGGCCTGTTCCAGGTCAAGGATTTTTTGTCCCAAAGGTGACCTGTAGAATTGAGCAACCTGGGCTTTTTCATCCTGGGTAAGCACACCCCTGATACGCCCTTCCATGGCTTTTATCATCTCTGGCCCACGAAAGGTTCTGTGTGTTGCTTCTTGCCAGGCCGAAGCTAGTTTAGGGTTGCCTTTTCCAATATCACCAAAAGTAGATGCTGTGGCGTTGATCTGTTTGTCAAAGCCAATAATGATGAGAAGCTGCCTGTCAGAGATGGTTTCCCTGGCCTGTGCAGGGAAGGAAAACATTAACAAGGTGACCAAAAAGGCAAGCATGGACAGCACGGATTGCCCTGAAAGAAAAGATTGAATGTATTTATCCATAATATAAAGCCTAATGATACCTGATAGTTCTGACAGCCAAAATTCAGGACAAGATGTCCTGCCTGGGAAGTGATCAGACCAAAGCCTAAATGATTTTCTGCCTGAAAGGAAGATAAAGATATGGTGGAGGAAGTGTCAGTCCATCAGTCATCAAGTTTGCGGGCTTCATCAGGCAGCATTATGGGAACACCGTTTCGTACTGGATAAGCGAGCTTGGCTGCCTTGGAGATCAGTTCCTGAGTCTTGCGGTCATATTTGAGGCTGGTATGGGTCAGGGGACAGACCAAGATTTCGAGAAGCTTGCGGTCAGGCTCGCGCGTCGGGCTGTTATTGTTTTGGTTATGGTCTGCCATGGTAATCCGCCTGTCTTGATATTGTCTGGGCTATGCCAAAAATCATGCCCAAAAAAATCATGGAAAGTGCAGTCTTGTCAAGTGGTATTGGGGTTTGGCCTAAAACTATAGTGCTATTCTATTCATAAATGCACTTTTGTTGCGGAAGGGTTATGGTTGTATGTTTTTCTTTACTTTGTTCTGTTATTGTTCTGTAAGTACTGGGAGTTGAAGGTAGGGAGTGATGAGATGGCTCTAAAAATAGTAAGGATTTTTGCTCGTTTGGCAAGCCTGTTATTGTTGGCTGGCTGTGCCGGTTCAGGTGTTGGGCAGGCTGCGCCTGAGTCTGTCAGGATGAGCGCGCGTGTTATGGCGGAATGCCGTATGCTTGAGCGGGCTTTTAGGGAAACGCAAAAGCTGACAGGTTCAAAAAATTACGCGATCGTCCAGGGTTGTCCCGGGTATGAAAATCGGCGGGTTTCCCGTGGCGTATTTTCGGGCGCGGGATCGTTTCTCAGCATGTCAGGGGCAAGTATTCCTGCAAAGGTCACGGCCAGAGGGGCGGCAGCTATCCGTCTTTACCGCCGCATGATTGCCAGGGGTACACCTGCTGGGGTTGCCCAAAAAATATCTGACAGTCCAGAATTTAAGGTGGCGGTCAATGTTGCCAACCAGTCAGGGCAATTGCACGAAATTTTATGATTCGCCCCTTCAACAGTGAAACGCAACACTCAGCCTGCGTCTCTTTGAGAAGACCTCATGTGGTGTCTTGTAGTCCAGGATTTTTCTTGGCCTGTGGTTGATCTTGCGCTCGACCTCCTGAACCTGCTCATGAGACA
>JAJRRF010000123.1 GCA_024279735.1 Alphaproteobacteria bacterium
ATATTCTTTTAGGCTTCCTTGCAGGGCATTGATCAAGTGTTTCATAAGGTTTCCTCATTATGTCGTGAAACAAATCAGAAAATCTTAACGCTTTTTCAATGTCTTATGCAAATTAGTCGTGTACTATGAAATATGCTACAGATGCCTAGAAAGGTAGCGATCAGTATGAGCCAACTTTTAGTGGCAACCGGGATATCGGATAGGGGGGTGAACGGGATATTCAGAGTCAGGGCTGTTGCTGTGAAGAGTAACCCTGATAACAGGAGAAGGCTGATGGGGGACAGACACCAGCTTTGTGCCAGAAATTTCCCTGTCCTGAAGCCGTTTAACGAGAAGTGCGAGTATTATGTAGGCAAACAGGATGGAGAGCAAAATTTTTGCATTGAAAGTCTCAAAGGCTGTATCCTCGTTTGAGGGAGTTCTGTTCAATATGGCTAATAACCTACATACAGGACTCCTGACAGGATAAGCCCGATCCAAAAATCTTGAAGTCCAAGCCGTCCGCGAAATAGGAAATATTTCTCTGCTAATGTCATGTGTACCTGCTCCCATTCTTAATTTTTGATCGACCCTGGTTCTAAATTCCCGACTGTTCCAAGGCCTGTCCTAAATCCTCCATCAGGTCATTGGCATTTTCAAGCCCGACAGACAGGCGCACCAGCGATTGGCCAATGCCTGTTTCTGCCCTTGCTTCTGGGGTCAACCTGAAGTGGGTGGTGGTGGCTGGATGGGTAATCAGGCTTTTGGTGTCGCCAAGGTTGTTGCATATCTTGATGATCTTCAGGGCGTTCATAAACTTGAAGGTGTGTTGCTGCGTGCCATTCAGTTCAAAAGCAACAAGGGTGCCGCCTGAAGTCATTTGCTTCTTAAAAAGATCATTTTGGGGAAAATCTTTGTGTCCTGGATAGATCACTTTCTGCACCTTGTCGCTTTCTCCCAAAAAACTGGCCACGGCAGAAGCTGAGGCACAACTTTTTTCAACCCGCAGGTCAAGGGTTTCCAGGCCTTTCAGCATCACCCAGGCATTAAAGGGCGACATGGAAGGCCCCGTCTGGCGGATAAAGTTTTCCAGTTCGTCCTTGATAAATGTTTCAGTCCCCAAAACCATGCCGCCAAGACAACGCCCCTGGCCGTCAATATGCTTTGTGGTCGAATAGGCCACAATATCAGCCCCAAGTTCCAGCGGTTTTTGCAGGATGGGGGTGGCAAATACATTGTCAACCACCAGTCTTGCACCAACAGAATGGGCAATCTTGCTGACGGCCTGGATGTCGACCAGTTCCAGGGTCGGGTTGGTCGGGGATTCGAGAAAGAACACCTTGCTGTTTTCCTGTGTTGCGTCCTGCCATTGCGCCAGATCCTGTCCGTCCACCAGGGTGACTTCAATGCCAAAACGTGGCAGCAGGGTTTCAATCACATAACGGCACGAGCCAAACAGGGCCTTGGCTGCAACAACATGGTCACCTGTCTTGAGCTGACAGAGCAGGGATGCAGTCACGGCGGCCATGCCTGAGGCTGTGGCCATCGCGGCTTCAGAGCCTTCAAGCAGCCTGAGCCGCTCTTCCAGCATGGAGACGGTGGGGTTGCCGTAACGCCCATAGATATAGCCCTTTGATTCTCCTGTAAAGCGGGCGGCAGCCTCTTCAGCGGAGCTGTAGACATAGCCTGATGTTAGGTAAAGGGCTTCTGCGGTCTCGCCGTGCTGGCTGCGCAAAGTGCCGCCATGGACCATCATGGTGTCGGGTGACCAGTTTTCTGGCTTGGACAGGTCTTTGTCTTTGCTATTGCTCATTGCTGGGTTTCCTGAATATTTTTGGATTTGCCCCATTATAGGGGGAGGCTGGGGAAATTAAAGAAAAAAGCATCAGCTTTCAGCCCCAGACATGATAATAGTGCCCCATATTATGGAGTGATGCCCTGTTTTTTTATCCTCTTGTCATGATGGAAGCCCTGTATGTCACAGTTCAAAGCCGATATATCTGAAAAGCCTGGTATACTTCCCCTTGAAGATATTTTGTTGCTGTTGGAAGGCGGTATCATCACCTCCCGCGACCCTGTCCTGGAAGGGCAGGTACAGCCTGCCAGTATTGACCTTCGGCTGGGACAAAAGGCTTACCGTGTCAGGGCCAGCTTTTTGCCAGGCCTGGGGCAGACGGTGGAGCAGCGGCTGGAAAAATTGTCAATGCACGAAATTGATATATCTGATGGGGCTGTGCTGGAGACAGGCTGCGTCTATATTGTGCCGTTGCAGGAAAGCCTGAGTCTGCCGCAAAGCCTGTCTGCGGCAGCCAACCCGAAAAGCTCTACCGGAAGGCTGGATGTCTTTACCCGTGTCATTACAGATGGGGCAACCGAGTTTGACAGCGTCAAAGCAGGTTATCAGGGCAGGCTTTATGCTGAAATATGTCCCCAGACCTTTCCGGTTTTGGTCAGGAAAGGCTCACGGCTCTCACAAATTCGTTTTCGGCGCGGAGAAGCCAGGTGCAGTGATGACCAGCTTAGGGAGATGCAGCAGGAATATGGTTTGGTTTCGGGGGGCAGGGCTGATATTGATAACGGCGTTGCCTTTTCGGTTGACCTGGTGGGCGAGCAGACTGGCGGCCTGATCGGTTACAGGGCGAAGCGTCATACAGCTGTGATTGATGTGGACAGGCCAGACAGTTATAATGTGCAGGAATTTTGGGAAGAGGTGCATAGTCTGGGTGAGGACAGGCTGATCCTTGATCCAGATGAGTTCTATATCTTGGCCTCAAAGGAGGCCATCCATGTACCGCCCGCCTTTGCGGCCGAAATGATGCCGTTTAATGCCCTGGTCGGGGAGTTCAGGGTGCATTATGCCGGGTTTTTTGACCCTGGCTTCGGTCATTCCTCTTCGGGTGGGTCAGGGAGCAGGGGGGTGCTTGAGGTACGCAGTCATAAGGTGCCGTTTCTTTTAGAGCATGGCCAGATCACAGGCCGCTTGATATATGAGCCGCTGACGCGCAAGCCAAGCCAGCTCTATGGCACGGATATTGGCTCGCACTACCAGTCGCAGGGCCTGAAGCTGTCTAAGCATTTTAAAGCATACCTATCCCTTTAACTCAGGTTTAGTATGAAACATCCTGAAAGTAACGAAATTCGAAGGTATCATCCACCAATTGCCGCATTGATTTTGGTTTGTGGCTTATCATATTTTCGAGTACCCTGGCGACAATCCTTCC
>JAJRRF010000124.1 GCA_024279735.1 Alphaproteobacteria bacterium
ATGGGCTTGATAAATTACGGCAATTGCTCATGCACCAAAAAGATGAAGCAATCCGCCTGCTTAAAAAGTTCCTAGCCCCACAAACGAAAAAACAGCCCGTCCAAAAGGCTTTAGCCTGAAGAGAGTCGTGTACTATGATATCAATCACAAAAATGTGAACTGTGGAATTATCGCACCAATTATCAGTCCTTACCCTGCCCAAACCGTTCAAGCCGTCTCTTTTGTAAGACAGCAACTTCCTCGTCAAACTGGCTTTTTGAACGTACCGACATCCTGAATGTCAGAATACTGGAAACGATAAAATAGAAGATCCCAAACCCCATTATCACAAAATGCAGCTTGCCTGTCCCCAGGTCATTGCCCATAGCCATATAAAGCAGTGCAGCCACCAAGATCATTTCCAGCCACATATTTCCAAAGATCCAGCGCAATGGACGGCGTGCTGCCAATATCTTGCCCCAGGTAACAGGAAAATAGAATGCCCCATCATGCCCGCCAAACTTTTGCACAAGTTCACTGCGATTCCAAATACCAGTAAGCTGGCGCAGGACACCTGCATGAATCTTTTTTGAAAAGAAGGATCGCAAGCCAGCCATCTTGCCAAGCAGTCCATGTAGGATCAGGACACTGATCACCAGCGCAGCTATTTTCAACATCAGTTGTCCCCACCCTCCCCTTTCTTGTCACTCGTGTTTTCAGTCCCACTCCCCAAATGGTCAAAGCTGAATCCTGTCTCACTTTTAGGGCCGTATCTTTTCAGCTTTTCATGGACAAACTGATAGTGAACCTTTTTGGCTTTTGAGGCATAGATCAGATAACCAACCAGATAGTAGCCAATCACCAAGCCAAAACCAGGCCAGCCATATTCTGCCCCGTTCCAGGTCATTTGCCACAGGACAATAAATAGGAAAAACTCTATAAGCTTGTTTCCAAAAATCCAGCGCACAAACGGGCGCACCTTCAGGATTTGCCAATATGATACAAAAAACACCAGTCGATTGTCAGGGGAGCCAAAAATCTGGATCAGGGTCATCTTGTCAAGAATACCGGTCACAAGCCTCAGAGAATCAAGCGAAACTCTCCTCCCGAATACTTCCTTCCAGGCCAGCCCTTCCCAAATAAAGGAAAAGGCCATCAGCAACATCAGGATATTGGAAAGCAGAAAAAGGATCATGAAGACAGGATATACCCCAAAAGCAAAAAAGTGATGCCCAAGGCATCACTTTCAGTAGGTTTACAAAGCAAAGGTTAGCTGAGCTTACCATGACAATGCTTGTATTTCTTGCCTGAACCACAAGGGCATGGCGCATTGCGCGGAACCTTGCCCCAGCTTTCAGGATTATCTGGATCAATATCCGCACTGGCCTGGCGTGTCCGCACAGGTTGTCTCGGGGCTTCAGGCATGGCATTCGGATCATAATTGGCATCAACCACATCATCAACACTGAAGTCATCAAAGCCGCCACCAGAAGAGTCGTGATGTGCCTCCATCTCCGGCAATTCTCCCATATCCATCAGCTCATCAGGGTCATCCGCCAGCTCAATATGGAACAGGTGTCCTGTCACATCCTTACGCATACTGGCCAAAAGGCTGCTGAACAAGGTAAAGGCTTCTGTCTTATATTCATTCAGGGGATCACGCTGGCCATAGCCACGCAGCCCGACGGCCTGGCGAAGATGCTCAAGTGTGACAAGATGTTCACGCCAGAGATGGTCAAGTGTCTGCAACAGGATAGACTTTTCGATCTGGCGCATGACTTCAGGGGTGAAATCAACAGCCTTTTTGGCATAGGAGACATCAACCGCCTCAATCAGCCTGTCATATATCTCATCATCCGCAATGCCTTCTTCCTCTGCCCAGTCTTTGACAGGCAACTGCATTGCAAATATTTCCTGGACATCACTGTCCAGCCCGGAAATATCCCACTGCTCGGCAAAGGCCTTTTCAGGTATATGCAGGCTCACCAGCTCCTCAACAACATGATGACGCATATCCTGAATGGTCTCCGAAACATCCTCAGATTCCATCAGCTCAATACGCTGCTCAAAAATAACCTTGCGCTGGTCATTCATGACATCATCATATTTCAGCAAATTCTTACGGATATCAAAGTTATGCGCCTCAACCTTTTGCTGTGCCTTTTCCAAAGCCTTGTTAATCCAGGGCGAAACAATGGCCTCGCCTTCCTCCAGACCAAGCTTGAGCAACATGCTGTCCATACGGTCAGAACCAAAGATACGCATCAGGTCATCCTCAAGCGAGAGGAAGAACATTGAGTTTCCGGGATCACCCTGGCGGCCTGTACGGCCACGCAACTGGTTGTCAATACGGCGCGATTCATGGCGTTCTGTACCGACAACATAAAGGCCTCCTGCTTCCAGTGCCCTCTTCTTGTCCTGATCCACCTTTTCCTCTAGCTTGCGGGTCAATTTCTTTATTTCCTGCTCGTCCGTGACACCTGTAAGCTTATCCTCAAGCATCATGTCAAAATTGCCGCCAAGCTGGATGTCAGTACCACGGCCAGCCATATTGGTCGCAATCGTTACCGCTTCAGGCACACCGGCCTTAGCAATAATCTTGGCTTCCTCTTCATGAAAACGGGCATTCAGAACCTTGTGTTTCACGCCCAGTTTCTTGAGCTGGTCGGCAAACATTTCAGACTTCTCAATAGAGGTCGTACCCACCAAAATAGGCTGTCCCCGTTTCTGGCAATCCTTGATCAGCTCAATGATGGCTTCATATTTCTCTTTGGCCGTGCGGTAGACAGCATCATTTTCATCTTTTCTCAAGACAGGACGGTTGGTGGGTATATCAATAACCGCCAGGCCATAAATATCCATAAACTCGCCAGCCTCGGTCATGGCAGTGCCTGTCATACCCGACAGTTTTTTGTAAAGCCGGAAATAGTTCTGGAACGTAACCGATGCCAGGGTCACATTTTCAGGCTGGATGCTGACACTTTCCTTGGCCTCCAGTGCCTGGTGCTGCCCTTCTGAATAACGGCGGCCTTCCATCATTCTGCCCGTAAACTCATCAATAATGACAACCTCATCATTCTTGACAATATAGTCCTTGTCCTTCTTGAATATTTTATGGGCACGCAGAGCCTGGTTGATATGATGAACAAGGGAAACATTCTCAATATCGTAGAGGGATTCTGTTCCCTCTTTCAGCATTCCCGCATCAGTCAACATCTGCTCAACATGGATGTTACCTTCTTCTGTCAGGGTCGCTGTCTTGTGCTTTTCCTCTATCTCGTAATCTTCCTCAACCAGTTCAGGGATAAACTTGTCAATTGAGATATAGAGGTCTGCAAGGTCATCAGTCGGCCCTGAAATGATCAGCGGTGTCCTGGCCTCATCAATCAGGATGGAGTCAACCTCATCAACGATGGAAAAGAAATGGCCGCGCTGCACCATTTCTGCCATCTCAAACTTCATGTTATCGCGCAGATAATCAAAACCGTATTCATTATTTGTGCCGTAAGTCACATCACAGGCATAATTTTTCTTGCGTTCATCATCTTCCATATTATTGGTAATTACACCAACGCTCAGGCCAAGGAACTTATAGACCCGTCCCATCCATTCCATGTCACGGCCAGCCAGATAGTCATTGACGGTGACAACATGAACGCCTTTCCCTGCAAGGGCATTGAGATAAACCGCCAGTGTCGCCACCAGCGTCTTGCCCTCACCAGTCCGCATCTCGGCAATCTTACCATCATGAAGGGTCATGCCACCAATCAGCTGAACATCATAATGCCTCTGGCCAAGTGAGCGTTTTGCAGCTTCCCTAACAGTCGCGAAAGCTGGAACGAGAAGTTCATCCAGTTTTTTGGCAAGCTCCTTCTTATCTTCAATCCCTTCAAGCTGGGCACGAAAATCATCTGTCCTGGCACGCAGTTCATCATCAGAAAGCTTTTCTATCTCTGGCTCCAGGGCATTGATTTCCTCAACCTTTGGGGCATAAGCCTTAAGGACACGTTCATTGGCACTCCCAAAGAATTTTTTGGCTATGGAACCCAGCATGTGGCAGAACCTCGTAAATATAATTTTTGATGTCGATAGACAAGGCAGTCCTGAAGCAACAGCCTTGATAGATTTAAACCTTCAGAACCTTAATTTCATGTATGCCCCAATCAGTCAACCCTGTTACCAGAGTCAAGTGATGGATGCCTGCCTGTTATGGGCAAAAAAGTGATGATACTGGCCTATAATATGGTATCAGGCCAACAATAATCCAGACCTAACCCTGATACAAAGTTTCACCAAGGGTGTCTGCCAACAGGAATGATCCCCTGTCATTGGCACTATAAACCTAAAGACAGTACTTTTTGTAGAAAATTTATAAATTTTTTATATAGTTATCAGGGGCAAACAGGTCAACAAAAGTTTACCCAGAAACTTTTTCAGAATTTGGTGTGTCATGGTCTTCCAAAAGGGTAACTGCGCCCAACAAGGACTTGTGGCTTTTTACAAGCCGTTCCTCTCCCGTTATTTTACTGCCGGTCAGGTCTGTCACATAGAAAACATCGACAATCTTTTCTCCAAAAGTGGCAATATGTGCGGAATGGATATCAATATTCAGTTCATGCATGGCTGAGGCAATCCTGAACAATAGTCCTGACCGGTCAAGACCCTGTATCTCAATGACCGTAAAACGTTCGGAAATGGCATTATCAATACGAACATCCGGTTCAACATGGAAGGCAGAAATTCTGCCCTTTGGCGGCCTGATCAGTTTCTCTATATCCTCCAGGGATTTTTCTCCACTGATAACCTGACCAATCAACTTGATGATCCTGTCTGCCCGGCGCATCTCATCCTCATCCAGGTCAAAGCTGCGTTGAAGGATAATGTCATCCAGAGCCATGCCATCTCTTGTGGTTGAGATTTGCGCCCCTGAAATATTCGCGCCAACAGCGGCACAGGCCGCCGTTATAGTCATCAGGTGAAAGGGGTGGTCTACACGGTAGATTGTCACCTCAGTAGAATCTGTATAGCCATTAATCCTGAGCCTGGTATGAAGGGGCTGCGGGTCTTCCCTGGCCAGGTCAATCAGCGTGGCATGTTCAACCTGCTGCTCATGGGGGGTCTTTAGCCAGTAAGGTGAAGAATGAAGCTCTACAGCCTGGCTGATCCGCTTTTCATCCCAACCAGCCTTGCCCAGGGCGACCCCAAGCTTGGACTTTTCCTGGTCGACCCGTTCGCGAAAAGAACCGCCCGACATCTGCCCGGACAAATGAGACTCTACAGCATAGTAAAGGTTTCGCAACAATTGCCCTTTCCAGCCATTCCATGTGTCTGGGCCCACAGCCCTGATATCCACAACTGTCAGGATAAGCAACAGGTCAAGCCGTACCTTTGTCTGGACGATATTGGCAAAATCCATCAATGTCCTGCGGTCAGATATATCCCGGCTCTGGGCAAAGGTACTCATCTCAAGATGGTTCTCGACAAGCCAGGCCACAATCTCTGTTTCCGACCTGCTGAGGCCGAACCTTGGGCAAATCTGATGGGCAATCCTTGCCCCGGCGACCGAATGATCTTCTTTACGCCCCTTGGCAATATCATGAAGCAACACAGCGACATATATGATGCGTCTATTGACATTCTGGATCAGGACGTAAGCCAAGGGATGCTCATCTGACATCTCCCCGCGATCCAGGGCAGCCAACAGCCCCACAGCCCTGATCAAATGGTCATCAACAGTGTAGTGATGATACATGTTAAACTGCATCATGCAGTCTATTGTGCCAAAGTCAGGTATAAACCGTCCCAACACCCCGCTGTCTGTCATGCGGCGCAAGGTTCCCTCGACATATTTGGGAGACATGAGCATTTCCAGAAAAAGGGCATTAGCCTCCCTATCTTCCCTCAAACTGTCATCAATCAGATTCAGGTTTTCACGCACCAGACGGTAGGCCTTCGGGTGAAAGAAAGACCCTGACCTGACCGCCAGGGCAAAGATATGGATAAGGTTCACTGGGGTTTTGGAAAACACCTCCCCTGAAGATACATTCAGCCTGCCATATTCATAGAGAAAACCCTCAGGAAGCTGCACTGCTTTATCCTCTTCGGCAGTGCGTGAAGAAAGGCTTTTCAGGCGGGCAAACACCCTCTTGAGCATGGGCTGAGCCTTGAGATGCCGGACTTCCAGGGCAGAGCAGATGATACGTGTCAGGTCTCCTACCTCACGGGCATTGAGGAAATAGGCCCGCATAAAGTTCTCGGCAGCCTGCATTCCCTCGGCATTTTTTGAATATTGCATCAGGCTGGCCATAGGCAACTGTATATCAAAGGACAGGCGTTCATCAGGCCGTCCCCTTAAAAAATGCAGGTGACAGCGTGTTGTCCAAAGAAACTGTTCACATTTTTCAATGGCTCCTGCCTCAATTTCATTGACCAGCGTGACCAGGCATTCCTTGTCTTCCCCGCTTTTTTCTATGGTATCGTCAAGGCTGATATAGGTGCTGAGCCAGTGCATCAGGTGCAAATCCCTCATGCCGCCCTTATCCTCCTTCAGGTTCGGCTCAACCTGGTAACGGGTATCCCCTGAACGCTGGTGTCTGTCATCGCGTTCCTCAAACTTTGCCTGGACAAATTCCCGTGAATTTCCCCTGACCACATCATGGACAAACCTGGCCATATAACTGTCAAAGATAGCCTGCTGACCTGTGATAAGGCGTGAATCGAGCATAGCTGTACAGATCGTCATATCCGCCTTGGCCTCAGTTATGCAATCCTTCAGGGTTCTGGTAGCATGGCCGACCTTGAAGCCCAGGTCCCACAACATATACAGGACATATTCCAGTATCTTGTTATGCCCTTCATTCTCAAGCGTTGGCATCAGGAACAAAAGGTCTATATCAGATTCCGGTGCCAGCAACCCCCTGCCATAACCACCCGTGGCAATGATGGTGACTGTCTCTTCGTCCACGTTGCTGCCCTGTTGCCCCGTGCCAGTATGCTGATGTTGGCAGGAAAAGTGGTAGAGTGCTGTAATCAGCATGTCCTGAAAATCACTCAGAGCCCGTGCACAGGCCTCACCATCATTGTCCGCAAGCAAGGTTTCTTTTGCCAACTCCCGCACCCGGTCAACATTATCCCTTAGAAACTTCTGAATTTCAGGCCGTGAATCCTCCCCCCTGGCATGGCTGTCATATATCGCGTTCATTTGTTCTGCCAGGCTTTGGCAGGAGATGGGGTTGGCTGAGGTAACAAACATTTTATAAACGAATCCTGTGTTTGGAGATCACTGAAAACTGGCACTATCTCAAAATAACATAACTTTTAAATTATTATGTCTACTGATGAATCAAAGCTTATTGAGAGCTTAACAACAGGCGAAATATAAATTTTAAAAAGGCTTTGTCCTGAAGACAAATTAACCCTGCCTTAATGCTGAAAAGACTATAGTACACATGTCTTCCTGACCCTAGAAAATTCGTCAGTGTCAGGTGACTGTCACACAATGTAATGTGTTGAGTATTGCTGATAGTTATGCGTTGTAGTTGAGTAAGTTGAGTAATCCTGGGAAAGAAACACCCCCCACCATATTAGAATTGACCTGTAATTAGGAAGCCAACCATTTTTTGAATGCGAACTGGCTCGTTAAATTTTAATACAGGTTCAGCCATAAGTCATGGGGCGAGTTTTAGGGAATGTATTTTCGTGAGTAATGCAACAAAGTATTGAGTATTGGAGTAGTTATGAAAAGCGTAGTTTTTTATCTTATATGTAGCTTTTCTTCCATTTCAGCTTCACTTCTAATGGAAGATAGTGCGACCTCGAAGTACAGTTATAGTATTGAAAAACAATATGGCCTTCTTGATATGCAATAGGTTTTGCATCCAACTAACAGCCATAGCTTACAGTCAATATTATAAATATCTTTTGGGGGAGATATGTCTTGCCCTGTTTTACCAAGGCAATGCCTTGCTTTCCATTTCATATAGAAACAAGAAATGGTTAAGTCCTGAACAGTAAGGTTTACCAGGTCATCAGTGTAATTCATAAAGTATTGTAAGTAAACTTATTACAGCCTGCTTTCTTTTCATAAGGAAGCAGGCTGTTTTGTTTTGTAATCATGTCCCAGAACCTAGAATTTATCATTTTTCCCAATATACTGGATTGCCATTATTTGGTATTTGTAAATTATTTATAGCCATGAAGGCTTTACAACAGCACCAACCCTATTTATAACTAGGGTTAACTTGTTCTATAAACAAGAGTTAAATATTAATAAAAACACAGGAACAACAAGTTCCATCCAAAAATCAAGAGACCTTGAGGGGGAAAATAATGAGGATCAGCTTTTTTCTAATTTCACTGATATTGGGCATCCTGTCTATTGTCATGCATTTCAGCGGCATGATTTCCGACATTTCAGGCTTTAATATCGGCAGCTATACAGGTATGGTGCCTGTCAGCCAGTTTTGGCTTGCATTCATTGCCTGGTTTCTGCTGATTATCCGTTACCTTAAATAGCCAGCGAACCTAACAGTAGCACCAAAATAACCACTTTGTCCTCGCTTCTGGTTTTGGACAAGTGGTTATTTTATTTTTTCTTTAAGAGTATAAAGGGTTTCCAGTGCCTGTTTTGGGGTCATCTCATCAGGTTTCAAGGCTTCAATATTGTCTTTGACAGAGCGTAAGACTTTTGTTTCTGCCTGTGTCAGACCTGTATTTACAGATGATACATCTTCTTCAGCTAAGGGTATTCCCTCCTGGGCTGTATCACTATCAATAACGGCAAACAGTGGCAGGTCTGCCAGCAATGTTGTTGGCCTAGACTGGCTACCGTCACTTTCAAGTCGGGACAGGACTTCATTGGCTCGCCTGATGACTGTTTCTGGAAGGCCTGCCAGTTTGGCGACCTGAATCCCGTAGGAACGGTTTGCCGCACCAGGAATGACCTTATGAAGAAACACAATATCATCCTGCCACTCCCGTACATCTATGGTGGCATTGGCTACATGGTCAAGCTGCTCTGAAAGAATTGTCAGTTCGTGGTAATGGGTGGCAAACAGTGCCCTGCAACAATTGACCCTGTTCAAATGTTCCACAGTCGCCCAGGCAATCGACAGGCCATCATAGGTTGCTGTGCCCCGCCCTATCTCATCAAGTATCACCAGGGAACGACTGCCCGCCTGGTTCAATATACCTGCTGTCTCAATCATCTCAACCATAAAGGTTGAGCGACCTCGTGCCAGATCATCAGATGCCCCGACGCGGGAAAAAAGCCTATCAACCACTCCGATACGGGCATGGCTGGCAGGTACAAAGCTTCCTGCCTGAGCCATGATGGCAATCAGGGCATTCTGGCGTAAAAAGGTTGATTTTCCTGCCATGTTTGGGCCAGTCAAAAGCCAGAGACGACTGTCACCTTTTGCAGGATTGTCCTGCCCAGACCCATCAGCTGCACCCTGCTCAAACCCAGGCGGGTGCTGACCTGCACCATATTGATAATCCATATCATTACAGGCCAGGATGCAGTCATTCTCAATAAAATTTCCCGCAGAATTTTTAGCCAAGGCCTGCTCCACTACAGGATGACGGCCATCTTTAATGTAAAAAACCACGCTATCATCAACCTTCGGACGGCAATAGTTCTGCCGGACTGCCAGCTCCCCGAGCGCACTGTAAAGATCTGTCTGCCCTAACGCCGCTGCAATTGTCCCAAGCCCGCCACGGGCTGCCAACACATCCCTGACCAGTGCTGCAAAAATTTCCTGCTCAAGACTGAGCGCGCGTTCAGCAGCTGTCACAATGCGTGATTCCAGTTCTGAAAGCTCAGCAGTGATAAAGCGCATTGCACTTGCCAGGGTCTGGCGGTGTATAAACATATCACTGGCTTCCCCCTTCTCCATCAGCGTCGCATGGCTGGGCGTGACCTCAATAAAATACCCAAGGACATTGTTGTTCTTGACCTTCAGAGTCCTGATCCCCGTCAGCTCCCTATATTTTTGCTGCAAGGCCATAACAACCTTGCGGCTTTCATCGCGCAGCTTCCTGCTCTCATCAAGCTCACTGTGATACCCTTTCCTGACAAATCCGCCATCACGGCTATGGATGGGCAGCCCTTCCCCAAGGGCTGCTGTCAGGGTATCCGCCAGACAACTGCCCAACTTTTCCAGCCCAGTAGCAAGCCCTTCAATAATGGCAGGCATTTCAAGGCTGTTATGACCATCACGCAAAAGGGTCGCAACTGCCCCAGCAACACCCAGGCCTGCAGCAATCATGCCAAGGTCTCTTGGCCCGCCCCGTCCCAGGGAAAGCCGTGACAAGGCTCTTGAAATATCTGGGCTACCGCGCAACACTGTCCGGAGTCCTTCACGCAGACCTGTTTCATCAGCCATAAAGGAAACACATTCCAGCCTGTTATTTATCTCGGCAATATCGAGCAATGGGGAAGTCAGGCGTGCAGCCAGTTCCCGCGACCCCGCCCCTGTCACACTCATGTCCAGTGCGCCAAGCAGGCTGGTCTGCCGATCCCCCTTGACCGAACGCACCAGTTCAAGATTGATCCTGGTCGCACTGTCCATCACCATGACATGACCAAACCCCTGTTTTTTAGGAGGACGGACAGAGGGGTTCTGACCAATCTGGGTCAGTTCTATATAGGTCAGAACAGCTCCAATAGCTGACATCTCTGCCCCTGTAAAATCACCAAACCCCTGAATTTCCCTGACCCCTAAATATTTTTTCAGAATGTCTGCACCAGACCTGGCCGAAAAACTGCTGGCAGGCACGGGAGAAAGCGATGTACCAAGATGTTCCAGGACAGGCTGATACTTGTCATGGTCAAAGGCGTTGTCGGCAATCAACAGTTCACGCGGCCCAAGACGCACCAACTCCCCCTCCAGGTCTTCCTCCCCGACTTCAAAGACAAGAAACTCTCCTGTCGAGAGGTCGAAAGAGGCCAGTGCATAACCATTTTTATTTGATTTTTTCAGCTTTCCTGTTGTTTGCGAACTGATGTCTGCGATATGGCACTGTATCAGGGCTGTCAGAAAATTATGGGCAGCGTTATCCAGCAGGTTATCTTCTGTAATCGTGCCAGGGGTGACAAGGCGCACCACATCACGGCGCACGACGGATTTATAGCCGCGCTTTTTTGCGTCTACAGGGGATTCCATCTGCTCACAGACCGCCACCTTGAAACCGGCAGCTATCAGTTTTTGCAGATAGTCCTCTCCCTTGCTGACAGGAACACCACACATCGGGATGTCCTTGCCTTCATGCTTACCGCGATGGGTCAGGTGGATGCCCAGGGTCTGGGATGCCTGGACAGCATCATCAAAAAACATCTCGAAAAAGTCGCCCATACGGTAGAACAGGATTGAATCGGCATTAGCCGCCTTGATCTCCATATATTGAGCCATCATCGGGGTCAGGCTTTTTGCCTTTTCCTGACCTGAAGCCGAAGATTTTGCTGGTTTTTTTTGAACAGACTGTTTGGAAGGCATCAGGGATTACTTTACTCACTGCGTTTGTCTTTGGGATATTAATCTTTGCACGTTCATTTACAGTGACCTACAGTATCCTAAAACAGCCAATCAAAAATGCCCTTCTGCTTCCTCCTTGACCTTCTTCTCCTTTTTCTTTTTCTGGCCTGCCTTTGTGCCCTGGCCTTTGCCCTGGCTTTGGGTGAAGCACGGAAACCATTTGTGCCAATATTATCAGAGGAAGAAGCACCTGAAGCAATCCGAGATTTTCTTGCCTTCTTTAGGAAGACCTCACTTGATATACTGTCAGGGTCAGTAACAACAACTGAAACCTGCCGCCAGCTCCACTTCGCAGTCTTATCACCCCATTTGTAGGGCTCCACAGCAACCAGACTGTTTGCCCTTATATTGACGATGCCAATATATTCCATGGCAATCTGGTTATCTTCATCCTGATACCCAGCAAAATAACGCAGCAGTCCAAAGCCCTGTAATGGTTTTTTCAGCATTGTCCACTCAAGCAGGCGCGGCACTCCCTTGCCATACATCTCAACAGGGGCAGAAAAGTTGGGATAATCAGGATTGACCAAAGTATAGCGCGGACTTACTTGTGGGACAGTTCCTGTCTTAGGGGTTTTGGCCTCTTTGTCCCTGACAGAAATATCCAATATTTTCCATTTCCCCAGGTTTTCACCAATCTGCTTGCCATTTATCGGGGGCAAGGTTCCAGTCAAACGCTTGATATTGTCCCGGCACTCCCCAATAAGCGGGTCAAGCTCAAGGGCACGCCTGTAATGGGAAAGGGCTTGCTCGTCTTCCTTGTTGGCTTCAGAAACCTGGCCTAACAGTTTATATATTTCTGCATTTTTTGGGTCAAGCTCCTGGGCAGTTTTCAGGTCAATAATTGCCTTTTCCAACTCTCCCTGACGTTGGTAGATTCCTCCCCGGCGAATATATGTTTCTGTCCTGTCAGGATCATCCTCAATCGCCAGGCTGAGATCCTTTAGGGCAGCCCTAAATTTTTTAATCTTGCCATATGCCATACCGCGCACGATAAAGGCATCGACAAAACCCGGTGCAATCTTGAGAGCCTTCTGGGCATCATTAATGGCAGCATAATATTGCTTCTGCCCAAGACGAAGACGCGCCCTCTTGATCAGTATGGTATGGTTGTCAGGGTTATTCCGGATTGAGACCGACAGGTCTTCCAAAGACTTTTGCGGAAAATCCAGCTGGTCATAGACCTTGCTCCTGTTAAACAATGCTGAACTATATGATTTATTCAAAATCAGGGCACGGTTCAGGTTACGCAGGGCAGCATATTGGCGGCCAAGAGCAATATTTGACAGGCCGCTGCCATGGTAGGCGATGGCCTGGGTTGGCAACAGACGCATTGCAGTCTGAAAATCAGCTTTTGCCAGTGTAAAATTCTTGGCAAGGTAATAGGCATTCCCACGGTTAATATAGGATATACCGTAATCTGGTGCTAAAACAGCGGCCTTGGTGAAGTCATTTATGGCTTCCTCAAGCTTTCCCATTTCCAGATAAACATTTCCACGGTTATTGAGAGCCTGGGGATATTCAGTCTTGTTTTCAAGTGAGGTGGTAAAGTCAGCTATCGCATTGTCATAATCCTTGAGCCGCCAGCGCGCCACGCCCCTGTCACTCAGAATAGCTGCCCGTTTTTCCCTGGAAAGCTCCTTAAGATCCAATGCCACACTGAAGGAACGGATTGCCTTTTCAAACTGGTTTCTCAGAAGATAGGCATGGCCTTGCCGAACATGATGGGCAGCACCACTCATTGATATTTGGGAAAAGGCCAGGCTGTTATATGTCAACAGGAAAACCAGACCAAAAATAATCCTGATCATGCTGCACCTCATAAGTCATTGGAGCCGGATTGTAAAATATTTTCGCAGCGAAGGCAGCCCAAAACTGATGACTGCCCCATAGCCTAAGCCAAGCATACCCCATATTGAGATAAAAAGCAGCCACCTTAGTCATCACCTAAGAAAAGTTACCTACAGCATCTGCCGACATAGGTGTAATCTCGACAGACTCACCGCAACCACAGGCACTGGTCTGGTTTGGATTGTTAAACACAAACTGTGAAGAAAGTTTTTCCGTCACATAATCCATCTCTGTACCAAGCAGAAAAAGGAACGCCCTGGAATCAATATAGATTGTCACGCCCTTGTCTTCCACAACCTCGTCAAGGGGTTCAGCTTCCCTGGCATATTCCATGACATATTCCATTCCTGCGCACCCCCCCTTTTTCATGCCAAGGCGCAGGCCTGTAATATTTTCTTCAGACCGCGCCATGATAACCTTGACCTGCTCCGCAGCGCGGTCTGTCAAAGAGATAGCCTTCGGTTTTTCCTGAATGTCTGACATTTCCTGTTCCTCCAGCCAACCGCCAAGGTTGGTTTGTTAAATAGTTTCCTGACAATAGCATCCCAAAAGGACAACAGTAAGACTGTAGCGGCAAACTGGCTAAAACATGTTCAGTTCAACCCGAGCCTCGTCTGACATCATGCTCATGTCCCATGGCGGTTCAAATGTCATGTTGACCCCCACCTTGTTGATATAGTCAACTTTAGAAATCGCATCATGCACCCAGCGCGGCATTTCCCCTGCCACAGGACAGCCTGGCGCGGTCAGGGTCATGTCAATGGTGACATTCTTTTCATCACTGACATCAATACGGTAAATCAGGCCAAGCTCATAAATATCGACAGGGATTTCAGGATCAAAAACTGTCTTGATGGCCGTAACAATATCGGACCGCATCCTGTTAAGCTGCTCCTTGCTCAGGTCTGACCCTGGTACAGGCGTTCCGCCCTCTGCCACAGACGGCTCGTCCAGAACCATCTTTACTTCTGGCTGCTTTGCTGCTGTTTCTGTTTCCTGGTTTTCCATAATTGTCTCACTCATCATCTGTCCTAAAATATTACCCGAAAAAATTTCGTGCCTTGTCCAGTGCCGTGACCAGCGCGTCAATATCTGCCCTGTTGTTATACATCGCCAGGGACGCGCGGCAGGTTGAGTTCACGCCATAACGCTGCATCAAAGGTTCAGCGCAGTGATGCCCAGCCCGTACAGCAACCCCGGACCTGTCCAATATTGTACTGATGTCATGGGCATGAACACCTTCCATCGTAAACGAAAAAATACCGCCCTTGTCCTTGGCAACGCCAATGCGCTGCAACTTCCTGACCTGGGACAACTGGTCTTCGGCATATTGCCCCAGTTCATGTTCCCAGGCTGAAATCTTGTCACGGCCAATATCCATCATATAGTCAAGGGCTACCCCCAGGCCAATGGTCTGGACAATGGCGGGTGTGCCTGCCTCAAACTTGTGCGGTGCCTTGCCATAAGTCACCTTGTCAAAACTGACACATTCAATCATTTCGCCGCCGCCGCGATAAGGCGGCATGGCCTCAAGATGCTTCTTCTTGGCATATAGCACACCAATACCGGAAGGCCCGTAAAGCTTGTGGCCTGTCATGATATAAAAGTCAGCATCCAGATCCTGGACATCAATTTTCATATGGACGCTGGCCTGCGACCCGTCTACCAGCACAGGAATATTTTTGCTGTGACACAGCGCAATCACCTGTTTCATCGGTACAATAGTGCCAAGCACATTCGACATATGGGTCAGGGCAACCAGTTTGGTTTTGGGGGTAATCAGCTTTTCAAACTCATCAAGCAGAAAATCACCTTCATCCGAAACCGGAGCCCATTTCAGGACGACCCCATTGCGCTCCCTGTGAAAATGCCAAGGCACAATATTGGAATGGTGTTCCATCACAGAAAGGAGAACTTCATCGCCCTGCCCCAATACCATCCCGCCAAAGGATTCCGCAACCAGGTTGATGGCATCAGTTGCACCGCTGGTCAGGATTACCTCATCGGTTGACGGCGCATTAATAAATTTGGCAATGGTTTTGCGCGCCTGCTCAAAATTATCAGTCGCCTTGTTACTGAGATAATGCAGGCCGCGATGGACATTGGCATATTCATGGGAATAAGCCTTCATAATCGCATCCAGCACAACCTGCGGTTTTTGCGCAGAAGCCCCGTTGTCAAGGTAAACCAAGGGCTTGCCATGCACCTCACGGGTGAGGATCGGGAAATCAGCCCTGATCTTTTCAACATCAAAAGCAGCAGACTTTATGTTATCATCTATAAGTGTCATTATTGTCAGTTACCACTTTCTAGGAAGCCAGCCAATTTTGGGCCAATCCTGTCAAGGCATCCCTTATCTCTTCATTCTCAATCTTTTCAATCGCCTCACCGACAAAAGCCTGGATCAGCAGTCCCCTGGCCTCAATATCGGGCAGCCCCCTGGATTTTAAGTAAAACAACAGGTCTTCGTCAATCTGGCCAGAGGTTGCGCCATGGCCGCAGATCACATCGTCGGCATAAATCTCAAGCTCTGGCTTGGCATCAAACTCGCAATGCTCAGACAACATCATGGATTGCATCATCTGGTGGCCATCTGTCAACTGGGCGTGTGGGCGGACAATCACCTTGGCCTGAACCACAGCCCGCGCAGTATCATCCAGCACACATTTCACCATCTCACGGCTCCTGCCTTCAGGCAGCTTGTGGTCAACCAACAAGGTCGCATCACAATGTTGCGTCCCGCGCATCAAGGTTGCGCCGCTCATGTCAAATTCAGCCCTTTCGCCGTCAAACACAACAAAATGCTGGTGACGTGATAGGGCGGCCCCGATATTAAACTGGTGCTCATGGTAGATCGCCTTGTCATCCAGCTTCAAATTCAGGGTTGAAAGATGGGTTGTTTCCAAATTTTCGGCCTGATACTTGATATGGTTGACTTCAGCACCTTCTGCAATGCCAAGATTGGTCAGGCTGTTGACCTGAACCCCATATTGACCAAGACCGATATAACTTTCCAAAAGGGTTACCTTGGCAGATTTTGCCACGCTGATATGGTTGTGCAGTGTCACCAAACCCTGTTGCTCGCCAGAGCTGACAAAAACAAGGTGGATCGGCTTTTCAACATCACCCTCAATATGCAAGGCCGCACCATCCGCCATAAAGGCCGTATTCAGCGCAACAATGCTGTCATCCAAATCAGGCTGTGCCTGTTTCATTACCTTGGAAAAGGTTTCCCCTGACAAGGCCCGGGAAAGCGGCATTGCCTCAACATTCTTCATGGTAGAAAAATCAGCAGACAGCTCCGCAGAAAAATAGCCATCGACAAATACCAGGCGGCTTGCCTCAATATCCCCCAACGCCCCCAAAGCCTCATCCAGTTTGGCAGCAGTGACAGACCCTGCGCGTTCCAGCGGCGCGAAGGCATCCTTCAGGATAAAGCGCAAGTCTGTATAACGCCAGTTTTCCAGCTGGCGAGTTGGCAGGCCTTTTTCGTTAAACTGGGCTATTGCGTCCTGGCGCATCTGCGTTATGGTGCTGTCACCGGGCAGGTCATTGCCTACCTTATCAAAATGCCCTGAAAATCCGGTCTCGGCATCAGTCTTCTGGATGTTTCCTGTGTTACTCATCTCAAACATTCCTTACGCTGCATTTACAATATCGGCATAACCGTTTTTCTCAAGCTCAAGTGCCAAATTTTTGTCACCTGACTTGATGATCTTTCCATCAGACAGGACATGCACCTTGTCTGGCACAATATAGTCCAGCAAACGCTGGTAATGGGTAATCACCAGCATGGAACGCTCAGGACTGCGCAAGCTGTTGACACCATCCGACACAGTTTTCAGGGCATCAATATCAAGCCCCGAATCAGTCTCGTCCAGCAGGCAAAGGCCGGGCTCAAGCAGCACCATTTGCAGAATTTCCATGCGTTTTTTCTCGCCGCCGGAAAAACCGACATTGAGCGGGCGGCGCAGCATATCCTTGGATACGCCCATAATCTCGGCCTTGGCATTAATCAGCTTGATAAAATCAGGTGTTTTCATGGGCTCTTCACCGCGCGCCTTGCGCTGTGAATTGATCGCGGTGCGCAAAAAGGTCATGGTCGCCACGCCAGGCACTTCCATTGGGTACTGGAATGCCAGAAAAACCCCCGCCGCAGCTCGCTGGTCAGGTGTCATGGCCGTCAAGTCCTGCCCATCCCAAAGAATTTCACCCTTGGTAATGTCATAACCAGGCTTGCCCGCAATCAGGTAGGACAAAGTGGACTTGCCTGCGCCGTTTGGCCCCATAATAGCATGAACTTCCCCTTTTGGGATTGTCAGGTTCATCCCCTTAAGAATTTCCTTGCCGCCAACTGTAGCGTGAAGCTTTTTAATTTCTAACATTTTTGTTTGTTCCTAGTTACTTGCGGCACATGTCCACTTTACTTTTAATTTTTACTGTTTTCATAATTTTCAGAACTACCGACTGTCATACTGCGCCCTAGAGAAACATCACGGCATGGATACCGCATTTCTGTGGTATGACAGTGAGAGATATGCTCTATTTGGTATGCCCTAAATACACCAGCATGCAAGGACACGCTCCTTGACCGACAAATTTGAGAATACAGTACAATCCATCAAAACCTTGAATCTATGACTTTCCACACTGTTTCTTTGTAATACAATAAATCCGAAACCTAAAATAATCCTGATCAGATTTATCTTTTGATAATGCAATAGCTTTTTTGGTAACTCCCCAGCTTGTTTTAGGTGTATTAACTAATTGAT
This sequence comes from Alphaproteobacteria bacterium, assembly GCA_024279735.1. GTDB lineage: Bacteria > Pseudomonadota > Alphaproteobacteria > Rhizobiales > JAJRRF01 > JAJRRF01. The sequence goes on from JAJRRF010000124.1 coordinate 18,137, forward strand.
AAATAACGATAAAAATAAATCGTTATTTTTAAAACCACTAAAATATGATCATTTTTCCATTAAAAAACAGGATTTTTAGACTGTATTCCGCTTGAAAACGCGTATTTACGTGAAAAAAGAAGCTGGGGAGTTACCTTTTTTGTACATAACCACGGCCTCATCATTTCGGTTTAAGTTATCCAAAATAGTAGCAACCCCTCTATAATGGTCTGGATTTTTAGAATCTAGACCAATCAATTTTCTAAACTCAACCAAAGCCTTCTTCTTTTTTCCTTGAAACGAATAAACATATGCAATTAAGTTATAAGAAGTGAAATCTTTTGGATTATTATCAATTGCCTTACCGTAATCCTCTATCTTTTTACGATAATTCGTTGCATTTTTTTTAATCTGTGCTTTCGTTAATGGAGCTGCCAAGGCTTGGGATATTTTGTAGGTTCCAGCCCGCCACCGATAGATTTCACCACGTCGAATCTTTGACAACCCTTTTTGTTCCAACAAAAGATTACAAGATTCAAACGATTCTTTAAAAGAACCATTTTTACACATCGTAGAGGCTCCACGGTAACACGCAGCCATTGCTTTTTTCTCATCTTTTTCTTCTTTACAGATTTTTGTATCTTTTTTAACCTGTAATTAAGTCAGTCAACCACTGACTTGCCTGAACTGAGTTGATAGAGACAACCAACATAACAAAAAACTAAGAAGAATTTTAACTGAACCCATTACCTTGTCACCTTTTACCCTAATCTATACACAGACACATTCATCTTTATTGACTTCACCCACGTCATAGTTGGACTTGTTCCAACTATCCATGCTGTGAACGCTCATCCCTAAAACCAATTTATCAACCAAGACCAAAGCCTTCAGAATGGATCATTGGATATCCAATGATGACGGCTAGAGGGATTATCTCTTCATTCTATATTTCTTCCAGCCCCATAAAACACTAAAAACAACGAGAGCCAGCCCAAATACAACGCCATAAATAGCAACCTGAAGATCTATTGTTGCCATCAAATGAGACTGGAGTTCCCATTTAACACCATAGTCTCCAAAGCAATTTATGATTCCCAGTTGCATCATCTTACCCCACACTTCCCTCAAGGCTAATGCCAATCAGCTTTTGGGTTTCGGCCATGAACTCCATTGGCAGATGTTGCAGTACATCACGGACAAAGCCGTTGACGATCAGGGCGACGGCCTCTTCCTCGTTCATGCCGCGCTGCATACAGTAAAACAGCTGCTCTTCTGAAATTTTTGAGGTGGTGGCCTCATGTTCAATGGTGGTGCTGGCATTCTTGGCCTCAATATAAGGCACAGTATTGGCACTGCACTGGCTGCCAATCAACAGACTGTCGCACTGGGTAAAGTTCCTTACGCCCGTTGCTTTCTTGTGGGACGAGACAATACCGCGATAGGTGTTGGACGATTTTCCAGCACTGATGCCTTTGGAAATGATACGGCTGGAACTGTTCTTGCCCAGATGGATCATTTTTGTACCGCTATCGACCTGCTGCATCCCGTTGGAAATCGCAATTGAATAGAACTCACCGCGTGAATTTTCGCCGCGCAGAACGCAAGACGGATATTTCCAGGTAATCGCAGACCCCGTTTCCACCTGAGTCCAGGAACATTTGGAGTTCTTGCCACGGCAATCAGCCCGCTTGGTGACGAAATTATAAATCCCGCCCTTGCCATTGGCATCGCCAGGATACCAGTTCTGCACTGTTGAATATTTGATCTCGGCATCATTCATCACCACAAGCTCAACAACTGCGGCATGAAGCTGGTTCTCATCACGGCTTGGCGCAGTGCAGCCTTCCAGATAGGACACATAGCTGTCATCTTCGGCAATGATAAGGGTGCGCTCAAACTGGCCTGTATTCTGTTCATTAATCCGAAAATAGGTGCTGAGTTCCATCGGACAGCGTACGCCCTTGGGAATATAGACAAAACTACCATCAGAAAACACAGCCGCGTTCAGGGTGGCATAAAAGTTATCACTGGTCGGCACAACCGTGCCCAGATATTTACGCACCAGTTCAGGGTGGGTCTGCAATGCCTCAGAAATTGGGCAAAAGATCACCCCTGCCTTGGCCAACTCCTTCTTAAAGGTGGTTGCTACAGAAACGGAATCGAACACAGCATCGACGGCCACCCTAGGCCTTTCGGACGGCTCAACGCCTGCCAGAATTTCCTGTTCTGCCAGGGAAATACCCAGTTTTTCATAGGCTGCCAAAAGCTGGGGGTCAACCTCGCCCAGGCTTTTCAGCTTTTCGATATCCTTCGGCTCGGAATAATAATACAAATCCTGAAAATCAATCTTGGGATAGTTCAACAGTGCCCAGTCAGGCTCTTCCATCGTCAGCCAACGGCGATAGGCCTCCAACCGCCATTCCAACATCCATTCCGGCTCATTTTTCTTGGCAGAAATATATTTTACAATATCTTCGCTCAGGCCTTTTGGAGCCTTGACAGACTCAATGTCAGTGGAAAAGCCATATTTATACTTATCAACCTCAATGCCCTTGACGGCATCAACGGTATCCTGGTCAATGTTCTCTTTTACATCTGTCATGGTCTACTCCACCTTGTCATACTAAAGACTTGCCTCATGATATCCAGGCTGGCTACAACCCAAGATATATAATATTTTTCTGCATATTCAACTGGTTATGCTGCCGCATGATGTTTTTTATGCTGCAAAAACATATCAGCATAAACAGACAGGAATGCGGTCACATCCTGCTTTTCTGACTGCCACCCGAAACTGACGCGAATGGCACTGTTACACAAATCATCTTCATATCCCATAGCCTGCAACACATGAGAAACGGTTACCTTTCCTGACGAACAGGCTGACCCAGAACTGACCGCGATCCCGGCCAAATCCAGCGTCATCAACATATTTTCTGCCCTCAAACCTTTCGATAAAAAGCACAGTGTATTGGGCAACCTCTCACCCTTCCGGGCAACAATGACGATTTCATCATTGATCTGCCCCAAACCTTCTTCAAGCATGTTGCGCAAGCCTTCCAGCCGACTTCTTTCCGTTTCCAGCCTGCCTGCACATATCTCAGCTGCCAGCCCAAAGCTGACAATACCCGGCAGGTTTTCCGTCCCACCGCGTCTGTTCCTTTCCTGGCCGCCGCCCCTGACCAGGACATCTTTCAAAACCAGGTCAGGATCCTTGGCAATCAGGGCACCAACGCCCTGCATCCCGCCAATCTTATGAGCCGAGACAGACATAAAATCGACTGGCAAAGCCTCAAAATCCAAATTCATCTTTCCTGCGGCCTGCACTGCATCGACATGAAACAGCCCGCCAAACCTATGAACAATCTCGCCCAGGGCTGCAATGTCCTGCACCTGCCCGGTTTCATTATTGGCCATCATCACCGATACCATAAAAGGCGTAGCTTCAGCTCTTCCAGCTTTCCTGTCCAGTGTTTGGCCAGGTAATTGCCCCTCCAGGAACTGCTGCAAAACGTCCCCTGTAATCTGGCCTTCGCGACCTACCGGAATGACAGACACCTGGCCTGAAACAAAGCGTCCACCAGCAAGAACCGAAGCATGTTCTGTTGCACCAACAAAAAGTCTGGCACTGGCAGCATGACCTGCTGATATAATCTGCGGACTCAGCACCAAGTTATTGGCCTCCGTTCCGCCGCCAGTAAAAATCACCTGGCTATCTTTTGCACCAACCAGCCCTGCCACCTGCTGCCGCGCTTTCCTTAAGACTGCCTTTGCCTTGCGTCCTTCACCATGTATTGAGGACGGGTTGCCTGGTTTCCGCAATAGCGTCACAACCGCCTCCCAAACCTCTGGCATCACTGGGGTCGTCGCATTATAGTCCAGATAAATCCGCCTATTCATGAGCTATAAAGTCCTAACCCGCTTGTTTACTAGAGTTAAGGTAATCCTTTACATAATCCGTTGCAGGCGCATCTTCTGCCTGCGTGATAACTGGCGTTACTATTGTGTTGTCCAGAACATCCTGCAAGGTGACCTGCTCCAAAAAACTCTCAATATGCCCCCCTAACGATGACCAAAGATCATGGGTGATACAATTGCCACCGTCCAGGCATCCTTCTGAATTATCCTCACCCTGGCAGCGTGTAATCTTGAAAGGCTCACCTACTGCAATCATTATTTCAGAAATCAGGATATCCCCTGAACTCTTGGCCAGGGCGTAGCCCCCACCGGGGCCGCGCATACTCTTGGCCAGTCCTGCGCGCCGCAACTTGACAAAAAGCTGCTCCAGGTAGGAGAGAGAAATTCTCTGGCGATCCGATATTTCGGACATGGGAATACTTTTGTCTTTGCCATGTTTTGTGTCTTTGCCATGTTTTGCCAGGTCTGCCATTGCCATGACGGCATACCGTCCTTTAGTGTTCAAACGCATAAAAACCTCATTTTTCCAAAGCCCAGCCTGTTCCGCCTGCGTGACCATTAACAGAGGGTCTTCAGGCAACCAAAGGATACAAAGACACCCCTTGTCGTCCCTATCCTGAAATTCAGGCTATAATTTTAAATTTACCTTAACACAAAAAGTATAGAACCTTGAATTTAGGGCTATGAGTGTGTATCTCTACCCAATAGGCCAAACCCAACAAAACAGTCGACAGCGCAAAAACGCGGAAAACCTAATGTTTGGTGGGTTATGCATTATATCCTATAAATAAATATCTTGAGTAAAAAAGTCAAGAACTATAAAAAGAGATCCTGGACAACCCCAAGCCTGGCCAGACTCAATAATTATACCCATAGTTATTACAAGTAAGCTGGCTGCAATTTATGAACTTTAAGGGTGACAAAAACCTACCATGCCTGAAATCAATATTAATGGCCCGACTGGCCGTATCGAAAGCCGTTATCACCATGACCCCTCTGGAAACAGCCCGATAGCCCTGATACTGCACCCCCATCCACAGTTTGGGGGCACGATGAACAATCCGGTTGTCTATAACCTTTACCACAGTTTTGTTGACAGGGGTTTCTCGGTTCTGCGCTTTAACTTTCGCGGCGTTGGCAAGTCACAGGGTCTGTTTGACAATGGCCAAGGTGAACTGGCTGACGCGGCTGCGGCTCTGGACTGGATGCAGGGGCATAACCCTGAAGCCAAGACTTGCTGGATTGCAGGTGTCTCCTTTGGGGCCTGGATTTCCATGCAACTGCTGATGCGCCGCCCGGAAATTGAGGGCTTTATCTCTGTCGCCCCGCCTGCCAACCTGTATGATTTCAGTTTCCTCGCGCCCTGCCCGTCTTCTGGCCTGATGGTTGGCGGCGGCAAGGACAGGGTTGTGCCAACAGAGGCCGTTGCCGACCTGGTCAAGAAACTAAAAACCCAGAATGATATCCTGATCACCAATGAGGTCATTCCTGATGCCAACCATTTCTTTGAGGACAAGGTTGATGAACTGATGGAGGTGATTGACGACTATATGGACAATACCCACGGCTCTGCTCGCCAGCGCATGATTGGTGGTTTCTAGTGCATAGTGCGAGCAGGTTCGGTCAGCCGACCTTGCTCTAGCCCTTTAATTGCGCATATCTTAACCCGCAAATCGTAACGATTTACTCGCACTATGCACAAGCCTGTCAATATGACTGGCTGACTTCTCTAAAAAAAACCCTCCTGAACTGGTTAAGTTCAGGAGGGTTTTTTGTTGAAGAACGAAAACTGCCCTTGACGAGAAGCCAGGTCATTTATTTGTTTTTTGCTTTGTCCTGGTCACTGCCCTGACACCATCAACAGCAGTTCCGACCACAGCACCAGCCACCTTGGCAGTTGTTTTTACAGCGACAGACGTAATTGTTACAGCTGTATCAACAACAGCTATTGCAGCGCATCCTGACAAACTGGCTGCCAAAATTGCTGAAATAACAACCACCCTATACTTCCGTTTCCACATCTGCATTGAATGTGCCTGACATAAATTAGTTTCATGATACCTCCAGCGTAAGAAATTTTCATCACAGTACCAATAGATATATTCTGTAGACAGTTATTTTTATTCTTATTGTTACCCCTGAACCACAAACCTCTGGCTAGGCAACACCTGCCCTCAGCAAGTCATGGATATGGACAATTCCCACTGGCCTGTCTGCCTCAACCACAAACAGGGCGGTAATATTGGATGAATTGATAATTTCCAGGGTCGCACTGGCCAAGAGGGAAGGCTCAATCGTTTTGGGCGAAGCTGTCATCACCTGTCCCGCCGTACTATGGATAATATCACTGCCCATCTTGCGGCGCAAATCACCGTCTGTAATGATACCTGCAAGCTTGCCGTCACCATCCAGAACCCCAAGACAGCCGAGACTTTTTTCCGTCATGATCACCAGAGCCTCACTCATCAGGCTGTCCTGGTTTACCAATGGCAGGTCGTCCCCCTTATGCATCAGGTCAGACACATGGAGCAAATTGGCTCCCAGCTTCCCACCAGGATGAAAAACCTTAAAGTCATGGGATGTAAATCCCTTGGCTTCCAGCAAGGCAATGGCAAGGCAATCAGAAATAACCAGTTGCATCGTGGTTGAGGTCGTTGGTGCCAGGCCATGGGGACAGGCCTCCTCCGCCTTAGGCAAACCAATCAAATAGTCAGAGGCGTTGCCAAGGGTACTGTCCATTCCCGAAGTGATGGCAATCAGGGGTATCTTAAACCGCTGTGTATAATTCAGTAGACTGCCAAGCTCAACGGTCTCGCCAGACCATGAAAAGGCAATCACCACATCATCTGTTGTAATCATGCCCAGGTCACCATGGCTGGCCTCCCCAGGATGCACAAAAAAGGCCGGGGTGCCAGTCGAGGCCATTGTCGCTGCCATTTTAAGGCCAATATGGCCGCTCTTGCCCATACCCGTCACAATAACCCGCCCGCTACTTTCATGAATGGCTTTCACAGCCCCAGCAAAAGCCGCAGATAAATTTCCCTCCAGGGCTGTCCTTATCTGTGCCAGCCCCTCGGCCTCAATTTCCAAAGTCCGGAACGCCGAATCCAAGGCCTGTCTTGTCATGTCACTTGTCATTTCCTGAAATTCCAATCCCTAAATTTTCGTTTTCAGAAGGTCACTGATACCCCTTCATGTCCCTGCCCTAAGGACACCCGCAAAAACAATCGTTACGTTTAGCTTGATCTTTTACCCGTCAGCGTCGTTTCAAAAATGCTTGTATAGCCTGCTATACGCACATTTTTGGCCTAACTGACAAGAAAAATTTCTACGCTATCCTAAGCACTTGTTTCTGAGGGTGCCCTAACAGGCCTTTACCATGTGTCTAATTTCGGTTTACCCCTGGCCGCCCCATAATAATACAGATGATAATTTGTTGTTAACCTATTCAGCCTAACCTTTGAAGCGTTATATTGCCATGGTTGCCCCCAGATTATCTATAGATGCCCCAGGCTGAGCGAAAAAACAATAGAATGACAAAAATGACGAACACGACTTATCATACCCTATTGATTACCGTTCTCTGTTTTGCAGCTTGCTTCGGTGCGCCAGCTTCTGCCCAGGAGATCGAACGCCAGGAACAGCAAAACCCGATAGACACTAATATAAACAACAATGATCCTGCAACTGGGATATCTGATCTTGAAAGTAATCCAGACACTATCAGGCCGCAACAACAACCCACCCAGGCTCAACAAAATGCCGCACAAAACAACCAGGGTGATTTGCCCAATATAAGGCAACGCCCTGCCGAGGAAACAGACCCTTTTGCTTCACAGGACAACACTGGCGAAGCTGATTTTAATGACGGGGAAACCAACAATAATCCAAACAGGACACCCCAAAGGGGACCAAGAATTCTGCGCAATGATGAAAGCTATGACCTGTTGCCTGATCCACAGGACAGGGAAGATACACTTGCGCCTGTCATGAGGGACAGCGACCTTGAGGTACAGCAAGACCTGCCACCCCTTGCCCCCATCCGTAACAGACAGGGCAGAAACCTTGATCCTTCGGGACAGCCCATCAGGATACCGCTTGAAAACGGGACTGTGAGCCGCCAGAGGGTGGATGGCAGGACACCACAACAGCGCACAGCGAATACACGTGAAGAAATCATGCCCTATCAGGCACTTGGTATGCCTTTGGGTAGCTTTTACCTGTTTCCGTCCCTGACGATCCGTGAAAGCTATACTGACAATGTTTTCATTTCTGCCACCAGCAAGAAATCTGATGGCGCGCTCATTGTTGCCCCTGGATTTGTACTTGAATCAAACTGGGACAACCATGCCCTTGAATTTAGCCTGAACGGCGTGGCAACCTATCATCACAAATTCAGGTCACAGGACACCAAAAACCTTAATGCCCTCCTGAGGGGCAGGATAGATGTCACCAACCGAACTTTTATCCGTCTTGGCACAGGCTATCAGCTGAACCAGGAAACAGGATCGTCTCCTGATTTCCCGACCAATGCCGCTGGACCGTCAGATGTTGAGACCAAAAATCTCTTTGGCGAACTCAATCACCGCTTCAACAGGCTTTCAGTCCAGTTCAGGGGAGAACATAGCCAGCTTGACTATGGGGATGCCACCTCTGTCAATGGGCAAGCCATCGACAATAACAACAGAGACCGCAACGAGGATGCAGCATTATCACGCCTGACCTATGAGTTTTCACCGCGCCTGAGCGTCTTTATGGACAATAATTTCAGGTGGACCAATTATGATGCCGCCGAGAGTGCCACAAATATAAACAGGGACAATTTCCAGATGCTGAACGCAGCAGGGTTCAGGGCTGAAATAACGCCCCTGGTCAATGGAGAATTGCGGGTTGGCAACGTGATGATTGACCCCAAAAGTGCCCGGCTTTCCAAAGAAAACGCTGTTGTGGTGGATGCCTCCCTTGTCTGGACACCAACAGAACTGACAACCCTGCGTGCAAGCCTGGCCACCACAATAGCAGAAACTACTGAAATTGGCGGCACTGCCCTGAAAGAAAATCTTTACACCCTGGCTTTTGAACACCGTCTGCTGCAAAACCTTATCCTCAGCGGTGGGGTGAGCCTGAATGTACAAAACACCCTGGGAACTGACCGCGAAATCTTGACCTACCAGACAACATTTGGCACTGAATACCGCCTGAACAGGAATATTTACCTGACCTCCCTGCTCAGCTATACGCACTATAACAGCTCTACAGCCAATTCAGATTATGAGATCAAGAGTGCCACAATCGGTGTGCGGTTGCAGCAATAGCATGACACCCCATTACCGCGTTGGCACAGGCTGTTCACCGCTATAGTCATAAAACCCCCTGCCAGTCTTGCGACCCAGCCAGCCTGCCTCAACATATTTGACCAGTAATGGACAGGGGCGGTATTTGGTATCCGCCAGCCCTTCATGCAAGACCTGCATTGCCGCCAGACAAGTATCCAAACCAACAAAGTCAGCCAGTTCCAGCGGCCCCATAGGGTGATGGGCTCCATATTTCAGAGCTGCATCAATATCCTTGACCGTCCCCACCCCCTCATAAAGGGTATAGATCGCCTCATTCATCATTGGCAACAAGATCCTGTTGACCATAAAGGCCGGGAAATCTTCTGATATGGCAATTCTCTTACCAAGGGACGCAACAAATTTTTGCGATATATCAAAGGTCTCCCTGTCCGTCACAATACCCCTGATCAGTTCAACCAGCTCCATGACCGGAACAGGGTTCATAAAATGCATCCCAACAAACTTTTCGGCTCTATCTGTCGAGGCCGCAAGGCGGGTTATGGATATAGAAGATGTATTGGAGGCAATTAAGGTGTCAGGACGAAGCAATGGACAAAGCTGGGAGAAAATTTCTTTCTTGAGTTTTTCATCTTCACTGACAGCCTCTATCACCAGGTCAACATCCCTAAGGGCAGCAAAGTCTTTGCCATAAGACAGCCGTTGCAGGGCATCCATACGCTGCTGCTCTGTGATAAGCTGTTTGGCCTGTTGCCGAATCAGGTTTCTCTGGATGGTCTTGACTGCCTGGTCATACCGGTCACGGTCAACGTCTGTCAGGATCACATCATAACCGGACAGGGCAGCAACATGGGCAATACCGTTTCCCATCTGCCCAGCCCCGACAATACCTACTTTTTTAATATCCATGATGGTTATCCCAGTCCTTTAGCAAAGCTGTCAATTTTGGCACTATTTCACTGACATCACCAATAAGGCTATAATCAGACATCTTTATAATCGGGGCTTCACTGTCCATGTTCACCGCAATAATAATATCTGCGCCCTGGACTGCGCCAAGATGGTGCATTGAGCCAGAAACCCCCAGAGCCAAATACACCTTTGGCGAAACAGCCTTGCCGCTTTGCCCTATCAAGGCAGAGGCAGGCAAATATCCCGCATCTACTGTCATCTTGCTCGCCCCCAAGGCAGCCCCAAGCACTTTTGCCAGCTCCTTTGCCAGCCCAAGACTTGCCGTGCTGTCAACACCTGCCCCACATCCAATAATAATCTGCGCACCCGCAAAGTTGTCATCCCCTGAACCATTGCCATGAGAGGCTTTTATAGTCGCCAGCCCTGCCCTACCAGTCCTCGCAATCAGCTTTATCTTTGGGTTTTCAGCCCTCACGTCAGCCAAATCCCCTGCCCCATCAACCACGCCCACACCAGGAGCTATCGTGATGATTTTTGGAACAGCCTCTGAATAAACAGTTTTCAGGATGGTATTGTTATAAGCCTGATATTGCAGGGTATTTTTGTCAATTATTTTGGTAATGCCTAATAACGGCTCTCTCCCCAATGAAGCAGCACACCGAGCCATGACCTGATCCATCAAATGCCCCTTGCCTGCAACAACAAGGTCATATTCCTTGGCCAAACCTTCAATAGCAGAAGACAAGTCTTCAGGTGATACCGCCCCAACCTCAGCGACTTCCCCAACCAGAACCGAACACAACCCATCAAGAACGCTTTGTGGCAACGAAAAAGACCAGTCACTTTCCAGAGTAATGAAAAGGTCAACAACCGAACTTTCCTGCCCCAACTGATAAAAAGACTGGACACTGGTCTGGTCAAGCTGACCATTATCTATCCTGCCAACCAATAAGACTTTCATCACCCCATCATCAACTTTCTTGCCGTGTCTTGGACAGACTGCCTGTAACACTGACCCTGAGTTTCTTTATTTTTCTCGAATCAGCCTCCAGCACCTCAAACTCAACCCCTTCAGGATGGGAGATAATTTCACCGCGAACAGGAACGCTTCCTGACAGAATAAAGACCAATCCGCCTAGAGTCTGTGGCTCTTCCTCATTGTCTGGCAATGCCAGGGACAGGTCAAGAACCTGCTCCAGTTCCTCAACTGAAACGCGAGCAGAGGCAACCAGCCCATGATCATCCTGACGCTCAATCAGGTCTTTTTCTTCATCATCATGTTCATCCTCAATCTCGCCGACAATCTCCTCGACAAGATCCTCAATCGTGACCAGGCCATCAGTGCCGCCATACTCATCAACTACCAAAGCCATATGGTTTCGGGTTGCCTGCATCCTCAGCAAAAGGTCAACAGCGACAAGAGATGCGGGAATATAGGGCACCTCACGGGTAAGCCTGGCCTTTTCAATAGTGAGCAACAGGTCAACCTGTGAAAGGTTAAACCTGGCCTTGACCTTCCCACTGTCTTCCTTTTTGTCCTGCTTCCTGGCAGCCTGGGTCAGCCAGTTGAGAAAATCCTTGATATGGACAATACCGACAATATCATCAAGCGTCCCGCGATAGACCGGAATGCGGGAATGCCCCTCTTCCTCAAACAGAGACATCAGTTCTGTCAAAGGGCTGTCGACCTCAATCGCGATTATATCGGCGCGCGGAATCATCACATCCTCAATACGGGTACTGCCAAAACGCAACGTATTACGAAGCATCAGGCGTTCCTGTTTGGAAAATTCCTGTGTCTCTTCATCAGTATTGGCCAACACCTGCAAAAGGTCTTTGCGTATGCTGCTTTTGTCACTGGAAAAACCAAGCCTGGCCTTTATCCGTGACAACCCCCCAGCAGTATCCTTCTCGCCTGCCTGGCCTGAATCGTCAGATACATCACCCATGATAATTCTTTAACCTCATTTTTCTTTTAGCCCCTATACGCAAAACTGAGTGACCTAATTTTATGTTACAAAATTCTCCGCATAGGGATCGGAAATCCCCATCCCCAGAAGAATATCTCGTTCCAGATTTTCCATTTCCACGGCTTCCTTTTGCCTTATATGATCATATCCAAGCAAGTGCAGGACTCCGTGGATTGCCATATGAGACAGGTGGTCTGCCAAAGGAAGGCCTGCAACCTCGGCTTCCTTGCTGATGGTTTCAAACGCCAGGATAACATCTCCCAGCTCACTGTTTTCCTCAGCCAACACTCCTGATATAGTAGGAGTGTCAGTATTTGGAAAGGACAGCACATTGGTTGGCCTGTCCCTGTTCCGGTAATCCCTGTTCAGCGACTGGACAAAATCATCATCTGCCAAAACAAACCCTGCCTCATATATCACAGGCCTCCCTTTCAGGCCGCTTTGATAGTCAAGTTTGTCCAGAACCCTTGAACCAAGCAGTTCCCATACCATGTCCACTGCCTTTTGAACCACCGCAGGTGCTTCCTGACAGCCCTTCCAAAGCGGTGAATTATGATGGATATTGAGAAGAATTGGCATGAAAAATTACTTCTTCTTTTCATAGGCAGTAATAATTTTGGCAACCAGGGGATGACGCACCACATCCTTTTCATTAAATTTGGTATAACCAATATCTTCAATGTCCTTCAGTAGGGAAACTGCCTCAATCAGGCCAGACACTTCACCCCTGGGCAAGTCAACCTGGGAAGGGTCACCTGTGATAATCATCTGGCCATTTTCACCAAGGCGGGTCAAAAACATTTTCATCTGCATGGATGTGGTATTTTGTGCCTCATCCAGAATGATGACGGCATCAGAAAGGGTTCTGCCACGCATAAAGGCCAATGGCGCAATCTCAATCACCTCCGTCTCAAGATCCTTTTCAACCTTCTCTGGCGGCAACACATCATACAGCGCATCGTAGAGAGGCCGCAAATAGGGATCGACTTTCTCTTTCATGTCACCAGGCAAAAATCCGAGCCTTTCACCAGCCTCCACAGCGGGACGGGTCAGGATGATACGCTTGATCTCGCCGCGTTCCAAACGGCCAGCCGCATGGGCAACAGCCAGATATGTCTTGCCGGTGCCAGCCGCGCCTGTGGCAAAGATCAGTTCCTTATTCATCATGTCCAGGATATAGCGGCTCTGGTTTGGCGAACGTGCCGTGATATGCTTTTTGCGGGTACGCAATTGCGCGCCCCTGGCCTGGCTGTCCACTTTCTTGCCATCATGACCGCCACCCGATAAGTCTCCCTTACCAGAGGTCAGATGGTTATCTGAATTAAAATTTGACATCGCATGTCTCACAGCTCCCTGAACATCACCAACAGCAATTACTTCACTTCTTTCAAGACGGCGGTACAGGTGTTCCAAGACATCCCGTGCCATATCAACCGTTTCGCCAGTCCCGTTCAGCGTCAGGACATTACCCTGCGGAATAATCTGGATTCCCAAACGATCCTCAATGATAGACAGATGACCATGGAACGACCCAAACAACTCAGCAAGCAGCCTGTTGTTGTCAAACTCAATGGTCAAGGAACCTTCCTTGTTATCTGCCGTTGTGGTTGTTGCCATGCAAACTGTCTTCCTGTTTCAAATTTTACTCCTGATTACCCAGTCCTGATTTTGTCAGCCTAACTCATGTCGCCCTGACACATATAGCAAAGCTTACTATTATGTCTGGGGCATGACAAGATCACCCTCAAGGCTGTTTGGCCCTCCTGAGGTCACCAGGACATCGTGGACACTGCCAATCAAACGCGGACTGCCCTTGACATGCACAGACTGCAAATATGGTGTTTTTCCCAAGATTTGCTGATCCTTATAGCCTGTCCTGTCAAATAACACAGGTAAAACCTTACCTTCAGAGTTTTTATTAAAGTTGGCCTGCTGCTGGTTGAGCAGGGCTTGCAAGGTCTGCAACCGTTCTGACTTAATATTTTCCGGTATTTGTTGCGCAATGTCGGCTGCCGGAGTGCCTGGCCTTATGCTGTACTTGAACGAATAGGCCGTGGAAAATGTCACCTTGCGCACCATCTCAAGGGTATCTTCAAAATCCTGGTCGGTTTCACCAGGAAAGCCAACAATAATATCTGTTGAAAGGGCAATGCTGGGACAGGTTTTCCTCACTTTTGCAATAATGTCCCTGTAAAATTCCCCAGTATGCTTTCGGTTCATTGCCTTTAGAATTTTATCCGAACCGGACTGGAATGGCAGGTGCAGATAGGGCATTATTTTGGGCTGCCCTGCAAACAGGCCGATTAATTCATCTGTCATTTCACGCGGATGGCTTGTAGTATAACGCAGCCGCTCCAGCCCATCAATCTGCGCCATCTGTTCCAGCAGCCTTGCCAGTGACCAGTCCCGTCCGTCCAGACCTTCCCCATGATAGGCATTGACATTCTGCCCAAGCAGGTTGATTTCCCGCACGCCGCGTGACACCAGGTTTTCAGCCTCTGTGAGCAGTTGCGCTACAGAACGAGAATATTCCCCGCCCCTGGTATAGGGAACAACGCAGAAAGTACAGAACTTGTCGCACCCTTCCTGTACTGTCAGGAAAGCAGAGGCACTCAGTTTTTTCTCACCACTGGAGAAAATATCAAACTTGTCCTCTTCAGGGAAATCTGTATCGACAACTTTTTTGCCTGCAACCCGTTGTTTCATGAATTCTGGCAAACGGTGCAGGCTCTGGGGGCCAACAACCATATCTACAATCGGCGCGCGCCTGATAATTTCCTGCCCTTCGGCCTGGGCAACACATCCAGCAACCACCACAGTGGTCTCCAAGCCTTTTTCAGACCGCTTCTGCTTGAGCAGGCGAATCCGTCCCAGTTCAGAGTAAATTTTCTCGGCAGCCTTTTCACGGATATGGCAGGTATTCAGGATGATAATGTCGGCATCATCCATCTGGCCTGTCTCATTATATCCCTCATGTCCCAGACTGTCAGACATCCGCGTACTGTCATAGACATTCATCTGGCAGCCATAACTCTTGATGAATATATTTTCTTTATCAGTTTTCATCACTTCACTTTTCACCAAACCAAACCTAAAATCCTGTCAGCCCCTTATATCATACCTAGCGTAACTGTCTAATGCCAAATGGTGCAGCACTATTCTGGGCTGTTAAATTCATTGACCAACAAGTCCGAAACTGTCTTTTTTATCTCAGCTTCTGTATGACGACATAAATCTTTCCTGTCACGGAACTGATCCAGCAATGCTGGCTCCCCTATCTTTATAAAAACATCCACCGTCCCAGACTTCAGCAGTGACCACATATGCGGCAGCAGGGCTGCGTCACCGACCCAGGCCACCTTGTACCTGCGCTGCCGCCCAAGTGGCAAGCCTCCCAGCCTGGTATAGGCGACAGAGACAGTCTGCACTTTCACATCATGCTCATTAAAACTGATATTTTCTGCCTCAAGCTGTTTCAGTTGCTTTGGGGTTGGCTTCACAGCGGCAAACAGGGCAGACTTAAAAGGCAGGACGCTATTGCCATCACTGCTGGTTCCTTCCGGAAAGAACACCACATTACCGCCCCCTGCCAAACGCTGTAAAATCGCATTGGAGACTGAGTGGGTTTCTGAACGGCGCGCCCTGTTGACAAAAATTGTTTTTTGCAGCCTGGCCAGCAGGTTAAAGAAAGGCCAGCTGTCTATCTCATGCTTGGCCACAAACGAGACCGGGGCAAGCTGGCTCAAAACAGTAATGTCCAGCCAGCTGGCATGGTTGGCAACGATCAGGACAGGGTGGGAGTTATCTTGAATTTCCCCCCGGACATGAAGCCTAAGACCAAGCAACTTTCCTATTTTCCTGTGATACCAGAGCGGCAAGGTCTTTGACCACGGCATCTTAAACAGCAAAAAAACAGCCTGCACAAGCATCGTTGGCAGGGTCAAAAGGATATAGGCACATAATATATAACAGGCACGGGCAGTCTGCATCATCGTTTGCAAAACAACTTTCCCAAAATTTAGGAGTTTAGTTTTTACCCTTTTTCTTTATCGGCACGCCATAAAGTTCCATCTTATGGCCTGTCAACTTATAGCCCAGGGATTCGGCTATCGTGACCTGGAGTTTTTCCAGCTCCTCATTATAGAACTCTATCACTTCTCCAGAAGCAGTATTTATCAGGTGGTCATGATGCTTGCGTCCTACCTGCTCGTAGCGGGCGCGGCCATCGCCAAAATCATGGCGTTCCAAAATACCCTCTTCCTCAAACAGCCTGACAGTCCGGTACACCGTAGACAAGGAGATATGCTGGTCAACCGCACTCGCCCTGCTATAGACCTCCTCAACATCAGGATGGTCATCAGCATCAGACAACACCCTGGCAATCACACGGCGTTGTCCTGTCATCCGCAAACGTTTTGCCTTGCATAATGCCTCTACATCTGGAGCGTCATCTTCTAAACTGGCCATAAGGCAATTTTCCTATACGTGTTTTTACGAATAACTCGGACAATATCATTAAGCATGAACAGCCAGGCCAAATCAATATTGCTAAAGGAATAATCCAGTAAAATGAAAGATTTACACATAACCCTATGTCTGCAATTACTAAAACTGGTCAACCAGATAAGATACTGGCTCAAACTGGAATTTTGCAGTCTGTATATCAAGAGACATCCGCAAGGCATCTTCGCGCTGGCCGCCCTGCCTTGCCCCATAATATTTGGGCCGGACACCAACCCTCTCAAACCCAACCTTTTGATAAAGCCGTATTGCCCTCAAATTTTCAGTACTGACCTCAAGGTGAACCTTTTTGATACCCTGCCCTGATAAACAGCGCAGCGTTGCATGGCAAAGCCCGTAGCCAACCCCCCTGTTTTGTAGCTCAGGGGTAACGGCCAGCGTCAATATATCAGCCTCGCCAGCAACAAACCGGGTCATGACAAAACCCAGAATATCTGGTCCAGGAGGCTGGAGTGCCAAAAAAGACAACACTGTCTTGTCCTCAACAAAGCCCCTTATGGCCGCCTGATCCCAGGGCAACGGAAATCCTGTTGCATGAATTTTTGCCAATTCACTGGCCTGCCTGCCATTTGCCTTGCTTATCCTAAACATCCGTACACTTTATTTTTTCTAGGTTATACTCCCCCAACATCAAAACCCCGATTTTCAGTTGGCTCTTTTGCACTCTGGAGTCGTTCCGCTCTTCTCCCAATGCTAAGGCATTGCAGCGAAGAACGCGCCTATCCAGATCACAAAATTTCTCACCTGAAAAAACCAGGTTTCCACGTCGTGTGAGTATACAAAGAGCCTGCCCCTGTTATCATACCCAATATTCTTTTCCCTATAACTACCGCTTTTGGCCATGCGTTACAAGCCATCAAGTCATTCAAGACACCTTCGCGCGCTACTTTCTGGCTATCGCCTTGCCTGACTGGGTCTTGGCATCAGCTGCCCGAAGATAAAGCGGCGAGATTTTTCCTTCAGAAACTGGCAACTTTTCAGCTATAACTGACAAGTCACGGGCATCTGGCAAGAACAGGCTATCTTTCCAGAATTCACTCCCCAAAGCATCCGCCTGAAGCAGTCCCGCGCCGCTTCCAATCATCAGATGCTGAGCACACCCACCCCGTTTTTTGAGATAACCGGCTACGTCCCGAACAGATAAAATTTGCACATCATCCAAAGGAAGCCCTTTGGAGGAGAAGCATTGCAGGTAAACATCGCCACGTCTGGCATCCAGAACAACAATAATTTCACTGTCATCAGCAGAAAATTGCTGCTGGCTACTATCTGCCACCTGGCGCAACCACCCCAAGGCAATGACATGAAGGCTGGTTGTAGAAACAACAGGCTTTTTGGAGGCCAATGCAAGACCCCGCGCGGTTGCCACCCCAATGCGGACACCTGTAAAGGTTCCTGGCCCCGCTGTTACAGCAATCCGGTCAAGATCAGCAAAGCCAAGACCACTTTTATCCAGCATAGCCTTTATCATTGGCAAAAGCTGCTCGGCATGCCCCTTGTTCATGACCTCAAAAGTTGCGAAAAGATCAACCAGTGCGCCATCTTCCAGATGTGCAACGGCAGCAGAGCAAGCCCCAACTGATGTATCAAATGCCAATATTTTCAAGGAGACTGCCCTTTGCTGTTAAGCTAGATAATTTCTGCAAATTCATCAAAGCTAAAGCGCGGTGACCTTGGAAACAACCCTTCTGGGTCGCCAAACCCAATATTGCACAAAAAATTACTCTTATAGCCTGTGTCTGCGAAAAATTCCTTATCCACAGCCTCATTATCAAAACCGGACATTGGCCCACAATCCAGCCCAATCGCCCGCGCAGCCATAATAAAATAGGCTCCCTGCAACGTACCGTTCCGAAAAGCTGTCTCCTCAATCAGGGCATCATTCCCCTCAAACCAACTTTTGGCATCATCATGAGGGAAGAGTTGGGGCAAATGCTCATAAAATTTCATGTCATGGGCGAGAATGGCACAGACAGGAGCAGCTAACATTTTCGTCTGGTTACCTTCCATAAGGTGCGGCTTCAGGCGTTGCTTGCTTTCCTCTTTCTTCACGAAGACAAGGCGCAGCGGGGAACAGTTTGCACTGGTCGGAGCCCATTTGAGCAGATTGGCCAACTCTTTCAAAGCCGTATCTGAAATTGGTTTGTCAAGCCATTGATTATGGGTTCGTGCCTCAAAAAAAAGTTGGTCGAGTGCAATTTGCGATATTTTGTCAGCCATAGTCAGGCGGGCCTTCTCAAGGAATTAGGTAAGCTTTATAGTCCACAAAGCATGGACTGATCGTCAGGTTATAGGGGCAAGGCAAGGGAATGTCAGTAACTATTGTCACCCCATCCCCTACATCATCTTCCTAACCCATCGTCTGCTGGACTTCCTTGACAGACGGTACATAATGCTTGAGCATTTTTTCAACGCCGTTTTTCAGGGTCGCAGTAGAGGACGGGCAACCGGAACAGGCTCCGCGCATTTCCAACATCACAATACCGTCCTTGAAACCACGAAAGATAATGTCTCCGCCGTCTTGCGCAACAGCAGGGCGTACCCGGGTATCAAGCAATTCCTTGATTTCCTTGACCAGGTCAGCATCCTGTTCGTCGAAGGTCTCATTTGCAATTTGTTCAGGAACCTCTTCGCCCTCTACCACTGGCAGGTCAGACATATAGTGTTCCATGATCGTACCCATAATTGCAGGCTTGATACTGGCCCATTCTGTGGCACTGTCCTTGGTCACAGAAATAAAGTCCGTACTCAAAAAAATACCGCCAACCCCCGGGATACCAAACAGGGTCTTCGCCAATGGGGACTGGCCAGCATCTTCCGCCTTCTTATAGTCCAGCATCCCGCTTTTGAGCACAGGCTTGCCTGGGATAAACTTAATGGTGGCCGGATTTGGGGTTTCTTCTGTCTGGATAAACATCACACTGTCCTTAATGTTTTGGAATCTGAAGCCGTAAAGGCCACAAGACTAAAATGCCTTGGCCTACAACTCTTTATTTAAGTCCCAACAAACTAAACCCTAGCAAAACAGTCAAGATTTATCTTGGCTATACATGTTATTACCCATCATTTCTGTTCTGACTGGCCCTTAAGGCCAAAACGCAGCCTGAAGGCATCCGGAGTTTTGTAAAAGATATGTGACCCGACCTGCCCAAGATGGCAAAACCTTCTTGCCCAGGATGGCCTGACGGCTTCTGTATGGAAATAGGTCGCATTGGCAATATTATCCAGCCAAATATTACCGCTGACAAAGTTGCGCACCACCATTTGCGCCTGCTCCCAGCTGTCTGGGTCTACAGCCGGCCTCTTACGCTTGTCACAGGCAAAAGAGAACTGGCATCCCTTTTTCCTTTGATAGACAACGCCGCACACCGTATCAGGAAAATCATCACTGATAACCCGGTTGATAATCACCTGGGCAACTGCAATCTGTCCCTTAAGGTTTTCCCCCCGCGCCTCATAATAGATAGCCGTTGCCAGACACCCCTGCTCCCTAACGCTGAACACATCCCCTTTCTTCTTCAAAAGCTTGTGCCTTGAGAGGAGATATTCCATCGGGGTAATATGCGGGCCATGCAATGCGCCATGAGCATAAAATTTTTGGCTGCGTTGCCCTGCCTTGAAACACACAGTCTCAATATCCAGGCTCTTGTCTCCCAAAGACCTGACTGGCCTGTGCCCATTACGCTTATTGGGGATCGTTTTATGACGTTCAGGAAGCGGGTCAACAAGGTTATCCTCCCCTGATTTCACGGCTCCAAAACCCGCAGAAATACTGGTTGGCATAACCAGCAACAAAACACCAAAAAGGAAAGGGTAACGCATATTTGTCTCTTACCATCATCACTCAAAATACTGTCATACAACACGAAACAGTTGCATAGAGACAGTATAATAAATTTTTATGGTAAAATTCACTATCCTAAATAAAACCAACAATGCCTTTCACCGCCTTCATGACAGGCTGAGAAATTTCTCTGGCTCTTACAGCCCCATCGCGCAAAATTTCATCTATATGGCCAGGATCATCCATAAGACGGTTCATCTCATCGCCGATTGGCTTCATTTTGGCGACTGCCAGCTCTGAGAGGGCTGGCTTGAAAGCAGAAAACTGCTGGCCGCCATATTGTTTCAGGACATCCTCAACAGTGCTGTCACTCAGAGCTGCATAGATATTGACCAGGTTACGTGCCTCTGCCCTGCCCTCAAGCCCCTTTTCTTCAGACGGCAGCCCGTCAGGATCCGTCCGCGCCTTGCGGATTTTCTTGGCAATGGTCTCTGCGTCATCACTCAGGTTAATCCGCGACAGGTCGGAAGCAGCGGACTTGCTCATCTTTTGCGAGCCGTCCTTTAGCGACATCACGCGGGTGGCTGTCCCTGCAATCAAGGGGTCAGGCTGCGGAAAGAAACCGTCAGCAAAGCCAGCCTCTGCGATTGGCTCTGCAAAGTCCTTATTGAATTTTTGGGCAATATCACGCGCCAGTTCCAGGTGCTGTTTCTGGTCTTCACCAACAGGAACATGGGTGGCGCGGTACAGCAAAATATCGGCGGCCATCAACACAGGATAGGCATAGAGACCAACAGAGGCATTTTCCTTGTGCTTACCAGCCTTTTCCTTGAACTGGGTCATGCGGTTGAGCCACCCCATCCGCGCCACACAGTTAAAAATCCAGGCCAGTTCAGCATGTCCAGAGACCTGAGACTGGTTAAAGATAATATGCTTTTTGGGGTCAACCCCAGAAGCAATAAAGGAGGCCGTCACTTCCCTGATATTTTTGGTCAGCTCGGCAGGGTCTTGCCAAACTGTAATGGCGTGCATGTCCACAACACAATACAGACAGCTGTCAAACTTTTGCTGCAAGTCTACAAATTTCCTGATTGCCCCCAGATAATTTCCCAGGTGCAAGTTTCCAGTAGGCTGCACCCCTGAAAATACCCGTTCTATCATACCGTCGTTCAGTGCCATTTCAAAAATCTCTTATATACTGGTTGAGTGTGGGGCAGTTATGGCGCAACTGACACAATGGCGCAAGGGGCGCGGCCTGATATTCATAAAGAACGGTTCTTTTTGCCCAACCCCCCAGCCTGTGATATAGTCAAAAGGTGATAGGTATTAACTCATTTACCAACATTGAAAGCACCAAAATGTCTGACCAAACCATAGCCGCAAATATTGATGCCAAAATTGTTAAGGAAATAGAACAGATTGCCAAACAGGAGGGTCTGTCTGTAGAATCCCTTGTCGCTGAAGCCCTTGGGGATCTTATTACAAAAAAACAAAAAGACAAACCCCGTAGCCATGTCATGTCCGCCTATCAGGACAGCCATAAAGACTTTGCACCCCTTTATAAAAAACTGGCACAATGACAGACTACATTACCCTGGCTGAAATACTGGCTATTCATAAAGACCAGATCATCCGCTATGGCGGGGCAGAAGGTATGCGAGACCAAAACCTGCTTGATTCGGCATTATTCAGGCCACAATCGGGCTATTATCCTGATGTGATCGCGGAAGCTGCTGCCCTATGGGAAAGCCTGTTACAGAACCATCCCTTTATAGATGGCAATAAACGTACAGCCTTTGCTGCCATGTTTACCTTTTTGCATATTAACGGCTGGAAGCTTACTGCAAATGCAGACGAAACCTATGCTTTTCTCCATAGTACACGACTAATTTGCATAAGACATTGAAAAAGCGTTAAGATTTTCTGATTTGTTTCACGACATAATGAGGAAACCTTATGAAACACTTGATCAATGCCCTGCAAGGAAGCCTAAAAGAATATATTCCACTTCG
>JAJRRF010000125.1 GCA_024279735.1 Alphaproteobacteria bacterium
AAGATTTTTGCAGCCAGGTTACAGATAATTTTAGAATTATATCCCATAAAGGTGTTAAAATTCTTGAACAGGATGAGTGCGCCCTAAAAATATAGGTTTTCATGTCTTAGGAGTATATTTCCCTTCAGGCATGTATCATCACCCCAGAAGGCGGTGGGGCTAGATTTTTTGGTTATATTCGCCGATTTCCTGATAGGTGGAGAGGTGTTTGTCCAGTTCGCGGAAGATGGCGACCTTGTTGTCCTCTGAGGTTGGGCTTTCGACCACCACCACCAGTTCCGGCTTGTTGGAGGAGGCGCGCACCAGTCCCCATGTGCCATCATCAAGGACAAGGCGGATACCGTTGACAGTAATCACCTCACGGATATTCTGCCCGGCAAGCTGGCCGCCATCATCAGCAATTTTTTGGAAATGGGCAATAATCCTGTCCACCACATCATATTTGATCTCGTCAGCGCAATGCGGTGACATGGTAGGGGCCTGGTAGGTGGTCGGCAGGTCCAGCAACAGGTCATTCATGGATTTGGAGGGGGCGCGGTCAAGCATGTCCAGCACAGCAAAGGCGGAAGTCAGGCCGCAATCATAGCCGCGCCCAATCGGTTTGTTAAAGAAATAATGCCCGCTTTTCTCAAAGCCGACCAGTGCGCCATGCTTGTGCGAATAGCTCTTGATATAACTATGGCCAGTTTTCCAGTAATGGGTGGTTACGCCGTTGGCCTTCAGCACAGGGTCAGTCATGAACAGGCCTGTTGACTTCACATCAGCAACAAACAGGGCATTAGGATGGTTGGCAGAAATATCCCGCGCCAGCATCACCCCGACTTTGTCGGCAAAAATTTCCTGTCCAGTATTGTCAACAACGCCGCAGCGGTCGCCGTCCCCGTCAAATCCCAGAGCAACATCTGCCTTATGCTCCAGCACCGCATCACGCATGGCATGGAGCATTTCCATATCTTCAGGGTTCGGGTTATAGCGCGGAAACGTATAGTCAGGCTCACAGTCCATCTCAATCACTTCACAGCCAATGGCGCGCAGGGCTTGGGGGGCGAAGGCAGCGGCTGTGCCATTACCGCAGGCACAAACCACCTTCAGCTTGCGCTTGATTTGGGGGCGGTCAGCTAGGTCAGCCAAATAGCGGGCTTCCATATCAGGCACAATATTGAGCTTGCCGCCGCCGCACATGTCAAAATCACCTGCCAGCACAATTTCCTTCAGCTCGCTCATGTCATCTGGGCCAAAGGTCAGGGGCTTGTCCAGCCCCATCTTGATACCAGTCCAGCCATTGTCATTATGGGATGCAGTGACCATTGCCACGCCTTCGACATCCAAGTCAAACTGGGCAAAATAGGCGGTCGGTGACAGGGCAAGGCCAATGTCAAACACTTCCATCCCGCTGGCGAGCAGGCCTGTGATCAGGGATTGCTTGATGGCCGCGCTATAGGAGCGGTAGTCATGGCCAACCACAATGCGCTTGGGGATGCCGCGCTTGCCAAACAATGTGCCCATACCCAGGCCAACAGCCTGGATGCCCATCAGGTTGATCTCTTCAGGGTAAAGCCAGCGCGCATCATACTCGCGAAAGCCGGTCGGCTTGACCTGGGGAAAGCGTTCAAAATCAGCACTATTTGGTGTGAGGTCAGCGCGCGGCGTTGGAAACATGGTTATACCCTTTTTGTGCAGCAGTTCTTTTACTGTTCTCTATAGGCAAAGCAGGCGGAAAAGGGAAGGGGGCAATCTCTGAAAGTTTGGGTCTAAAAACCTGGACAAGCAAAAATCATGTCCGCACTTGCTCCTGATATTTTTTCGGGTCAATGCCATACGTCCAGGCACTGGCCTGGTGGGCTGTGGCAACATCCCTTCTGGGGGAGCGAAAGCCTGTCTGTTCCGGCCGTTACAGAAGCATTCGCCGGCAAGGGGAGGGGGAGCTTTAAACTGTTGGGTTTTCTTTGGTTTTGGGAAAACGGCTTAATCGTAAAAATAGTTATTGACACAAAATACAATCTATACTGGATATTAATACATCAAATAAGTGTATTTACATAAGATTACAATCTTATTTGTAAGTGCCTTTCCAGTCCTGATTTCGGGGGAGAAGAGGGAATATATAAACTGGTGGTAAGCCCAGATATAAGGGATTTGCTGCACCTATAAATTGTATGGAGTTGTAAAATGAAAAATATCGTAATCGGAATGGCAACAGCATTGGTTCTGGCCACGACAGGACTGGCTCAGGCGGAAGAGGCAAAAGCCCCAACCAGCAAGGCTGAATGTATTGGCCTGCTGAAACAGGTTGGCGACAGGATCAAGAAGGAAAAGCCGAAAGAAAAAACCTTGATGGCTCTGCACCCTAAAGGCAAGGCCATGTACACATATTGTGACGCAGAGGATTTTGGCGGTGCACTTAAAATGATACAGCAGATCACTAAAATCTTGAATGAATCTAAGTAGATTTTCAGAAATATATTGAATTAATTGAAGTTTTTAGGAGTGTAAAATGTTAAGAAATTTAAGAAAAGACCTGTTGGGTGGCAGCGCGCTGGCCGCGATGATAATGCTCTCAACGCCAACAACGGCTTCGGCATTCTGGCCATTTAATGAATTACAAAATAGCATTACAGAGTGGTTTGCGCCTAAAATTAGGGATGATGTAGCCGCAAAGTTTTCGAAATTAAATTCAGATGAAGGCTTGAAGTTTATCAATGATATGGTTGATGCTTTGGAAGCTGAAGGTGCTACCAAGTATGAAGTGCGCAGATTTCTTGCTTTGCTTGAGTACCAGGTAGATAGGATAAACCTTAAAGGAGATATTGCAGGTAATTTTTATAACACTGCATTTGTCGAGGGCTTTGCTTTTGGTCCAGCTGTCGGCTTGCTTGTGCTTGTTACTGCTGTGGTAATAATCTATCAAGATGATATAAGTGACGCTTTTGTTAAGGCGGGTAGTGCAATAGCTAACTTGGCTAAAAAGGCTCTTGATGCTTCTCCAAATGTTGATGTTGGAAATGCAGGCATATCAAGTGACAAAATTAGGCATTTAATCAAGGTGCTGGGTCTTGAAGGAGCAATTGAAGCAATCAGAAATCGTGCCAAACGAAAAAAACTCTTTTTTGCTACGTATATTAAGAGGCATGAACGCCACCCTGAAGATGCTGTTTATAGCGGCAGGACACATACCTATCCCTTCAACTCAGGTTTAGTATGAAACATCCTGAAAGTAACGAAATTCGAAGGTATCATCCACCAATTGCCGCATTGATTTTGGTTTGTGGCTTATCATATTTTCGAGTACCCTGGCGACAATCCTTCCAAC
>JAJRRF010000126.1 GCA_024279735.1 Alphaproteobacteria bacterium
GAGGCTCGTCTCCGCAATCTTGGTTGAGATAGACGAAAAATGGGCAGCAAACAATAAATCTTATATCAACTGGAACACTGAAGAAACCTGAAAGACTGACTGAAAGTCCACAGATCAGGTTGCTTTATCTTATCAATTAGTTAATACACCTAAAACAAGCTGGGGAGTTACGTTTTTTGCAGCACTAAAGTTCGCAATTAAGGGTCAGCTTGATTGGACGTTATCAACGTTGCTGGCTGCCTGTCCCGCAGCGAGACGGGCGATAGGTACCTGGAACGGTGAACAGGACACATAGTCAAGCCCGATACCCTGGAAAAAGCTGATGGAGGCAGGATCTGCGCCATGTTCGCCGCAAATGCCCAGGGTCAGCTTTGGATTTCCCTTTTTGCCAGCCTTGCAGGCGGCTGCAATGATTGCGCCAACGCCTTCAGTATCCAGGGTCTTGAAAGGGTCATAGCTGAGCAGGCCGCCAGAATAATAGTCCCTTAGAAAGGTGTCGCCATCATCACGGCTCAGTCCCCAGACAGTCTGGGTCAGGTCATTGGTGCCAAAACTGAAAAAATCTGTATGGCCTGCTATTTTTTGCGCCATCAGGGCAGCCCTGGGGATCTCGATCATGGTTCCGATACAGTAGTCCAGTGGCAAGTCCTCTTCCAGACAAAACTTGTCGGCTATGGTCTTGATGCGGCTGACCAGAAGGCTGATTTCGCTTTCCAGCATGACAAAGGGAATCATTATTTCAAGTTTTGGCAAGGTAATGCCTTTTGAATGGGTCTCTTTTGCAGCTTCTAGAATTGCCAGGGTCTGGATTTCCAACAGTTCTGGCAAGGTAATGGCCAGACGGCAGCCACGATGTCCCAGCATGGGGTTCTTTTCTTCCAGTGACTTGACAATTTCGCCCAGCTCGTCAGCGGGGCGTTCCAGCACAATGGACAGAGCCTCTATCTCAATGGGATCTTTGGGCAGGAACTCATGGAGGGGCGGGTCCAGCAGCCGGACGGTGACAGGCAGGCCAGAAAGTTTTTGGAAAAGTCCTGTAATCTTGGTTTTTTGGTCATGCAAAATATCCTGTAAGGCCGCGCTTTTCTTGTCAGGATCATTTTCCAGCAGGACACGGCGGAAATGGAACAGGGCTTCAGGTGTCAGCAGCATATGCTCGGTGCGGCACAGGCCAATACCTTTTGCCCCAAAATTCAGGGCGCAGCCAGTTTCCTCAAGACTGTCGGCATTGGCGCGGACAGTCATGGTGGCAATTTCGTCAGCCCAGCCCAAAAGCCTGTTCAACTCGTCAGGAAAGGTTGGCTCACGCAGGGGAATATTTCCCCGGTAAACTGTGCCGTTCTGTCCATCAATGGTGATACGGTCACCATTTTTAAAAACCTGATCACCAATGGCAAATGATATATTTTTAAGGCCATTGTCATCACGGATAAAGACCAGATCCTTTGCCCCGACAACAGCGGGACAGCCCATGGAACGGGCAATCACTGCGGCGTGGGAACTGTTGCCGCCCTGTGAGGTCAACACCCCCGCAGCAAAGCGAATGGCATGGACATCCTCAGGGTCTGTCTCTGGGCGCACCAATATAACATCCTCCCCGGCATGGCTATAGGCCAAAGCAGTATGACGGTCCAGAGCCACCTTGCCACTAGAGGCTCCGTGGGAAGCGGGCAGGGCGGTTATCAGGGGGTGCCTGTCTCCAGGCTCCAGGCTGTGGTGAAGAAAATATGACAGCTCGGCAGGGTCGCAACAGTGAATGGCTTCCTGTTTAGAAATAAGGCCTTCATCCACTTGGTCACAGGCAATCTTGATTGTGGCATGAATTTCTGTCCTGAGGGGTTCTGCATTCAATAGCCAGAGGGTTTTGTCTTCATAAACAAAGTTAAGCTTGACGGCTTCCCGAAAGCGTGTTTCCAGCTTTTGCACAAGTGCCTGAAGGTCATCCATTATCGAAGCATTATTGCTGGCAAGCTTTTGGGGGACAGGGCAGTTTGGTGAGAGCTTGCTTGAACTATTGGACAGGCCTGGATAAAACTGTCCAAAAAGTCCCTTTTCCCCTGTCCGGGGATGGCGACTGTAACAAAAACCTGAAAATTCTGGTTTGTCAGGATGGGCAAAATACATGGCCTGCAAAATAATGGCAGGTTCAGGGCTGTCAGCCAGGTTGTGGAGTTGGCGCAGCATGTTGAGGCCTGGAGACTGCCACTTTTGTGACAGGGCGGCTGCAACTGCCATACATTGCTCAGTTCTGTCTTCTGGAATGGTGTGGCCATGGGTTTGCGTGACAAGCTCCAGATAAAGTTCTGTCAGCTGTTGCCAGTCACCTGCCTGCCTGTCTTTTTCATTCGTATCTGAACCCAGAAGGTCATAGGCCAGGTCTTCAAACTCCCAATCTGCTATGCCCCAGACCAGTCCGGCATACTGGGCGATAAAACGCTGAAAAATATAATGGGCAAAAGGGATGCCCCATTGCTGTTCAAGGGGCGTGATGACATTTTTGTGGAGACCAAGTCCCTGTACAAAAGGCAAATGGAGGGGCAATTTAACAAAACTGCTCACCCTGGCAACCAACAGGTTTTGCCCAATATGGCCACAGGATTTGGGGGCTGAAAGTTTGGCAAGCTGTCTCCTGAGTTCCTGATAAGTTTTGTCTGTGCTGTGATCTTGTGTGATTTCCGTCAGTTCATGACAAAAACTGGGGGACAGGGACAGTGCAGCCGGTATGTGGTGGCCATGATCTGCCAGCTGGTACAGGGCAAGGGTCTTTTGTCCATGAAAATTCAGAAGACTTTCTCTTTGGGAAACAGGTTGGTCTGTAACGCCATTGTGTCTGTGGGGGGCAAGGCCAGATAAATTATCTCCAGCGTTGGAGGGTTTGCCCCTGGACTGACCAAAGAAAAGAATGGTGTTGCAGGGCTTTTCTGTCATGACATTAGCTTTATTTTTCTTTGGATTTCAAGACCATCCAGGTTTTTAGGTGTCTGGACGGTTATATTCTTGGCCAGGCCAAGGTCAGGTAGAAGAAGAGTAATCCACAACTTTATTCTAAGAAACCATGGCATTGTTATAATTTTGCCCCTGTTCCAAGAGATAATGCACCTAGAGGCTTTCCCATGACAAACGAATCAGACAACACTATTTATCAACCTTTATCATAACGGGATAAAAGAGAAAAATTATGTTTGCTATTGTTCACAATCATTCCAGATTTACAGTACTGCTTTTGGGCACATCCTTTTTCTTATGCCCCTTTCTCATCTCTGCTGGACTGGCGGGCGGCATTGCCAACAGGATCGCAGAGTCTGTTCCTGCGCAAATTCCAGAGGTCATCACAGGTGGGAAATGGCGCAAGGGTAATGTTGCCGGTTATTACCGGGCCATGGTTGTGCTGCCAGAGGCTGGGACAACGGCGCAAAAATCTGGCCGGGCCGAGGTGTTGATACAATGGATTGGTAAACTTGACGGAGCCTACCGTTTCAGGATTCTCAGGACTGTCAATATCAAGGAAGTTAGCAAGGAATCATTACAACATGCCTTCTTGTCCATGGATACCCTGAAGGACAATGAAATGACCTTGCTGGTCAGTTCCTTCGATGCTAAACAGAATAGGGATATTTCCATATCCGTCAAGGCCACTCTGCCTGGACAATACAGGTCAGGGAAATAGGTTCTGGTTTAAGATAAAGGGTAACTCCCCAGCTTAAATAACCAGCAAGCCAGGATTTTGCAAAACTTCAAGGATATTGAGTTTTTGTTTTTTGGCTGAGGATATGACGGAGCGGATGGTGGCAAAGGTTTTTGCACCTTCACGGGTACGAAAGCTGCCC
>JAJRRF010000127.1 GCA_024279735.1 Alphaproteobacteria bacterium
TCCGGAATATCCGGAATATTAGGCATACCGCGCGGCCCCTTGCGGGACACCCGGGAAACACGCTCAGACCCCGTGACATAAATAGAGACAACAGAAGGGCGTACCCGTTCAACAAGATCAGCAAAAGAAGCTGGGGCATTGGCATATGGCGCAACACCCGAAGACTTCATCGCATCCTGGGCAACCGCCTCGGTTTTTCCCAACAGCAGACTACTGGCACCTGCCGACACACCAAATATCAGGGCTGCTGCCAATAATGCAGGCTTCCTATAACCTTGGCCTACCTTATTCCTTACTAAAGTCATCACGCTTTACTTCCCTTCAAATACATAAAGTTAAACATCAACAAATTATTCAATACTCCTGTAGACTGCCCAGAGTACACAAACTGCCCCTGCCCACAAAGACAGTTTCATTTTGCATTATTGTATTGTCCATGAATATAGGCCAGCAAACCTTACAACCCTATGTCCTTTTGGTTAATTATTTGTAATAAAACCTGCCCATGAAGCCCATGCAATAGCCAGACTGTCATTTCCTTATGCTCAGACAACCACAGCCCCCTTAACGTGGTGTTTTTACAGCACATTAATAATAATCCGTTGTCAGATTAGGCGAACCAGGCACTTCAGGTTTGGATATACCAAAAATATGGTATAAGGTGTTAACATCCTAAAAGTAATATTTTCCCCAGTCATCAGGAGTATTTGGGTGAGGCTTGCAGTCATCATTTCCTGTTTTTTAATAATGACGGCTCATGCTGCATCCCTGACAGCCTGGGCGATGCCTATCCCCGCCGCATCCAGCCAAACGACACCTGCCAGCATGTCCCCAGACAGCACAAAAAATAACCTACTGCATAACATAGCAATTTTTGGCAAGGACAGCCGCCAGCCTGTACCCAAAAATTTGGGAAATGAACAGAAACAGGTTGGCCTGTTGTTTAACCCAAGAAACAGCACACTCTGCACAGCCTTTTGCGTTGCTCCTGATATCATAGCTACTGCATCCCATTGCCTGTTCCGCAGAAACCGCTCATCCAGAAACAGGCTATCCAGAAACAGGCTATCCAACTTTATTTTTCGTCTTGGCAGCGGCACAAAACAGACTACTGACACACGGTTGTCAGGCTATAAGACACGGCAGGTTCATCACTATATTGTGGCAGGCACAACATTTCTCAGCAAAAAACCGCCAATTGGGGCCGCGCTGGACTGGTCACTTGTCCGCCTGGCAAAACCTGACTGTCGCAATTACCTTAAGGTCAGCGCTAAATCCATTTATGAACTTGAACTGGCCTCTGAAAGGGACAAGGTATTTCAGCTAGCCTATCACCAGGACTATAAGAACTGGAAGCTGGCCTATTCAAGATCCTGCAAGATCAGGCGTGAATTTGGCAAACTGGCCTGGAAAAAAATAACGCGGCAGTTCAAGAACCCTTCTGAACTGATCCTGCACCGTTGTGATACAGGCGGTGCCTCTTCGGGTTCTCCCATCCTGGAAAGGACTGAAGATGGCATTGTCGTGGTCGGCATCAATGTCGGGACTTACCAACAGCGCAACCTGCTTATGGAAAGGGGACGTGTTATCAAGCGTTCCCGCTTCCATACCATTGCCAATACAGCTGTCAATGCCTCGGCCTTTGCTCTGATGATCCCGTTGCTGAAAAACGCCAAGATCCTGACCGATCCACTGGACATCATAGAATTACAGTCCAACCTGAAGAACCAGAACTACCTGCGCGGCAGGGCTGACGGCATCTTTGGCAGCAAGACTGAAAGAGCCATCAAGGCCTATGAGCGTCATCTCCAGTTTCCACCTGCCGGCCTGCCGACCCGGAAAATCCTCAACGCCCTGCGCAATGTCAACATCATCCAGCGCGGCCGCGCCTCAATGTCTTCCTCAGCACCAGGGCGATAGAACATTTAACTAATATCTTTGATAACAATTTCTGTATTTTCCAAGGCTGACAATTTTTGGAACAAATCCTGTTTCAGATGCCCGATAATATCGGGCGGCAACTGCCCCTCCACTGTTACCTCAATCGCATACATACCTTCCAGGTAACGCACCTTTACACCATCAACCATGATGGCATAAATAGGATTTTCAGCATCATTCTCTAGTTTTTCATGTACTATGCCAGGTTGATATAACTTCCCAACATCCTTTATTTCAGGCATTACTCCCAGAGCCTGGACCAATTGAACCTGAAACTGTTTATACATCTCACAGCCATAATCATCGCCTTTTTGACAAAAATCATACCCCCAGACCGCCTGTCTTACCTCAAACAGGTGATTGGTTAAACCATCCTTACGCCTCATATGCCAGCGTATCCACTTTTTTTTCGTCAACCTTTGCCAATGCCAGTCAGAAAGATGTAATTGCCACGCATCAATATTCTCAAAGCCAGAATTATAAAACTTTCCCTCAGAAAGCGTTATCGCATCTCCTGACTGCGACAGCTTAGCCATGTGACCAGAAATCCAGCCAGGCAGGTCACCTGATGCCTCAATCCTGGAAATAGCGAAAGTCTCAATATCAAGACTGAAGACTGGTGTCTGGTCTTCCATCCGCTCTTCAACATAACCCAAGTTACCAATGATTATAATCTGCCCCCCAACCAGGGTTGCCGTATGATTATCTGTTGCAGGAAATACATCCTTGGGATAGCCATATATATCAATTGACTTGTCAGGATGAATGACAATTACATCATTATAGATATGGAAGTCAGGATCATACGAATCTTCATGTTCTCCGCCAATATAGACGGCTCGCCTATCATCAAGGTAGGTTACAGACTGACCATAACGCTCAAAACACCAAACTGGATGTGCCTCACCCTTTTGAGATGGAAACTCCTGCCTGGCAGAATAGGCAGCATCTTTTGTCATGATAAGCCACTCCCAAACCTTGTTATTCATTCGGCTGGGATTGGCCGTGCCAAAACGCGGTGTTTTCCATTCTTCAAAAAGGGTGCTTGTCACACCATATTTTTTATCAACCATCCTCTATATGGCGAAAACGCCTAACCCTCCATGCCTTCTGACCATCTCAACACAGGCTTACGGGCGGCCTTGGTCTCATCCATACGGCGGCGCGGTGCGAGAACAGGGGCATTCTTGAAATAGTCCACATCCCCTGCCTTGGCGCGGGAAACCAGGTTACGCACAGTCCCGATAAACTGGTCAAGAGCTTCGCGCGATTCTGTTTCTGTGGGTTCCATCAGCATTGCCCCCTGAACAACCAGAGGAAAATAGATCGTCATCGGGTGAAAGCCCTCATCAATTATCGCCTTGGCAAAATCCAGGGTCGTGACATCAGTTCCCTTCAGGAAACTGTCATCAAACAACACCTCATGCATACATTTACGTTCACCAAACGGCAGGCTCATAATATCTTGCAGGCTGGCACGCAGATAGTTGGCATTCAGCACCGCGTCTGTGCAGGCCTGGCGCAAACCATCACTGCCATGGGACATCATATAGGTCAGGGCGCGGACGAACATCCCCATCTGTCCATGAAACGCCACCATACGGCCAAACGGGACATGGCTGTCATCCTCAATCCCTTCACGGGTCTCGACCATATGCCAACTGTCCCCGTCCCTACGCAAATAAGGAAGTGGCGCATAAGGCGCAAGCGCATCAGAGAACACCACAGGGCCCGCACCAGGGCCGCCGCCGCCATGGGGCGTTGAGAATGTCTTGTGCAAGTTGATATGCATGGCATCTATGCCAAAGTCACCAGGACGAGCCCGTCCCATAAGCGCATTGAGGTTGGCCCCGTCACAATAAAAATATGCCCCTGCCTTATGAATAGCATCAGCAATTTTTTTGATGTCCTTTTCAAACACCCCGCCTGTATTCGGGTTGGTCAGCATTAGGGCGGCGACATCATCGTCCAGCACCTCCAGAACCGACTCAACGCTGACACTGCCATCATCAGACGCTGGAATAGAGCGCACCTTATAGCCAATCAGGGCAGCCGTTGCAGGGTTTGTGCCATGGGCACTGTCTGGCACCAGCACAATATTTCGTTTGGAACCTGCCGCCTTATGGGCAGCCTTGATTGCCATCATGCCGCATAATTCACCATGTGCACCGGCCTTCGGTGACAGCGCAACAGCATTCGTTCCTGTCAACCTCATCAACCAATGGGACAAATCGCCCATCAACTCAAATGCGCCCTGCACAGTCTTTTGCGGCTGGAGCGGGTGTATATTACCAAAGCCAGGCAATCTCGCCATTTTTTCATTCAGGCGCGGGTTATGCTTCATAGTGCAAGAGCCCAGCGGATAAAATCCTGTATCAATCGAATAGTTTTTCTGTGACAGCCGCACATAATGGCGCATGGTTTCTGGCTCGCTCAGTCCAGCCAAGCCAATATCACTGTCCCGTGCCATCACACCAAGGCGGTTTTTATGCTTTGGCATCTCAGCCAGGTCAACACCGCAATTATCAAGGCTCCCGACTTCAAACAGCAAAGGCTCCTCTATTTGCAGTCCCCTGTTACCTGTAAATGTTTCAATACTGCCCACTGGGCTGTCTGTCTTTTCAGCAACCGTAGGCCGCCCCTGATTATTAAGCATTGACTATTTCTCCCAATGCCTTGGGCAAGGCATCCATATCTTGTTCTGAATTGAGTTCAGTTACTGCAATCACGATCAGATCATCCAAGTCCTGCTCCCCAGGCAATAGGCGGGATACAGGCACGCCTGCAATAACGCCCTTGTCAACCAGGGCATCAACCACATCAACAGCCTTTTTTTCCTTTACCCGAATGGTAAACTCATTAAAAAAGGTCTCATTCAGCAGCTCTATACCATCCAGTGCCTCAAGCTTGTCAGCCAGGTTCGAGGCAAGCGCATGATTCAGTCCCGACAGTTCCCGCAACCCCTTTTCGCCCAACAACGACATGTGAATAGAAAAGGCCAGAGTGCATAACCCTGAATTGGTACAAATGTTACTGGTCGCCTTTTCACGGCGGATATGCTGTTCACGGGTCGAGAGCGTCAGCACAAAGCCGCGCTTGCCATCGGCATCATCAGACAGGCCGCACAGCCGCCCAGGCATCTGGCGTACAAATTTTTGGCGAGTGGCGAACAGCCCAACATAAGGCCCACCAAAGTTCAGGCCATTTCCAATGGACTGGCCTTCTGCCACCACAATATCTGCCCCCATATCCCCAGGGCTTTTCAAGGCACCGAGCGAAATGATTTCAGTTACCACAATAACCAGCAACGCGCCCTTGGCCTGCACCTGTTCTGCCAGCTTGCTATAGTCACGGACATGTCCATAAAAATCAGGATATTGCACCACAACACAGGAGGTCTTATCATCTAACTGCGCCAGAATATCTTCATTTCCATCAGGCGCGGGCGGCATGGTCACCAGGTCAGTATCACCAAAGTTTGCCTGGTTCTGCACCACATCACGATATTGGGGATGCAGGCCGCCAGACAGCACTGCCCGCTTCTTGCCGCGCTTGACACGTTGCGCCATCAGCACAGCTTCGGTGCAGCCCGTAGAACCATCATACATTGACGCATTGGCCACATCCATACCAAGAAGCATCGCCACCTGGGTCTGAAATTCAAACAAAACCTGCAAAGTGCCCTGGGCAATTTCTGGCTGGTAGGGAGTATAGGCCGTCAGAAACTCTGAGCGTTGGATCAGGTGATCTACTGTGGCAGGCACATGATGGCGGTATGCCCCGCATCCAACGAAAAACGGCACGCTTCCAGCATCAACATTCTTGGCCGCCATACGGGACAAGGCCTGATCCACAGCCATTTCAGTTGCCTTCATCGGCAGGTCAGGCGGGCTGTCCAGGTGCATTCCATCAGGAATGTCTGAAAACAGCTCATCCGCACTGTCCACACCAATCTTGGCCAGCATGACCTTCCGGTCTTCATCTGTCAGGGGCAAATAGCGCATTACTCAAGACCTTCAACATAAGACTTATAGGCATCCTCATCCATCAGGCCATCTAGGTCGTCAACATTATTGACTTCCATTTTCAAAAACCACGCACCTGTCTCGGCAGACTGGTTAACAATAGAAGGGTCAGCCTCAATATCAGGATTGACTTCTGTCACTGTGCCTGAAATCGGCGCATAGACCTCACTGGCTGCCTTGACAGATTCCACAACAGCCGCCTCGCCGCCCTGCTCCAGTTCTGCGCCTGCTTCAGGAAGCTCAACAAAAACAATGTCACCCAGCTGTTTTTGGGCATAGTCGGTAATCCCAATGGTTGCGACCTTGTCTTCAAGGATAATATATTCATGGTCTTTACTGTAATAGGTTTGGCTCATCTTCTGTCTCCAGATTGTTGTCTATGTATTTTATTTTGCAATTGGTGTTGGCTCATTGGCCACAAAACCAGGCATTATACCTTTTTCTTGCGGTGATAATTGTGGGGCACAAATGGCAGAGAAACCACCTTCGCTGGATGGTGCTTGCCACGAATATTGAGCATCAACGCAGTGCCCGCCTCAGCAAACTCCGTCTTAACATATCCCATGGCTACGGGAGTTTGCGTTGTTGGCCCAAAACCGCCGCTGGTGATCTCGCCAAGCGGCGCGCCATCAACGCTTAATATTTCTGTATGTTCACGGGCAGGCCTGCGCCCTTCGGGCAAGATACCAACCCGTTTTACTTTTGCACCGCCCCCTAGCTCGGCAAGGACTTCCTTGTCGCCAGGGAAGCCGCCCTGCTCCCTGCGCCTTTTGCTGATCGACCAAACCAGGTCAGCCTGCACAGGGGTCGTTGTCTCATCAATATCATGGCCGTACAAGCAAAGTCCTGCCTCCAGCCGCAGACTGTCACGTGCGCCCAGACCAATCATTTCAACATCTGACTGGTCAAGCAGGGTGCGGGCAAATTCTTCTGCCATATCGGAGGGCAAGGAAATCTCAAAACCATCCTCCCCTGTATAACCGGAACGGGAGACCCAGACCTTGCCAAATTTTTCATGTTCCATTTCTGCCATCGTCATGAAGCCCATATTCTGGCATTCAGGCAACAGGACTGACAGGCAGGAGGCTGCTTTAGGCCCCTGGAGAGCCAATAAGGCACGTTCATCAAACGGGGTAAATTTCACACTGCCTGGTAGGTTCGTCCGCATATGGGCAAAATCGACCTCTTTACGTGCGCCGTTGACGACCAGGAAGAACCTTTCGTCCCCAGCCTCATCATTCAGGCGTGTCACCATCAGGTCATCAATAATGCCGCCTGCCTGTGTGGTAAACTGGGTATAGCGCATTTTGCCTGGCTTCAGACCCTTGATGTTTCCCGGCACAAGGGTTTCCAGGGCTTCAGCAACACTGCCTGAACCACCAAGCCCGACCTGTCCCATATGCGAGACATCAAACAGCCCTGCCTTAGCGCGGGTATGAAGATGCTCCTGCATTACCCCCATAGGGAAGCTGACAGGCATAGCATATCCCGCAAACGGAACAACTTTTCCGCCCAGCTCAACATGCAGATTATAAAGGGGAGTTTTCTTCAGGCTGTCGATCTCTTGCCCCATAGGGATAACCTCTTCATTGTTCCGTTACTGGTTGGAATTTCACGCAAGACGGAAAACGGCTCTCACCTGCGTAAAATTCGCCCCCTCTGTCACGGAACCTGAGAGATTTGACCGAAAAAACATCTTTCGGCTTACCCCGTCGGTGAGCTGCCTGTTTCAGACAACTGCTTTCCAGAGTGCCATCAGCATTGCGGTCCTGTTGCCTGAGAGTTTCCGGGGCGGTTGCTCCTTCGGCGTTTGAATTTAATCAAACTCTCCCGCAAGTTTTAGCTGGCTATGGTGTCCAAAAATTTATAGTAGATTTCCAGACAGGCAAATATATGCCTGACCTAAACAAAATTTTCAAGGTGTTTCAGGATTTTAATTTTACAAATTGATGTTACACGTTCCAAAGGCACGCAGCCTTTTCGCGTTACAACGCGGCGGGCGTTGCCCTTTGACTTCGCTTTCGCTCCGTATTTCCACAGGGTGATTCAATTCATAGATATTAGATATTGGAAACAAGGTTTTAACGTAGAGACAAGGCTTGCCTTGTCTTAAAACTGACCTAAAACAACCGTTTTATCTTGTGGCAAACAAGACAGGGCATGCCCTGTCTCTACAATTTAGGTAACTCCCCAGCTTCTTTTTTCTTACCTGATTACGCCATCCTCTCCGCCATCCTTATGAATTTTTCAGTTCTAGGGGGTGTGCAGATGGAAATATAGGCCAGTCTTTCGATCATATCACCAAGTTTATAGCGTCTATTGAATCGATATTCAAA
>JAJRRF010000128.1 GCA_024279735.1 Alphaproteobacteria bacterium
AATGACAATGTTTGTTTGGGGGCGTGAGACCCTATATTGTTAAATTGTTGGTCTTTTTCGTGTTGACAGTGCAGGGCATAGATACCGCGTCGTAGCGCGGTATGACAGTGGGTGTGGTCAACAATATCAAGTGACCCACCCAAAAGTATAGACGTTTACCAAGGCGTGTTATGTTACCATTATTGGAACGCAACTGATATGCAAAAGAACAAGCTAAACGATTCGGTTAATTTTGCGGGTGTCCTTAGTTGTGGTAACCAATCAGCTTAAAGCTAAAAATCGAATGAACAACCTTTTTAGAAATTACATCTAGCCCCTTAATTGCGCATAATGCGAGCAAACCGATTCGGTTTGCTCGCATTATGCGCTAGGGGCTGTTGAGTATTAGGATTCACAAAGCTGCTGAAATATGATTCACTCTTTATTTTAAGAAGAGTGATTATGTTAAGTGAGCGTTTTGTTATTACGGATCGTGTGTGGTCTCTCATGGAGCCCCATTGTTTGGGAAAACCAAGAGATCCTGGGCGGACAGGCAGTGATGGCTGTCTGTTTTTAGAGGCGATATTTTGGATAGCGGGTACAGGTAGTCCATGGCGTGACTTGCCGCCTGAATTTGGACGTTGGAATACAGTTTTTAAACGTTTTCGGAATTGAAACGGGGGGATAGAGAACAATACTCCTATTGCCCTCGGCTCTTGCTGATTGTCAGGCTGAGCAGGATAACTGGGATGATGCCAGCGATCACGATCATCAGGGCGGCGAGGGCACTTTCTTCAAACAGTTCGTCTGAGGCATATTGGTGGACATGGGTGGCCAGGGTCTCGAAATTGAAGGGGCGCAGCAGCATGGTCATGGGCAGTTCCTTCATGCTGTCAACTAGCACCAGCAGGACGGCGGTGGCCAGTGCGCCGCGCAGCAGCGGGATATGGATGGTTTTCAATATCTCCCAGCGGCCTGCGCCAAGTGTACTGGCGGCCCCCTCCATATTGGGGGTGATGCGCGACAGGCCAGCCTCGACTGTGCTGAAGGTCAGATAGATGAAGCGGGCAGAGTAGCCGCACAGGATGGCAAAAATTGTGCCACTGAACAAAAGTCCTGTGGAATGGCCAAAGCTGGCGCGGAAGAAGGCATCAATCCGGTTGTCCAGCCCTGCCAGCGGGATCATCACGCCGACCGCCAGCACTGCACCTGGGATGGCATACCCCATTGAGGCAATGCGGGACACAGACTTGATTGTCTTGCCGCCATTTTCACGCACAGCAAAGGCAAGAAACAGGCCGATTGCGGTCACAACCAGGGCGGCAGTGCCAGATAGGGTCAGGCTGTTCCAGGCAGCCTGCCAGATTTTTTCATTGGCCTCGTCGCCCCAAAAGCGGATGGAATAGCTGACCAGCATGGCGGCAGGGATGACAAAGCCCAAAATAATGGGCAGGCTACAGGCGATGATGGCCAAGGCAGAATGCAGCCCTTCGAGCTTTTGGGTGTTGTTCGCAGGCGCGCGCTGGGTCTGGCTGTCAAAACGCTGCCTGCGCCGTGCCCACCGTTCGGCAAACAGCAGCAAAGAGACAAATAGCAGTAGGATCAGGGCAAGCTGCGCTGCGCCTCCAACATTGCCCATATTGAGCCAGACATCATAAATGCCAGCGGTGAAGGTCTTGACGGCAAAAAAATCAACTGTGCCAAAATCATTCAGCACTTCCATCAGCACTAAGGAAATGCCAACCACCAGGGCAGGGCGCGCGAGGGGCAGGGCGATAGTGAAAAAATTGCGCCACGGACCGCGCCCCAATATCCGCCCGGCTTCCAGTACAGCAGAGGACTGTTCCAGAAAGGCAGAACGTGCCAGCAGGTAGACATAAGGATACAGTACCAGGGTCATCATAGCGGTTGCGCCGCCAACAGAGCGTATTTCGGGAAACCAATAGTCGCGCGGGGTCTGCCATCCCATCAGGCCGCGCAGGGATTTCTGCACTGGGCCAGCATATTCCAGCAGGTCAGTATAGAGATAGGCGATGATATAGGCAGGCACCGCCATTGGCAGGAACAGGGCCCAGCCAAAAAATTTGCGTCCCGGAAACTCGCAGGTTGCGGTCAGCCACGCTGTGCCGGTGCCGACCACAAAAGTTCCAAGGCCAACCCCCGCCATCAGTAAAAGGGTGGTCGTGATATAGCCAGGCAGCACGTTTTGAACCATATGCCCCCAAAAGTCACCATTGGAGGTCATGGCCAAAAAGGCCACAGCCAATATCGGGGCTGCGGCCAGAAGGGCTATGATCACTGAACCTGTCAGCCAGCTGTCCCTGAAGGGAGCCAGCAATTGTTTGGCTTTGGCTGTAAAGGG
This sequence comes from Alphaproteobacteria bacterium, assembly GCA_024279735.1. Taxonomy (GTDB): domain Bacteria; phylum Pseudomonadota; class Alphaproteobacteria; order Rhizobiales; family JAJRRF01; genus JAJRRF01. Next base: position 2,342 of record JAJRRF010000128.1, read on the forward strand.
TTTTGCATCCTGCAACAGCATATCCCTTCTACTGGTCAAAATGAACCCGATCCATCATTTTGCTGGCCTCGCTGCGGTGCTTGGCAACCTCAGACAGGCTGATCTTGTCAGCCTTGAATGTGCCCCATGCCTTGACGATGGGGTGCAGGGCAACGCCAGCCTTGACAGGATATTCAAAGTTTTGCTCAGCATAAATCTTTTGCGCCTCATCTGAAGTCAGATATTCAATCAGCTTGACGGCGAGTGCCTTGCGTTTTGAATGCTTGATGATCCCTGCGCCGCTGATATTGACATGGGTTCCGCGACCAGACTGGTTTGGAAAGATCAGGCGGACAGAGGCAGCCCATTGCTTCTGTTCAGGCTTTTTGTCATTGGTCAGCATCTTGCCAAGGTAATAGGTGTTGACAACGCCGTAGTCACAGACACCTTCATAAATTGCCTTGGCCTGGGTACGGTCATTGCCCTGGGGCTTGCGGGCCAGGTTGGCTTTCAGGCCTGTTAGCCATTTCTCAGCCTGTTCCTTGCCCTTATGGGCGATCACAGAGGACAGCAGGGAGATGTTATAGACATTCTTGCCGGAACGAATGCAGACGCGTCCTTTCAGTTCCAGTTTGGTCAGGTCTTCATAGCTTAGAACCTCCCCCTTTTTTGTACGCTTCTTGCTGGCATAAATGACGCGGGCGCGGCTGGTCAGCGCGTACCAGAGACCATCAGGATGACGGAAATTGGCAGGAATGACGCTGTCCAGCTCCTTGGATTTTGTTTGTGCCAGCACATCTGCCAGCACCATATCATTGAGGCGGCCAATATCTGAGGCCAGTACAACATCGGCAGGGGTGTTGATGCCCTCAGCCTTGATACGCTCCAGCATTCCCTTTTTGGCATAGACCATGTTGACCTTGATACCTGTCTTTTTGGTGAAGCCGTCAAGCAGGGGCTTCATCAGGAAGGGTTGTCTGTAGGAATAGAGGTTGATGGATTCCCCAGCAAAGGCAGAAGGGGCAAGTAGGGCATAGGCCAAGAGGGAAAAAATTCCGCGACGCAGGGCAGGATTCATAATGACATCACCTAAGAATATTCGAAAATTACAATAGATTAAAGAGCTTGCCAGTCCTATGTAATATAAAGAACCTAGAAATGCAAGTCATTCTTAATTGCATAGGTAGTTTTCCAGGGCAATTCAATTCATAGATTATGTTGGTCAACAGTTGTATTGTTGACCAGAACGTTACCGATAAATGCTGGCTTAATGCTGTAATGTTCCGTTGAAGAGTTCAGCTCTTCACCGACAATCGGTTTCTTGCTTTGGGATGCAGAAATTACAGTTTCCAGCCTGAATGCATCGCTGCAATACCGCCCGACAGGTTGCGGTAGGTCACACGGCCAAAGTCCGCAGCCTTGATGAGGTCAGCAAAATCATCCTGTTTGGGGAATTTCCGGATGCTTTCCACCAAATATTGGTAACTGTCCTCATCGCCAGCGATCAGCTTGCCCATTTTCGGGATGAGGCGAAAGGAGAATTCATCATAAATCTTGTCTATCACGGGGATTTGCATCTCTGAGAACTCAAGACACATGAAACGGCCGCCAGGCTTAAGGACACGCCTGGCTTCGGACAGAGCCTTGTCAATATTGGTGACATTGCGGATACCAAAGGCGATGGAATAAAAGTCAAAGCTGTCGTCAAGGAAGGGGAGGAACTCGGCATTGCCCTGGATAAACATTAGGCTTTCGGCCTTGTCAGTGCTCTCAAAACGCTTTTGTCCTGCGGCCATCATTTCAAAATTGATGTCGCAGAGTGAGGCGGTAGAACCCTGGCTTGCTTTGCCAAGGAAGCGGCTGGAAATATCACCTGTTCCGCCAGCAACATCTATCAGTTTGCTTGCTGAATGTTTGGGGGGGGACATCCAAGCGATAAAGTCATTTTTCCAAAGCCGGTGCATCCCGCCAGACATCACATCATTCATGATATCATAACTGTCGGCAACGCTGGAAAAGACCTTGTTGACCAGCCCCTGGCGTTCTTCAGCCTGGACCGGGCGGTAGCCAAAACTTTTGGGGTCGTAGCTGTGGCGCGGTGCATCAGTCTCTGGCTTATGATGTTCATCATTCATAGGTCTTGGCCTGTGGGTATGTCTGTTGTGATCAAATCTTACAGGAAGGGGTAATATCCATAGCTGTTATCCTTAAACGAAAAAAGGCCACAGTCAATGACGGTGGCCTTGGAAACCTTTGAAAACCTGGAGTATCAATGGTCTAAAGGAACAGGTTTATAATTGAAATGGTTAGAAGGCCAAACAGCATAATGTTAAACCCTGCGGAAAGTCTCATTTTAATTTCCATGATGTCACCTCATAATTTGGTTAAATATAGAATGTGGCAATTGCGAATACTATAATGGTATTTTCATTATTAATCAAGTCTATATCCTATATAAACCTATCAATATTGACGAAAGATGTCTCTTGTTTTATTTTTTAAGTAATTAATGTTTATGTATTTTGTAATACTTTAAATCTTCAGTTATTGCTGTCTTTACTGTGCTATACTGTCGCAACTTACACATTGTATTTAGTGTATTGATGCTGTTTTCATAGTACTACATAAAGAAGGGTTAGGTGATGATGTGTTTTTTATAATAAAAAAATGTCTTTTTGTGCTTGTGCATAACTCGTGAGTCCTGTATTTTTTGTATCATTCTGTATTTTGACCTGGAAACAGGGGGTGTTAGTGACAGGCATGTTTCTGTGTGCTGACCCAGAAAAATAAAAAAATTTAGGCAGGGAAAAATATATGAGAGATTTTGTGCGCCCTGAACGCCTGGGGATAATGGCTGCCCGCTCACCCAGTAAAGTTTTCCTGTTTTGCGCCGCTCTACTGGCTCTCGCCCTTTTGGGTTTTTTTTCATTCAAGTCTGATGACAGCCTGACAGAACTGTTTCGTTCTGACAGTCAGGAGTTCAAAAAATTTGAGGAGTTGAGCCAAAAGTATCCCTCAAATGAATATGATGTGCTTGTCGTTCTGGAAGCGGATGACCTGCTGACCAACAAGAGACTGGAAGCACTCAGGACGCTTACAATTGGCCTGAACTTTGTTGACAGCTCAAATGGTCTCATTTCCCTTTTTTCGGCGCAAAGGTTGCCGGACAAGGTTGGGAAAGTTTTGCCCCTTGTCCCCGCCAATATTCCGGAAGGCTATGCTTTGGAAAAGCTCAAAAGGGACATCCTGAAAAATGAGGTTGTTGGGGGCAAGCTGATATCGGGTGATGGCACCCTGGCTCTTATTGTCATGGCTCTGAACCCTGAAATAGTGGAAGAGGACGGGCTGTCGGCCTCTATCCAGTCAATCAGGGATAATATCCAGGATTTGCTGAAGGGTTCAGACATTCGCTATTCTCTCTCAGGCGTTCCGGTGATGAAGCTTGAAATCCGCAATACAATCGGTTCTGACCGTCTGCTCTATAACAGCCTTGGCTTCTTGCTCGGCGCACTGGTCTGCTACCTGTTTTTCAGGCGTTTTAGCTTTGTTATCCTCGCCATCTTACCACCAGCAATTGCCATTGTCCTTTCGCTGGGAACCCTTGGGTTACTGGGTGTCAGCCTCAATATGTTCCTCAATGTGATTATACCGCTGATTATGGTGATTGCCTTTTCTGACAGTATGCATATGGTCTTTTCTATCCGTAGGGAACTGCTTAGGGGGGGGAGCAAATATGATGCTGTGACCAATACAGTCAGGACGGTCGGCAAGGCCTGTGTGCTGACCTCCGCCCTGACGGCAATCGCCCTGTTCTCGCTGGCTCTGTCCAGTTCTGCCATGATCCGGTCCTTTGGCCTTGTGGCCGGATTTTCTACCCTGGTTGCTTTTCTGGTCATTATTACCCTCGTCCCGGCCCTTGCGATGATTGTGATTGATGATGAGGAAAAGGTGCAGTCCTTGAAAAAGTACGACACTTTTCTTGATACGTTGGAGGGCTGGGTTCTATCCCTGTTTGCTGCCATTCAAAAAAGGGCGTTGTATGTCTCGGTCTTGATGGCGGGCCTGACACTGTTTGGCGCAATATTTTTCTGGATATTGGAACCAAGATACAGGCTGGCTGACCAGGTGCCGGACAGGGAACAGGCGATCAGCAGTTCAAAAAGGATAGACCAGAAGCTGACAGGGGCAAACCCTGTCTACGTCATGATAGAATGGCCTGCTGGCGAAACCCTGTATTCTGCCAAAACCTTGGATGTTATTGGCAAGGTTCATGGCATTATGGAAAAACAGTCTGGTGTTGGCAATGTCTGGTCAGTAGAGATGTTGCGCCGTTGGCTGGTCTCGGCAGACAAGCCTGGCACAGATATTTTGAAGCAATATGTTGGATATTTTCCAAAGCATTTGGCGAGCCGTTTTATCGAAAAGGATGGTAATTCAGCAGTTGTCACGGGACGTGTGCCTGACCTGGATATTCATCAATTGCTTCCTGTTATTGACAAAATAGATGCAGCCCTTGATACAGTGAGAAAGGCCAGCCCGGGCTATCAGGTTTCCTTGACAGGGCTGTCTGTGATATCCTCAAGGCACAGTGCCTCAATGATCAGGACGCTGAGCCTCAACCTGGTTTTTACAATCTTGCTTGTGGTGGGGATGCTTGCCCTGGTTTTCAGGTCGCCTTATTTGGGACTGGTGATCCTGTTGCCCAACCTGTTGCCAATCTTTGCGACAGCGACGTTGCTTTACTTTATGGGAGCAGGGCTACAATTTGCCAGCGTTATTGCCCTTACGGTTGCCTTTGGCCTCTCCATTGACAATGCCATCCACTTTACCCACAGGCTGGTTGCTGAAGAGGGCGGCAGCCTTTATGGGACAGATAATATCCGGCATGTGATGAAGACTGTCGGGCCTGTGGTCATTCTGACGATGATTGTCTTGGCTTTGGGCATGGGGGTTACTGTCTTTTCTGGCTTGCCATCCCTACGCCTGTTTGGCGGCATGAATGCCATGACGCTAATATTTTCCATGATTGCGGTACTGGTCATGTTGCCAGCATTCCTGTTATATTTTCAGGACAGGGCCAATACAAAGAGTAAGAAGTGATGATTGATATTAGCGCGTGAGCCAGGCCATTATTCTGGTTCTCCGGCAACCACCTCAATCTGGCTGGACTGTCCTGGTTTCAGGGTAAACTTCTTTTCAAAGGTTGTGCCGTCCCGTGATGCCCTGATGGCATATTCGCCTGATTTCAGGATGAAGCTGGGAATGGCACCAACAGTTGTCCTGATGATCTCCCCAATGGGGGAGAGCAATTTCCATTGGGTATCAGGAAGGGCTTCCCCGCCAGCCTGTTTTACCAGTTTGAAGGTGGCATGTGTTGCGGTGTGGCTGAGCGTTGCCTTGGTGATTTTCCCAGACTCCACAGTCACATCGCCCTTGACGATCGCGTTGACATCGCCGTAGCGGCTGACAATATGATAGATACCCGCATTCAGGATAATGGCCTTGTCAGCGGGAAGGTTTTTGAGGATGAGGGAACGGTTGCCGAACTGGTCTGTATCACCTGAATAGACCTGAAGCCTGACCCGTGAACGCCGAACCTTGAGAGGGGAAGGGAAGCTGCTGGTGACAGAAAGTCCGCCAGCATTGATGACGAAAGTCTGTTGCTTTTTTTGGTGCGGCCTTATCTCTATTTTTTGGGTCAGGTAGGCCTGGCCATAGGTTGCCGTAACCAGATAGTTACCCGCAGGCAGAAGTACGCCTGGGCTGGCCTTGTCGTGTTTGGTGACAAGCCTGTATTTGCCCTGTCTGTCTGTCTTTGCCTGATAAATATACCAGGATACACCTTCCTGAAGAAGGCGGCCATGTTCATCAAGCTTTGCTGAAAGGGACAATATGGCAGAGCCAGGTTCCTGTGACAGAGCCTGTGGTATGATCAGGGTCAGCAGAAAGAGCAGTCCTGTTGCCAGTTTTGATATTTTTTTCATCTTGACCTGCCTATTGTACTGTCAGCTGTACATTGTTGGGTTTTTCACTGGCCAAAACAGTGAATTTGGCTGAATATTTCTTGCCATTATATAGGGCTTGAGCCGTATAGTCTCCCTGGTCAAGTAATATCCTGTAGGAAGCTGTGGTTGAACGTGACACGCTCTGACCCTGACCATTTATCACCTGCCAAAAAATATTGCGCCGTACCTGTTTTCCGCCCTGCCTGATGCAGGACAGGTTTGTGTAGCCAGCCTTATGGACAAAGTCCAGTGTCTGGAGTTGCCCCGCCCCGATTTCCACGGCCTGTTCAACAAGGGAGCCGCCCTTGCCAACAGAGGAACTGATAATGTAAGAACCGATTGGCAGGTTGATTGTTTTTCCAGGGATAGAGGTCTTGAGCAGGGTATGTTGGCTTTCTATCGCAGACAGTCCGCTTTGGGTTACGCTATAGGTGATTTCCCCGTCCCGGAATTTTTTGCCGTTGGACAGGGTGGATGACAGGATGACCTGGCCTGCATTGAGGTTCAGGGTCTGCTTATTATTTTGCCCGGCTTTAATCTCAAAATTTTCAATGGCAACGGCCAGGTCACTTTTTGCAGCTACATAATAAAGGCCAACAGGCAGGACAATTTTGGGGCTGGCAGAGGCCAGGCGAAAATATTCATGAAACTCACTGTCGCTGGAGGCATCTTTACGCATGATCTTATAGCTGATATTGGTAATTTTTTTGCCGCCATAGTTTTGCACAGCACTCAGGGAGAGCAGTCCAACCTTCAGTGGTAACTGGACAGTCTTCTTTTCACCTGCCTTGAGTGACAGGCCGGTTTCATGGCTAATATTTTTGAGCTGGGTCACCAGCCTGTAATCCCCTGCGGCCAGCGTGAAAGACTCTTTCCTGTTTTGTGTGCTTGCGACCGGAACAGGCGGGCTACCCTTTTTGACTGCCAGCAGTGAAATACGGTAATCCTTGACTGAATCAAGGAAACCCTGTTTCACATCCAGGACAAGGGACACAATGCCAGCGTTGAGGCGGAAATCAATATTCTGGTGTTTGTCCTTGTCAACCTGGATGGTTTTGCCTGACCCCATCTTGCCATTGACCAGCTGGACATAATAGCTGCCGCTCTCAAGCTGAAGGACAGGCGCGGCCTTTTCAGAAATCAGTAGGGGGGCTGTGTTGTTGAGCGCATCATCAGCCGTCTTATAGACCAGCCATTTTACTTTCTCTGTCAGCTGGAGCGTGTCGTTGCCAAGCCAGGCTTTCAGGAACAGGCCAGGCTTTTCCTTCTTTTTCGGTGGATCTTTCTTGACGACTATTTGCCATTTCCGCTCAAGGGTCTTGCCAAACAGGTCACCCAGGGCAAGCCTGAGTTCTTCCCTGTTTTGCGGCCTGAAAAAGCTGCCTTGGGACAGGGTGCTGATACATTGCAGTTTCTTGGCATCCTTTTTGCCCATGCCGTAAGCAATGACATGGGTGGTCAGACTTTTGTCCTTGGCCAGGACTTCCTTCACGAACTGGCAGGGATCGGCGCGGCAATTCTCGGCCCCGTCAGCCAGCAGGATAATCTGTTTGATTTTGGCATCCTTGCCAAATTTGCTGTAGGCCAGCTTGAGCGCGCCGGTAATCGGTGTCTTGCCGCGCGCAGAAAGTTTGGAGAGGGTCTTGCCGTGGCTGGCGGCACTGATCTTGCTGATCGGGGTGACCAGCTCAATGTCGCGGCAATTGCTTTTCCAGCGGTGGCCATAGGACACGATGCCAAGATTGCCCTTGCCCTCATAGCTTTCCAGCTGCTTGGGCAGGATTTTTCGGACGGTGACAATCTTGTGTTCCTTGTCAAACTTGCCCCACATTGAGCCAGAACCGTCAACAATCAAGATGGTTTCCTGGTCATCCGCAGCAGCATTGGAGGCAGTGGTCAACATGCCCAGCAACAGGAACAGGGCAGGGCGTGTGATAACTTTGGCCATTTGCAAAAAGCGGTGAAGAAAGGCGGCGGTATCGCTCAGGAAAGGTCTGGACATGAAAGCTGAAATTCCCCCTGGAATCCTGGTGTATAAGTCTCAAAAGGTGGCACGGCAGTTTTGCATTGCGTGGCTGTTACTAGCTTAACCTGTTCCAGGCCAATGACGCAATCACCATCTTGCAGTGCCTTGTACAGGGCTGGCATCCAAACTGTCATGTCTGCTATACTATGTCCTAATTTATAGCCTAATAATGGCAAATATAGCGCAAAACTATATCTATCCTGTGCCTTTGCACGGGTTTCGTTGTTTTGGGCGAAGACCAGTGTTATTGTAAATTGGTGTATTGGCGCGCAGGATTTTCTTGCACGAACGAGTATGTTACTCGTTTGTAACGTTCATGCTAATATATTTGCAAAAAATACTGCGTTTTCAGGTGGTAAAGTCTGGCATGAACGTAGGGAACGGGGAACATCCCCATTCCCGCAAAGGGAGTACGAACCAGCAGGTCACAATTTCTATTGGCAGCAGTTTTAATGGCCTGGTTTGAGGCGGTGTTGTAGGTGGTAACGGTGATGATATCATTCCTGTCCTCATCACAGGAATTGCGAGTCCTTTGATAGGCAATCGCGATCATTAAAATGTTGAGATTTCTCTTCCCCAGTTTCCAGTTGGTACGGTCAACAGCCAGCAACTACAGGCCTTTTATGACCAGGAAAACAAAAAAATGGCGACCCGAGAGCCGCCATTCTGTTATATCTGGTTCGGTTCTTGCAGCAGGTGCAAGAGCCAATAAACTATATTATTTGTAGCTCGCATGTCCGCAACCACGAAGGCATGAAGTACGCCTGGAAGCACTGGTAATCAGGCGGTGAACACCCATTGCCAGTCCGCCAATCACGCGGTTCGCACCATTAGCTGCACCGCGCGCCACCCGTCCAACGCCGTGGGCGACAGGACGTACAACACGGCCAGCAACATAAGCTGTTCCGCCAACAACACGGCCTGCGCCGCGTACAACAGGGGTAACAACCCGTGCTGCGCTGCCCATGACCCGTCCAACAGGATGAGCCACACGGCCAATCACACGGTTCGCACCATGGGCAGTACCGCGAGCAACCCGTCCAACGCCGTGGGCGACAGGGCGTACAACACGCCCAGCGACATGAGCCACTCCGCCAACAACGCGGCCAGCACCATGGACAACCTGTCTGCCAGTCCCGACAACGCCGTAAGCCAATCCGCGTGTCACATCACGAACCCTGTGGGAAGCCACATGGCGGGATGTATCGCGGCTATAGCAGCCATTGTCGCAATCCTTGCTACCAGCCTGAGCTGGAAGAGCCATAACGGCTGTTAGGGCTACACCTAATATAATTTTACGAATATTCATACTTAACTCCAATATATTTATATTGATTCCAGAACAATAATTTTCATTATATCCCAGTCCCAGAGGCCAATATCATTTTCATCTAAAATATACCAACCGACTCAAGAAACGATCACACTCAACAGGCCTGGATCTTTTTGGCTTTGGGGTATTATCTGGGCTGGCTGCCGCCAATAATGGCTGACATGCGACCCTGTCCATTTTTATGGACATCCCCCCGCTAAAAAGACTGCCCAGACTATATTGCTTCTGTGGCATAAGGGGCAGTGTACAATGCAAAGTCTTAGCAAATGATAAAGGGATGAAGAATTAGGGTTAAAAAACACTGAACAGCCCTACCAATGGCGTGAAACTGTAGCTGCTAATGTTTTTCTTTTTGCAGACTTGATTATAGGGCTGGTTTTGATTTATGAACTGGGCAGAAGATAACGCCCCTTAACCAACCTTCATTAACCCAGGATCATCATGACGGAAAAACATAACAACCTTGTCTCGACCCAGTGGCTTTCCGATCATATGGAAGATGAAAACCTGGTTGTGCTGGATGCCAGCTGGTACAAGCCGGAATATGGCCGTGTGGGCTGGATTGAATATAAGGCCGACCATATTCCCAGGGCAGGTTTTTTTGATATGGAAGAGGTTGTTGACCTGGATCATGAGCTGTCCAATATGCTGCCGCCGCCTGATGAGTTTGCGGAAGCTGTGGGAGAGCTGGGTATTGGCAATGAGACAATGGTGGTTCTCTATGATACCCACGAAAAGGGGTTTTACAGTGCAGCAAGGGTGTGGTGGCTGTTCAGGGTTATGGGGCATGACAAGGTGGCTGTGCTTGATGGCGGTTTTCCCAAATGGCTTGCGGAAAAGCGTCCTGTGGAACATGGACTGCCGGAAGACCCTGATGAACAGGACTTTGTCATCAAGCCTAGGCCAGGGCTGGTGAAGGGGCTTGATGAGATGAAGGCTGCTAGCTTGGAAGGTCTGCCGCAAATTGTGGATGCACGCTCACCAGAGCGGTTTCGCGGAGAGTTTGATGAGGGTGTGCCAGAACTCAGGAATGGCCGTATTCCTGGATCAAAAAATGTGTTTTATGAAGATGTCTTCAACCCTGATGCGACCCTGAAGGACAGGGCGGGTCTGGAAAACCTGTTTCGGGAAGCAGCTATTGACCTGGACAAGCCGATGGTGACCAGTTGCAATTCTGGCATTACGGCCTGCATCCTGACCCTTGCCCTGGACGCGATGGGTCATGAAGATATTCCAGTCTATGATGCCTCATGGGCGCAGTGGGGGCGTGACCCATCTGTTGATATTGAGGTTGGGTAAAGCCCTGGCCTTTAGGATACCCGCAGAAATAAGGGATCAGGATAGCGCAGGAATTTTGTTTGTCAGTTAGGCCAAAAATGGGCGTATAACGGGCTATACAAGCATTTTTGAAACGATGCTGACAAGCAAAAGAACAAGCTAAACGATTCGGTTATTATTGCGGGTGTCCTTACTGCACCAGAACCAGATCCTTGCCCCGCATCTCAAAACGTTTCAGGCGTTTGATAAAGCTCATGCCAAGAAGGGAAATGCGAAGTTTTCCTTTTTCCAGAACGCCGGCCCTGACACCTTCAAGCTCGACATCCCCGATACGCATCTTGTTTATCGTGACATAGGCAAAACGCCCATTGCCATTGGCCGTGTGGGCAACCTGGTTAAAGTTAAGGCTGCCAAGAAGCCCTAGCCTGTCAGCATCTTCCCAGGTAAACATCACAAGGGAAGCCCCGGTATCGGCCATCATTGTCAACGGAATGTCATTAACATAGGACTGGGCAATAAACTGGCCGTGGAAACCCGCCTGGAGGCGGACTGACCTTTCATAACCGACTGTATTAAAGTTGTTCTGTTTGTCAGGCTGTTGATTGCGGGCTGCTCTGCTGTCTTGTTGTTCATAAATATACTCGGCAACGGTACGCCCCTGTTCACGCAGTTGTGAGCGCAAAAAGTCCCAATGATAGACGATAAGACCAACAACTACCAGTCCTGTCACAAGGGAGGCCAGTTCAATGAAAATATTTTTTTGTGTGGAACGCATTGCCATTCTATTCAGTCTCCAAAAGGTATATCATTTGTCATCTATCTAATCTACATCAGGTATAATACTGGGTAATTATTTAATTAGGATGTAATTTATTTTATATGTTTGCCCTTATTTCTTTTGTGGTTAATAAATTCGTCTAAAATGTTCGCTCTTCCTGAAAATAAGGAGGTAAAGATGTAGTTTAACAGAAGCGGGAACTGCTCTTGAGTTTGGTCATAACGGATCAAACAGTCTGGTACGCCTTATTTTTATTATTTTATGCTATAATAACCGTATGTTAACCATCATGTTATTGATAAATAGGTAAATTTTTGCTTATAATGGTTAGCAACAAGAGCCAGGCAGATAAGTCATGGGCAGTATCGTTCGTTTTGGGAGGGAGACCCCAGTGAGAGTTTCGTTGTTTGTGAAGGTGAAAAAATCCGTGAAGGATTTCACCATTATTATTATGTCTGCTTTGGCTGTTGTCGTGATGTCGATGGGCGTTGCCTCAGCTGAAAAACAAAACAGTGTGCGTTACGGCGATGATTACCGGATCTTCAATATGGAAGAGGGGGCAACCTACAGGCAATGTGAACGGCGGTGCGAGAAGGAAACCAAGTGCCGTGCCTGGACCTTCATCCGTGAACGGGTGAAACATAATAAAGGGCTGTCGTTTAATCTTGGCAATGGCTTTTCAATAAATCTTGGTGACAAGCATGAAGAAATTATCCCTGCCCAGTGCCGCCTGAAGCATACTGTTGGGGCTTCATCTCGTAATAAATGTTGTGTCTCTGGGGTTGTTCGCGATATGGACGACAACGACACTGCTGAAGAGGATCGTTGTGCCCGGCTGGCAAGGAGGGCTGTCAAACAGAATGACCGAAACCTGGCCAATGATTGCGGGTTTCGGGGCAGGCTCTGGAGTGCGAGCTATAGCAGACATTTTGACGGCTGTATCAGGAAGGGGGCTGACGAGGCGAGGAGGCAACAAAGGCGTAGGAAAAATGAGCTAAGGCAATGCAGCGGCGGTGGTTCCCCTAGGCGGAATCGGAGATGCGAGAGATTTGCCGATATGGTTTTATCCCTGAATGACTCAAACAAGAGTAATGAATGTGGATTTAGCGGGTCTGTCTGGAGTTCTGATTTTGATACCCATTATAACCTTTGCAAACGGAACAGGAATGCGCGGCGTGATGAGCGGCAGATAGAAAGGCAGCGTGACAAAATTAAGGTTTGTCTGGCACGTGGCGGGGGGGCTTTCAGCCAGGTGTGTGATGATTTTGCCAACCTGGCCATTCGTCAGCAAAGAAAAAACAGGAAAAACCAGTGCGGGTTTGCAGGGACGCGGTGGCATACCAATTATCGCCGTCATTATCAGTTCTGCCGCAAGCTTTCCAGATGGAGAAGGTCGCGTGAACAGCGTTCAAGAACCAGGGCATTGTCCCGTTGCGTCAGTGATAGGGATGACAGAAGGGGAATATGTGAAAGCTTTGCCCGTGATGCGCTTAAGGATCAGCGCAAGAACTTGAACTTGAGATGTGGGTTTACGCGCAAGACAAGATGGCATGCCAACCTGGGAAGACATATCCGTATTTGTGAAGATTTGAGTGACCGCGAACGTCGGACAGAGATCCGTGTCAAGAGGGAAGCCCTTGACAAATGTGAGCGCCAGAACGGTAGTGGCAATGTCAAGGATGCCTTTTGCAGGGATTATGCCAATGTTGCCATTGACCAAAACAGGGAGAATATCAAGCTAAGGTGTCATTATACGAACTCACTTTGGTCTGACAGTTTCCGCGACCACTATGCCTGGTGTTTGAGGAGCAGGAAAACTGTTTCGAGGAGAGACCGCAGGACAAGGCGTGACAAGCTCAATGAATGCCGGATTGAGGGTGATGTTGGCCGTGGATATAATTGGCAAAGAAAAAGCAGCGATGATAGCCATACTCATAAAGCGGACGACCTTAAGAGGCAGCTTGGAAAATTTAAAGATATTTTTGGAAGATAAAGATGATTACTTTGCTGCAAGTTAAATAGCTGTATTTGCATACCAACAGATAATGACACACCCTGTGACGAGTTTTGCAGGGTGTTTCGTTTTGGTGTGGCATTTTGTCAATGGGTACTTCCGGTCTCCATAATTAGCCATTGTAAGAAAAATTTAAATAATTGGGGAGTCCAGTTGAAAGGGTATGAAAAATAGGGTTATAACAGGGGGATAGGCCTGTGTTGATACTGGGCTTCATTACCGAATAATCCAGGATTTCAGGACATGATTGATTTTACAGCAGCACGTGCCAATATGGTGGATTGCCAGGTTCAGACGAATGATGTGACAGACAGGCGTATCCTGAAGGCTATGATGGATATCCCACGTGAGCGTTTTGTACCTGCCTCTGTCCGGTCAGTTGCCTATATGGACAAGTCACTGAATATCAGTGACAGGGAAGCCAGGAAAAAGCGTTTTCTTATGCCTCCGATGTATTTTGCCAAGCTTTTACAGATGGCTGAAATCAGGGAAAATGACCTGGTGCTGGATATTGGCTGCGGAACGGGTTATTCTACCGCCATCATCTCCCGTATTGCCGAATCGGTGATCGGGTTGGAAGAGGATAGCGGATTTTGTGAAACGGCTGGAAATATACTGAATGACCTGGATATTGATAATGCAGCAGTTGCCCAAGGCAAGTTGACAGAAGGGAGTGCCTCGGAAGGCCCGTTTGATACGATCGTGATCGAGGGCAAGGTTGAGGAAATTCCTGAGAACCTTTTTGCCCAGCTCAAGGATGGGGGACGGCTTGCTGCCATTATGGAAAACGGCCCGATTGGCCAGGCTGTACTGTTCCGTCGGCTAAGTGATACCATCAGCAGTTGGCCCGGTTTTGATGCAAATGCCAGGCTTTTGCCTGGTTTTGAGAAAGAAGAAAGCTTTCATTTTTAGGGCAACTTGCAAGTAAGGATACACGCAGAAATAAAGGATTCGGTTATTTTTGAGGGTGTCCTAAGCCTGACGAAGGTATTCAGGTTTCGTCCTGCATGGCCATTTTTTTCTCGCGGCGGCGTTGGACAGAGGAGGGGATGTGCATCAGCTCACGATATTTGGCAACGGTTCTCCTGGCAATATCAATATTGTCCTTCCTCAAGATGCTGACAATTTTGTCATCAGACAACACAGCACCAACATTTTCATTTTCGACCATTTTCCTGATCTTGAACCTGACCGATTCTGAGGAATGGGTGTCATCAACAGTGCCGGAGGGGATGGAGGAGGAAAAGAAGTAACGCAGCTCAAACAGTCCCCTGCTCGTTGCCATATACTTACCTGCTGTGGCACGGCTAACAGTTGATTCATGCATCTTGATCGCATCTGCAATCGTCTTCAGGTTAAGCGGGCGCAGATGCTCAACACCATGAAGGAAAAAGGCATCCTGGTGACGGATGATCTCTTCAGAGACTTTCAGGATCGTTTTTGCACGCTGGTCAAGGCTTTTGACCAGCCAGTTTGCAGTCTGGAGACAGTCATTCAAAAAATTGTTACCGTCATCAGGTTTTTTGGACTTGCTGATAACTGAAAAATAATTTTGGTCAATCAGCACCTTCGGTAAATTTTCACTGTTGAGCTCAATATGCCAGCTGCCATCTGGGCGTGCCCTGACAATGACATCAGGGGTGACAGGCTGCACAGTGACCGAACCATATTGCAGTCCTGGTTTGGGGTTCAATGTCCTGATTGTGGTCACCATATCCTTGAACCCGGCATCATCGACATGGCATATTTTTTTGAGTTTCCCTATTTTATGACTGGCCAGTAAATCCAGGTTATCCAGCAATGTCTGGTATTTTTTATCCAGCAGTCCCTTGTCCCTGAGTTGAAGCATCAGGCATTCAGGCACGGAACGGGCAAAGGCACCGCTTGGTTCAAACGTCTGGAGGATGGATAGGACATGTTCCACTTTTTGGCTATCCACACCTAAACGTCCAGTTAATTCCTCCAGGTCACCCATTAGGTAGCCGGATTCATCCACCATATCAATAAGGTTGAAGGCGATTGCCAGGCTGGCAGGATCAGCTATCGACATGTGGAGTTGGGCTTCAAGATGGTCATGAAGTGACAGGTCTTCGCTGATATAGGCCTCTATGTTAGGGGTGACACCACTATTGTTGCCCGTCTTGTTGCTTGTCCTGTTGGAGGACCCTGCAATGCTGCCAAGTTCTCCTGAATAGGATGTGCTGCCAATACTGGCATCAGGCACAATATTCTCAAAATCGGTATCAAGATCCGATGTATTGTCAGTTTCCCTGATCTTTGTATCTGCGGCAGCCAAGGTCTCTTCCTTTGAGGACGGGGACTCCTGTTGCCTGTCTTCAGAATGTTCAGCTGCGTCCCGGTGTCCTGTTTCAAGAGCCAGCAACGGGTTCTTTTCCAGTTCAGACTCAATATAGGCAGAAAGTTCAATGTTTGACAGCTGCAATAGCTTGATAGCCTGTTGCAACTGGGGTGTCATGACAAGTGACTGTCCCTGTTTCATTTCCAGTCTGGCAGACAAGGCCATACGCTCAACTCCCCAACCTGCCTGTTAGGGGCGGTTGTTACAAATTAATAATCAAATTCAGTTCCCAGATAAACGCGTTTCACCTCTTCATTTGAGGCAATTTCATCCGGCGTGCCTTCCATCAAGATCCGGCCATCATATACTATATAGGCTCGGTCAATCAGGGACAGCGTTTCACGCACATTATGGTCTGTAATCAGAACCCCGATGCCTCGGTCTGTCAAATGCTTGACCAGCGAACGGATATCACCGATCGCAATCGGGTCAATACCTGCAAAAGGCTCATCAAGCAGGATATAGGATGGCCTGCTTGCCAAGGCTCTTGCAATTTCACAGCGTCTTCTTTCGCCGCCGGACAAGGCCATTGCGGGGGACTTGCGCAGCCTGGTGATCGAAAACTCTTCCAGCAAAATCTCCAGCTGTTCCTTGCGTTTCTTCTTGTTCTTCTCAACCAGTTCCAGTACGGCCATAATATTGTCTTCAACGGTCATGCCGCGAAAGATCGAGGTTTCCTGGGGCAGATAACCGATGCCCATCCTGGCGCGGCGGTACATCGGCATATTTGTAATGTCATGCCCATCAACAGTAATACGCCCCTTGTCGGGCTGGATAAGACCTGTAATCTGGTAAAAGATCGTGGTCTTGCCAGCACCATTGGGACCCAATATGCCAATGGATTCGCCTCGCCTGATGGACAGGCTGGCATCATGAATAACTTTTCGTCCCTTAAAACCCTTTTCAATATGGTGTACTGTCAGATAGCCGTCAGCATCAATCAGTTCATGCCGGACACCCAGTCCCTGTGCAGCCGGCTGGTCAAACTGTTTCTGGAATTCGGCCTTTTTGTCTTTTTTCTTTTTGAAAAAACCAAAACGGGATTTCTTCTGTGTTGATTGAACATCTTTTGTATTAAAATCCGATGAAGATATACTGTCATTCACTTTGGAATCCGCCTGTTTTATTTTGTGTTATGAGGTGATACTTTATCTTTACTAAAGGAAATACTTCATTTTTGGGTGCTTAGGACAATAAGCTTTTGGAACATGGTGATGTGCCGTATATACTGTTTTATGGGCTGTTGCCGATGTTCAGTTGCCTGGATTGGGACACTGCTTGACTGTTGTTTTCTGAAATATTTTTGCCTCTTTTTATCGCAAGCCCTGGTTAACCATATACACAAATTTCCCCTGTGACTTCTGTAATAGTGTTCTTGATAATTGTCTTTTTAGGGGCATCACCTGGGAATCTTGAAAGACTTGCCGTTTCCAGGGATCACAAGCAGCTTGACCCGTGAATTTTTAGAGTTTTTCAGCTTGTAGTGTCCTGTACTGAGATTCAGAACCAGTTTTTCCCCTTTCAGGATATTACCTTTTTGCGAAAGAACTACATTTCCGGAAATGACGGCAATATTGGTCAGGACATTAAAGGTGGCCTTGTCCCCGGATGCAGTCTGGTCGTCGCCTGATGTTATCAGAACCTTGTTATGTGCAATTATTTTTTTGATCTGGCCATCACTGGCTGACTTTCTTTTTTTCTTGTGCTGTTTTTTGGGACTGGTAACAGGGGGCATGGGCTGCATCTGCCCTGTGTAAAAGGCCGTCAGTTTTTCTGACCTTAAGGTAAATATATCCTGCTGCGCAACAACCTTGCCCCTGAAGATGGCTGTCTTCTTTTTGTCATCAATACGGAGGTGAGCTGAAGAAATATTGATGGGCTTGCTGGAATCCATTTTGCCGGCATCCATATTGAGCAGGCCTGACTTTTTCTTGCTGACCTTTTTAGGCTTTCCTTTTCCTTGATTTTTCTTCTGCTTCTGCTGGTTATAGGCCACCAGCCTGACCTTTCCATCAAAGTCAACGATATTGGTTTTGGTATTAATTTGTAGGCTGTCTGAATAAATGGTGTTCCTGCTCAGACCTGCGACGACATCTCTGTCAAAGAAAATCTTGTTTTTTGCATTTTCCATCGTCACTGATTGGGCTGTGACGGTTCCTGTCTTGGAGCTGATGACCATCTTGTTTTTGGCACTGCCCTCAATCCTGACAATGCCTTTTTCCATGTTAAAGCGGGCTGTCTCGCCCTGGACAGAACGTCCGTCAGCAGTATAGATGACGATGCCCTTGTCAGCTGTGATGGATTTTATTTTACCCGAAGCGGCAGGGGACAATGGTGAGGATGCTGCTGTCTTGGCCTTCTGCCCTTTTTTTGGGGGCTGGGAATAACTGATCTGGAGACGGTTAGTGAGGAGTTCATAAATGCCCTGGTTGACGGCAACATTCCCTGTCAGCAGGGCTGTTTTTTTGTTGTCATTGATCGCCAGAAAATCAGCCCTTGAAAGTATCGGCAGGCTTCTGTCCATAGACATCCCCCCAATAAGGCTGTTTTGTTGGGGAGTGGAGGATTTCTTGGCTTTGGGCTGAACTGCCTTGCCTTTTTCGGGGGCAGGGGCAACCAGGAAGAGCCTGACATCCTTGATAAATTCTACATATTTTTTCTGGCCATAAATCTTGATGGCACTGGCTGTTACTTTCCCCTGCGGCATCTCAACCCTGACGGCCCTGTCGGAGATTATGGTCTTGGAGTCCATATTGATCTTGGCTGTCTTGAAGTAAGCTGACATGCCTGTGCTGTTATGGAACTGGATATCCCCTGCCAAATCCATGCTTTTCTGTTCCCGGTTATAGAGACCCGTTTTGGCCTTGAGGGCTATGCCACTCTTGTCAAGGTGGGTAACCTTGATTCTGATATTGGTTAAGGGGATGCTGCCACTATTCTTGATATCAATTTTGGCTGATTCTGCGTCAATGGTGTAGTTGCCATTTTTTTTGTCAAAGCCCTCATAATGGGGATTACGCATGATATAGCTTGTCAGGCTGACAGGTTCCACAGCTGTGACTGACAGTCCCTTCACTTCTGGCCTGAGGAGGGTCGGGGCAAGGAGAAGGCCAAGTAGTCCTACGACACCGATGGGGAGCAAAAACCGCAATAATTTTACCAGGCGACTGTGACTGCGCGCTTGCCTGAAGGCCTTTAGCCTGTCAATATTGGCAAATATTTGGTCAAGGCCGGCATGGTCGTTATTATTTGCACTTTGGTGTTGCTCTATCATTGGTAATGCCCTGTTAAAGCCCCATGAAAAAGGCTGGCGATGAATACTGTTTCACAAAAGGGAAATTGTCCCGACTTTTGGGGTAGTTGGTTCTGTATTTCCAGTTATACCCTGATTTTATAAACAGAAGTCTATCTTATGAACAGCTATCTGGCGACCCTACAGAACAATTGAGACAGAAGATTGGTGTCGGGGTAAAACAGGGAAGGGGCTGGCTATATTTTTTGGGGTCTGGACGGAAGGGTATTTGGGCAGTGTTTGTCTGTCCAGAAAACACCTGGTTTCCTGGACGGACAAGACAATCAGCAGTCTGCATATTGCCTTTGTCTCACTTCTATACCGACATAACAGCGGATATTACGGCAAGAACGGTTGGTTGCCAGGCTTAGCCTGCGGCGGATATGGGCTTCCCAATATGGAAAGGGGTCTGTCACAGCAGGATGCTTTATTTTTTTCTTGAAGGCAGCCTCTGACATGTTTCCCTTCAGTTGGTTACAAGCCTCGCAGCTTGCCTTATAGTTTGACCTGTGGTTTATGCCGCCCTTTGAACGTGCCCTGACATGTTCCAGTGTAACAGTCTTGTGGTTCAGGCCTGTAAAGCAATAACAGCATTGCCCACCCTGTTCCCGCAATTTTCCTTCACGTTCCCTTTTGTTAAAGTTGGCATGTTTCAGTGTCGTCTTCCGTTTTGCAGAATTCTTCTTTCTGAAATTGGATCGAGCCTTGTATTTTGCCATGGTATTCACCTTTTAAATTGTATGTCCCCTGAATTGACAGGGACAGAACTGGGTATGGTGAATAGGTGCTGTATAAAAAATAGGGCTATGACATCTTGCTATTGTTTTTGGTGTATAGCCTGATAAAAATATCTGTTGGCAGTGCCAGAAATATTGGTCACTGCAAGGACTAAGGACACTCTTAAAAATAACTGTTACGTTTAGCTTGTCCTTTTGGTCACCAGTGTCGTTTCAAAAATGCCTGTGTAGTTTGCTACATGCGCATTTTTGGCCTAACCGGCACACAAAATTACTGCGCTACCCTGATCCTTTATTTCTGCGTGTATCCTAAATGCGTATCGCCAGACTTGTCGGCGAATAATGGTATATCAAAAATTGGAAAGACACCCCTTCATAGAGTATAATGACAAAGGGGAATGGTGGAAATATGGCCAGTCATTAAGAATTATGGCAAAAATTTGAGATGGCTGACGTGCAAAACAGATATTTGTCCCCTAGTAGCAACCCTTGCAATTGCCAGCCGAGCGGCCAGGCCAAGCTTTAAGAGTATCTGTATGGCTTCTGCGTTGCTGCCTGTGGTCTGGATTATCTAAATTTCTTGAGTTTTACTTCTGTAATGCCTTTGGAGAATGGCGTATTTTCAAACCGGAAGTTTTTAAAGACCAGTTTGTTCAGGCCAGTCTTTTGCATGGCTTGGATGCCCAGAACCAGTATATCCAGCCAGATGCCTTTGCCCAGAAGGATACGGGGAGGACGGTGCTGGAGTTTTTGGATAGCCCTGACCTCTGTACTGCGTTCTGTTGCAAAATCAATCGCCGCCCTGTCTAGCCTACTGGCCTTTGCCGCTGTCTTGAGCAGGGGAATAAAATGGTTGGCTGCCACAACTGCGTCACGCAAGGCGATATTGATCCCCTGGCCGCCAACAGGGGACATGGGATGGGCGGCATCCCCCAAAAGGGTCATGCCAGGCACAGACCAGTCCTCATAAAAATCACAAACCACATCCAGTAAGAAAGGTTGGACAAAGTCCTCGCTGTGCATTTGTAAATGGGCAGCCATATCATCAGATACATGGCGCGACATTTCCTTGATCCAACCCTCAATGCCCCTCTTTTTAAAGTTCTTATAGCTACCCTTGCGGATGATCCAGCCAATTTGCAGCATGTCATAGGACGGAATGAAGAAACCTAAATGACCATTTCCAAAATAGACCCGGACACTTTTTTTCTCGGTGTCCGTTCCCAAAAAATCAGGCATAGGCAGTTTGCACCAGATAATATCAAAAGATTCCGGATTATGCGGGGTTTCCAGGCCAGCCTGTTTTCTCATGACAGAAGAGCGGCCATCCGTGGCGAAGACATAATCGGCCTTTGTAACGTGTGTTCCGTCCTTATCCTTTATCTCAACGCCTGTAATTCTATGTGGGTTTGCTGTGTCATAAAGGGGTTTTGTAACCCGCACCCCTTTTATAAAACTGAAATTTTTAAATTTATGGCATTCTGAGACCAGCATTTCCAGCATGTGGGGTTGGGAGACAAAGCGCGGTGACAGGGTATCTTGGGCAAAGCTAAAGGACTGTCTTGCCAGCAATTTTTTCTTGTAGAAAATTTCGGTATCCTGAAAGGTGCTATGGGGAAGGGCATCAAATTGCTGCCATAAACCAGCCTGCCGGAACATCTCCTGCCCAGAGGGCATCAGGCCTTCGCCGCGAAACACCCGTGAAAAATCACTGTGACGTTCAATTAGGGTGACGGCAATGCCTTCTTTTGCTAGAAGATATGCCAGCAGTCCCCCCGCAGGGCCAGCCCCGACAATCAGGACAGAGGACTTTGGTTGGATATGGGAGCTGGATGAGGCCATTTTGGGGATCTCTTTTAGGTGGCAAGAACAGGAGGCGGACTTATGACACAGGCTGAAACAGGGCAAGACTCTCTTAATGAGTTGGTGAGCTTCAGGGAAAATATCAAGACTGGCAAAAGGCTTATGGGGCTTGACCTTGGGAGCAAGACGATTGGCCTTGCGCTGTCAGATGTGCTGTTCTCCATTGCCACCCCGCTGGAAACCATCAGGCGCAGCAAGTTTAAGGTAGACGGCGCGCGTTTGCTTGATCTTGTTGCCGAGCATGAGGTGACGGGCTTTGTGTTGGGGTTGCCGATTAACATGGATGGCAGTGAAGGTGCAAGAATCCAGTCAACCCGTGCCTTTTCCCGAAACCTAAATGCAATTTGTGACCTTCCGCTGATGTTTTGGGACGAACGGCTGTCAACAGTAGCGGTGGAGCGGGTCATGATTGAGGCTGACCTGTCACGCAAACGCCGCGCCGAGCTTGTTGACAAGATGGCTGCAACCTATATCTTGCAGGGGGCTCTTGACCGCTTGTCGCATTTATAGGATGCCAATAGTTTAGGTATACTCCCCCAACATCAAAACCCAAATTGTCAGCTGGCTCTTTTGCACTCTGGAGTTGTTCGCCCTTCTCACAATGCTAAGGCATTGCAGCGAAGAACGCGCCTATCCAGATCACAAAATTTCTCACCTGAAAAAAACTGGGTTTTTACGTCGTGTGAGTATATCCACGATCTGCCCCGGAAAAGAAGGGAAAATGGTATTTTGACCAGGAATCCTGTTAATCACCGCCCATAGTGCCGTCAAAGTTAAACTGGTGCCAGGGCTGTCTGGCTGGCCGTCTGCGCGCAACCCTTGTCCTTCTGACAGCCCTGTATTTTTTGATTGTTTTTCTTTTGACATTGCGTCTCCTGAGGCGTTGCCTGACAAACCTTTTTCTTCTTTTTTGCTGCCTAAGAGCAACTGTTCGCTGTTTCCCGAAGCGTTTTTTTCCTAATTTTCTATCAATCCTACGTAAAATACGTTTGTTCTTACGTCTGATTTGCGCACTTCTTCTTTGTCTGCGTATCTTGTTTTGGAAAGCCTTATTGTTGTTGCGCGTAATTACTCTCTTCAAACGTGCCCGCCTGGTATAGGCCTTGGCAGGTTGACGTACTACTATAATGTTGCGCCTGTTTCTGCGCGATTTTCCAGCCTTTTTTCGTTGTTGGCGTAATTTATGACGCAGGGCTACCCTGTTTTTATGGTTTATTTTTTTACGTCTGAGAGACCTGTTCAGGGATGCCAGTCTTTTCTTTTTACGGTTTACCCTGCCTTGAAATGCTTTTTTATTTTGGCGTGCCATGACTTTTTTAATATGCGTCTGGGCTGGATGTTTTGCAGAATCTCCCTTTGTCTGTACAGGCAAGGTCGCAGCCCTGCTCCTGTTGGCCTTTCTGCGTGCTAGCTTGGTCTGCAGCTGACGCATGAGAGATCTTGTCCGTTTGCGTTTTTGGGCATAGTGCCTGGCCTGTAACAATCGTGCCTTTTTCCTCCGGATAGTACGCCATTTTCTGGCAGCATTTTTTTTTCTCTGGAGACGGTGCTGTGTCAGCTTCTGCTTTTGAAGGCTGGCAATTGCAGTTTTCTTTTTTGGTTTTGCAGTTGAGGCCTTGGCCTGGCTACCGTTATTGCTTTTGCTGGCAGCGCGTTTGACAGGAAGTGCCATCAGTGTGGCAGGGTCTTGCTGGAGCGCGGCTACAACAGTTTTGTTTGGAGGAACAGGTCGTTTTGTCTTCTTAGGCAGGGCAGCCCGCCTGACAGGGAGTGTTATCAATGTTGCAGGGTTTTGCGGGAGGGAGGCGATGACCACTTTTTGTTTGGGGGGAGTTGTTCTTGGCTTTTTAGGCAGGGCAACTGTCTTTATGGTTTTGGTGGTTGCTGTTTTCTCCATAATTTTTAGGGATGTCTGTGTCTTTTGGGGGGTATAGACATGCTCCAGAGGTAGAAAGTCCATCAGTCCGTCTTCAGCTTTTTGGGGAACAATGCGGGCAACCTTGACAGAAGTTCTTTTGTTTTGTGCGAGCGTGTCTTTTGGTTCTGAACCCTTTAGGGTTATGGTGCTTTCAACCATTTCCCTGAATGGGAGATAGGACGGAAGCCGGAAGAGTGAAGAGAGGCGTTCAGGTTTCTTGGTTGGCGTGGCAAGTAACGGGAGCTTCTCCAGAGCCTGCTGTTCGCGCAGGGTCAAATTTTTTGCCTGTACTGTTCTGGGATCTTTTTTTTCAATCCTGTCCTGAACAATGCTGCTGATACGGGTTTCTTGTTGTTTTCCGAGTCCTGAATAAGCCTTCTGGGCATTGTCCTGACGGGGCTTAAGGGCATTGAAAAATCTTTTTTCAACTGCGTTGGGTGAGAAGTCATGGTTTTTAACAGAATGAATATAATCTATTGTACCGGTATCGTTTTTAGGACGTCCCATTGTATAAAAAATAACTGACAAAATCAGGAATGACAGAACCAGAGAACGTCCCATAACGCAACCTTCGTTTTAAATATAGAAACAAAAAATGTAACTCCCCAGCTTGTTTTAGGTGCATTAACTAATTGATAAATAACGATAAAAATAAATCGTTATTTTTAAAACCACTAAAATATGATCATTTTTCCATTAAAAAACAGGATTTTTAGACTGTATTCCGCTTGAAACC
>JAJRRF010000129.1 GCA_024279735.1 Alphaproteobacteria bacterium
AGAACAGTTGTTACAATGTCCATGAGTTCCTCCGTTTTGAAGGATTGATGTCGTTTACAACACCATCTTCCCACAAATTGAGGGCTCACTTATTTTTTTGTTGGGTGAAAACTGTCCGAACTATTGTTATAAAATCATAAAATTTCGTGCAATTGCCCTGGCGCCGCAGGACAATATTGAACTCCTCTGATATTTCTGCGGACAATGCTGCAAGACTGTTGCGCCAGACACAAAGCATGGTTATGACTGTCAGCAAAGACACTCACTATTAGCCAGGGTTACTTTACATTATGCATGTAGATCAGGAATTGGTGCGAAAAATTGCGCATTTGGCGCGGATTAGCGTTTCCGAAGAAGATGTCAAACATCTTGAGACAGAACTGTCCCAGATTATGGACTGGGTTGAACAGCTTTCTGAAGTTAATACAGACGGGGTGCAACCCCTGACATCTGTGGTTGAAGCCACCCTTCGGCAGCGGCAGGACGAGGTCACTGACGGGGGATATCCTGAAGATATTGTCAAAAATGCCCCAAGCAGTGAAGATAACTTCTTTGTCGTCCCTAAAGTTGTGGAGTAGGCCATCATGAGTGAACTAACAAAATTGACCATTGCCGAGGCGCGTGACGGACTTCAAAGAGGCGATTATAACGCGCAGGAACTGGCCCAGGCGCATCTTGATGAGATCAAGAGCTGTAATGAAAGCCTGAATGCCTATATTTTGACCACAGAAAACAAGGCTCTGGAGATGGCCAAGGCCAGTGACAAGCGGCGGGCTTCTGGCACGGTCGGCGCGCTTGAAGGCATTCCGCTGGGCATCAAGGATCTGTTCTGCACCAAGGATGTGCGGACAACAGCCTGTTCCCATATCCTGGACAATTTTGTCCCGCCCTATGAAAGCACTGTCACCCAAAACCTGTGGGATGCCGGGGCGGTAATGCTGGGCAAGCTCAATAATGATGAATTTGCCATGGGGTCCTCAAACGAGACCAGTTTTTTTGGCAACTGTATCAATCCGTGGCAGCGCAAGGGCGATGATGCCCAGCTTGTGCCAGGTGGGTCTTCAGGCGGGTCAGCTTCCTCTGTGGCTGCTGGTCTCTGTATGGCGGCGACTGCCACAGATACAGGCGGCTCTATCCGCCAGCCTGCTGCCTTTACCGGGACGGTGGGGCTGAAGCCGACTTATGGCCGATGCTCGCGCTGGGGCACGGTGGCCTTTGCCTCCTCGCTTGACCAGGCCGGGCCAATCACCAGGACAGTGCGGGATGCGGCCATTATGATGGGATCAATGGCCAGCTATGACCTGAAGGACAGCACCAGTATTGATATGCCTGTGCCAAATTATGAGGACTTTATTGGCAAGGACATTCGCGGGATGACCATTGGTATTCCAAAAGAATACCGCATGGACGGCATGGGTGATGAGATAGAACAGCTTTGGCAACAGGGCATTGAATGGTTCAAGGCAGCAGGCGCAAACATTAAAGACGTGTCCTTGCCCCATACCAAATATGCACTTCCTGCCTATTATATCGTAGCCCCTGCAGAAGCTTCCTCTAACCTGGCGCGTTATGACGGCGTAAAATATGGCTTGCGGGTTGAGGGTGAAGACCTCCAGGACCTTTATGAAAAAACCCGCTCGGAAGGCTTTGGCGATGAGGTCAAACGCCGTATCCTGATCGGGACCTATGTGCTGTCAGCGGGATATTATGATGCCTATTACATCAAGGCGCAGAAAATTCGCTCCCTGATCAAGCAGGATTTTGACAAGGCTTTTGAAGACGTGGATGTGCTGTTGACACCAACCACGCCGTCTCCTGCCTTTGCCCTGGGAGAAAAAAGCGGCGACCCGCTGGAAATGTATCTCAATGATATCTTTACAGTAACCGCCAATATGGCAGGTATTCCTGGAATATCTGTACCTGCTGGACTGTCTTCAGAGGGGACACCTTTGGGGTTGCAACTGCTTGGCAAGCCTTTTGCTGAGGGGGAATTGTTGCAGTTTGGTGATATTATAGAACAAGCCGCAGGTATTTTCAGCCCCGAGAAAAAATGGTGGTGCATATCGTAACAAACCCCTTTAAGGTTTTATGAAATTATGGGGGGCGGTGTCATGTGTTTTCTAAGAAATATTTTGTAGTTTTGTGTTCCGGCAGGTGTTGCAGGTTTTTTGTCCGGCTGCGTTTCTTGAGCGCGGAAATGTTCACCCGAAGTGTTTAAACGCATGAAGACACGCATGATAATCAAGGGATAAAGACACCCTCAGAAATGCCCAAACCAATTTATTGTTCTTTGTTTTGTAAACGTGTGTCGGTTTCCTCATTGAAAGCCAAAAGAATCGACTATTACTCTTTGACAAAAAATGTCTCTTTATCTTGTCATCCCAAGACGTAAGATCTTGGAATCCACGCAGTGAAGATTGCTGATATAAACCGGCCTTGCTATAAGACCAAAATCTTCAGCATGGATGGCAAGATCTTGCGTCTTGCCATGACAAAAATGAAAAATAGAGTTTGATATACTCAGATTCCACCAAAACCCAGTGAGATGTTGACATAGTGTTCTTATTTGATTCAGAATAGGATCATGGATCATAGAGGCTACCTTACAGAAGAACAAGAAGAAACACTTGAAGCATTGTTGCGCAAACCGACGA
>JAJRRF010000130.1 GCA_024279735.1 Alphaproteobacteria bacterium
GAAGCCGCACAGAAAATCTTAAATATAGAAGATGAGAAATCCTCTTAAAGGGCAATAACAGCCCCAATCCAACTTTTGAAGAACGACAGGCTAAATTTCAAATCCTATGGCGCGTTTGGTACCTTTGTTGGGAAAGACCCAGCATTGGGAGAAGGACGGAACGACTCCAGAGTGCAAAAGAGCCAGATGAAAATCTGGGTCTTGATGTTGGGGGAGTATAGTTCGGACAGTTTTCACCAAACAAAAATATAAATGTGTCCCCCAATTTGTGGGAAGATAGTGTTTTAGCGAAACATTATCAATCCTTCAAAAGGGGCGCACTCCTGGATATTGTAACAACTGTTTTGGATGAAATACCAGGCATTTCATGCCCACAATCAAAATTTATGGCAGTATTGCTGCGCCTGTTTTTGTATTTCTGGGGCAAGGCCAATTTTCATAATTTTAGCCGTTACAGCACCTATTGTGAGAAGATATTTTCACGCTGGTTGCGCAAGGACTTTGATTTTATAGGTTTCAACATTCGGCCTGGCTGGTTAAGTATGCAACCAGCAAGGACTCTGGAACAAGGTTTGCTGACAGCAATTTCTTACAGTTTGCTATTGTTTTTTTCTTTTCTTGGCCTGAAAATTGCCGGTGTACCAATGGCAAGGCTGTCATCAGGGATGTTGGACAGGACTGTGGCTCCTGCCCCCACTAGGGCAGCCCTGCCAATTGTAATGCCCTGGATCACAACAGCACCGGTACCGATATGTACATGGCTCTCAACCGTGACATCCCCTGACAGCACACTTCCGGGAGCGATATGGACATGATCCTTGACCAGACAATCATGATCTATAGAAACCCTGGTATTGATAATGCTGTTTTGGCCAATAGATACCCCTGACTGCAAGACAGCCCCGGCCATAACCTGGCTGCCTTCGGCCAGCCTGACATTATCAGCGATAATGGCTGAGGGGTGTTGCAGAGCAGGAAAGTGATAGCCCTGCCTGACAAGGCCTATAAAAATCCTGCCCCGCAAACTCGAATGACCGACAGACCCCATTCCGTTGGCAAGTGATATGTTGCCAGTTTCATATTGCCTGATGACATCATCATTCCCAAGAAAATCAGGGTCATTGGGAAAACCTCTTCGGACTGCCTCTTCAGGGGCAGTATAGCCCAAGACCGTGTAACCTGACCGGCGAACCAGATCGGCAACAACATGGCCATGCCCCCCAAACCCCAATATTATGACAGGTTTTTTCATTTGTCTTCCTGAATCAGGTCATCTGCTGCATAATCACGGTTGGCAGGCTTGCCAAGAATATTCCAGTACAGGACAGGGGCCAGGCCATTCCCTGGACGCTTTGACGTCAGGTTTCCAGGGGTAAAGACACTGCCCTTTTCAATATCAGTGGCAGCCACCAGGCTCTTGCGAGCCACTGCCATATTTTTACGCTCAATATCAGTAGGCTCTTTAATTCCTGTTCCCAGTGCAGCCTCTGTTTCACGGATACCGGTCACCATAGCCCTGAAGGCATCAGGCTCAAGGGAGGCACGGTGGTCAGGGCCATCCATGGTGCAGTCCAGTGTCATATGTTTTTCAATCATCATCGCACCGCGTGCCACCGCTGCAATCGAGATATAAATCCCTGCGCTATGGTCTGAAAAACCTATGGGTAAACCAAATGTCTCCCGCATCACATCCATAGCTTTCAGGTTAATGTCTGCGGGCGGGGTCGGGTAGGCTGTCGTACAATGGAGCAGGGTCAGTTTTTTGGCCAAAACCTCTTTGCCTTCAGGACTGGCATAAGCATTTGCAAAAGCGTCCCTGCCAGGGTTATCTCCTCCCAGAAACCCATGGGCGGCAACCCCGAGAGCCTCTTCAATATCGGCCATTGTACTCATGCCTGTTGAAAGAATAACAGGCTTTCCTGTCCTGGCGCAGGCATGAAGCAAGGGCGCGTTTGACATGTCACCGGATCCAACCTTGAGTACCGGTATATCAAGAACATCAACCAGCAAATCAAGACTTTGGAAATCAAACGGGGTTGAGAGGAAACCGATCTTCCTGTCCTTGCAATGGGCAACCAGGATATGATGGTCTTCGTCTGACAACTCAAGTGCCTTGAGCATTTCAAGCTGTGACTGCCCAGCCCCTGTGGTCTCTTTCTGGTATTCAGCCTTGGGGGCAGATTTGCTGGCAAGGGCAGTGGCCTTAAAAGTCTGGAACTTGACAATATCTGCCCCAGTATCAGCAGCTGCATCAATCAGTTTCCGTGCCAGGTCAAGGTTACCATTATGATTGACACCGGCTTCAGCAATTATCGTAACCATTTTAATTTTGTCCTGTTTGTTGTGGTGTTGGCTCTGGGCAATATCATCTGACTTCAGCTTGCTTGCAAGGTACTCCAGCACCTGTATATCAATCTGTTATATCAAAAAAATGCTTCTTGATAAGACTACGCGGATTGTCCAGTGCCTGCAACACAGCTGTAATAGCCTGGCTGCTATTTCCAGTGCCATAAGGGTTTACTGTCTGGCTGCAATCATGGGTGAAGCTAGCTGTAATGGCCTGAAAAATGGCTTGGCTATCAACCGGACAGTCTATGACGGAGGTTGCCTGAAGGCGGCCTTGCTGCCTGTCTCCAATATTAATGGTCGGCACTTTAAAGCTAGGCGCCTCATACAGGCCGCTGGACGAGTTCCCCACAACGGCATCTGACAAAGCCAGTGCCGAAAAGTAACGATGTTGTCCCAGACTGGCACGGAACACAGCATTGTTGTGGCTGTTGGCAAAGTCTTCAGCCATCTGGGTCAGGGCACGGCCTTCGGTATCAGCATTGCTTCCTGTAATAATGATTGCAACATCATCCCCAAGGGCAGCCAAGCCATCCAGTACGGCCTGCATCTGTCCCAGGGCAGAGCCTTCTTCATCCAGGGTTGGGGGGTGAAAGGTCACTGTGACTGTTTTGTTGCGCGGCCTCAGTCCCAGATCCGCAAAAAGGGTCTGTTTGTCCAGACGGGGGATCTGGAGAATGGCATCAATACCGGGTGAACCGACAAGATAAATATGGTCAGGGTTTTCACCAAGCTGGCGCACCCGTTTTTGCGCATCCTTATTAGTAACAAAATGGATATGGGACATCTTGGTAATGGCATGACGAATGGCTTCATCAAAAGCACCTTCAGTAACATCACCACCGCATAAGTGGGCAACAGGGATGCGGGCAATCAGGGCAGCCTGGACAACGGCCAGAATTTCAAAACGGTCTCCCAGAACCATAACAATATCAGGCCTCATCTGCGCAAAAGCATCCGCAAACCCGATCACACCGCGCCCCATTGAATGGGTCACCGCAACCGCATCATCGCCTGGCTCAAGCATGGGGACACGCCTATCAACAATAAATCCTGCTTTCTCAATCTCATCAACCGTATTGCCAAAGGCTTCAGAAAGGTGGCTGGCAGTTGCAATGATTTGCAAGGCAAGGCCTTTGGCATCACGGATATGCTCGGCAGGCAAGCGCAACAGACCCCATTCAGCACGTGTCCCCGTAACGATACAGACCTTAAGTGTCATGTTGTATCCCATGCTTGACAGAGGAGGGCAGGTTTATGATACGCCCTTCGAGATCTTCGGCCTTTGAAAGATCCATGGCAGGACAGTCTGCATAGACTTTTAAATGGTGCATCAGTTTCCAGACAGGCCGTGTCATGACACCGGCAGCATTGCTCATTTCCAAGAATCGGTTACGGGTCTTGAGATCCGACGTGTCCAGAATAAGCGCAATAAGCCAGTTATTGCTCTGGGCATAGTCTGCATCCCCAAAAATATAGCCTCCGCCAAAGCCCCTGAAGGCTTCATGATAGGCATCAGCAAGATGTTTCTTGGCTGCGAGAAAACCGTCAAGCTGCTCAAGCTGGGCAACACCAAGGGCTGCATTGAGGTTAGGCATACGGTAGTTAAAGCCAACCTCGTCATGATAAAATTCGTAAGGGTGGGGTTGTTTTGCTGTCGTGGTCAGGTGTTTTGCCCGTTTTGCAAGACCTTCATCCCTTGTCAGGATGATGCCGCCGCCCCCTGTTGTGATAATCTTGTTGCCATTAAAGCTGACCGCAGACAGCAGGCCATGTTGCCCTGTTGGCTTGCCCTTATAGAGGCTACCAAGGCTTTCAGCAGCATCTTCAACCAAGGCAATATGCCAGCGGTTTGCCACATCCAGCAAGGCATCCAGGTCTGAGGGGTGACCAAAACAGTGCATTGGCATTAGGACGCGGATAGGGTTGCCTGTCTGTCTGTTATAGCAGGTGTCACCACGAATTTCAGCAATATCATTGAGGTGGGTTTCCAGTTTTTCAGCATTAATGCCAAGACTGGAGGTATCGCTGTCACAAAAATGGGGGGTTGCACCACAATAATGGACAGCATTGGCTGTTGCAATAAAGGTCAGGGTCGGGATCAGGATTTCATCCCCCGGCTTTACGCCTGCCAGCAACAGGCAAACATGCAGGGCGGCTGTGCCGTTCATGACAGCAATGGCATAGGGCACATCGCAATATGTGGCCATATCCTTTTCAAAACGGTCAACATAAGAGCCAACCGAAGACACCCAGCCCGTGTCTATGCAATCCTTGAGATAGTCATTTTCGCGGCCTGAAAACCGTGGCTCATGCAACGGTGCGAACTGGCCATCATGGTGGATGGCCTGCCTGATAAGGCTAAGAGCCTTTTGTTGGTCAAAACTGTTCGCCATAACATATCCATCCAGACTCTAGAGCATAATGAAGACAAGTCGCCTGCGGCTTGTCTGGTTAAAGTATGCGACCAATACGGACTCTGGAGCAAAAAATGATTGGGATTAAATGCATTTTGCTCTAGATATTGTAAATATCATGCTTGTAATATTTCAGATTTTCAGGGTTTGTAAAAAAGTCTACAGTTTCAGCCATACCCCTTTTAAAGCCTTCCAGCTCACCATAAGCAGGCCGCCATTTCGTGAGTTTCTTGGCCTTGGTCATGTCAGAGAACAGACGTTCAACCTCACTCTTTTCTGGCCTGATCCGCTGCTCATCTGTGGTAATGGTAATGTCCTGTCCCATCACTTCGGAAATCAGCTTGACGGTATCACCGATTGAAATTTCAAAACCACTGCCCAGGTTGACAACCTCACCAATCGCTGCATCACATTCGGCCAGTGCGATAAAGCCTGCTGCGGTATCTGTCACATAGGAAAAGTCCCGTGTCGGTGTCAGGGAACCAAGTTTAAGCTCAGTCTGTCCTGCTGCAATCTGGGTTATCACAGTAGGTATGACAGCGCGGGCAGACTGCCTGGGGCCATAGGTGTTAAAGGGGCGGACAACAGTGACAGGGGTTTCAAAGGAGCGGTAATAGCTCAGTGCCATCTGGTCTGCGCCAATCTTGGTGGCAGAATAGGGGGATTGTCCCTGGAGTGGATGCTCTTCATCAATCGGGACATATTGGGCGGTGCCATAGGTTTCGCTGGTCGAGGTCTGGATAACCTGGACACCCAGGTCACGGGCAGCCTGAACAATATTAAGTGTTCCTGTCATATTGGTTTCAACATAGGTCGCTGGGGAATGGTAGCTATAGGGGATTGCAATCAGGGCAGCAAGATGAAAGACCGTTGTGCAGCCCTTCATGGCCTCACGGACACCGTGAGGGTCACGGACATCACCTGCAAAAATTTCAAACTTTCCCTTTACATCATCATCAACACGGTCAAGCCAACCCCAGCTGTTGAATGAGTTGTAAAGAACAAAGGCGCGGACATCATAGCCCTGGCGTACCAGCATATCAACAAGATGTGAGCCGATAAAACCATCAGCACCTGTTACAAGTATTTTTCCGGATTTCAGGAGTGCCATTTTATTTTGTTCCAAATTCTATAATGTTTATCATTGCTTTTCATTTAAAATCTTTTCGACCCTTGCCAGGTCAGAGGGGGTATCAATATCAATTGATCGCTCAGCCGGCATGACATAAGACATTGTTTTCTCCGGGAGAAAACTGTTTTCTGACAGAAAGCTGTCTATGGCGACGACATAGATTGCCCCGTTAAGCATATAGGTCTTGGGGGCATCCTGTCTGCGGCTCGGACGTTCTGGTGTATCAATAAAGGGTTCGAGGTAGCCTGTATCACCTGTCTTGAACATCCAGTAGGGCGACTTGTCAATTTCCATCACGCTGACACAGGCCTTTGCCCTGCTTTCATGGCATAGCCTGATACAGTGGTCTATATCATCACTGCTGCGCATCGGCGAGGTTGGCTGGAGCAGAACCAGATAGCCTGTCGTCATTTCCAGTCTTTCCAGTACATGGTGAACAACACTGGCTGTTGTGGCCTCATCAGTTGCCAGTGCGTCAGGGCGCATGAAGGGAACATCAATGCCGACCCGTTTGCCCTCTACGGCAATCGGGACATCATCAGTTGATAAAATCACACGGTCAATAAAGGCAGAGGGGGCAGCCTGTATCATGGTGCGTTCTATCAGGCTTTTTCCTGCAACCGGAATCAGGTTTTTGCGTGGTACAGACTTGGAGCCGCCACGTGCGGGAATGATGGCAAGTACATAGTGGTCATCAATCATGCCATTATACCCTAGACGTTGTGCGGCTCTTGTTTCAAGAATGAACTGATAACCCGTAATCCAATTGTCCCGCTTTTTTCAGGATGAAACTGGACACCTGTAATATTGTTATGGATCACAGCCGCAGCAATCAGACGGCCATTATAATAGGCATCCGCAAGACGGTGTTCTGGATTATCCGGATGTGCTGTGAAGGAATGGACAAAATAGACAGCAGCCTTGTCAGGAACATTTTCCATAATAGTCCCGTCCCAATAGTTTTCGCCTTTTCCTTTCGGCTTTTCCAGCGATGCCCATCCAATATGAGGGATCTTATGGGGTTTTCCCCCAGAATCCGTATTTGGAATGGCTCTGACCTTTCCTGGCAGGTATCCCAGACCCTGATGGTCTCCAAACTCTTCACTGGCAGTATGCAAAATCTGCATACCAACACAAATGCCCAGGAAAGGCTTCCCTGACTGGACAAAATCGGTTATGGCAGGAATAAAGTCCATCTGGTCAAGCTGGTTGGCACAGTCGCCAAAAGCCCCGACACCCGGCAGGATAACACGGTCAGCCTTTTCCAGGTCAGCAGGGTTGCTGGACAAAATAAATTCGCCACCGCATTGCTCAATGGCCCGGCATACACTCTGTATATTGCCACGCCCATAATCAACGATCAGTGTTGTCAAAGACCCTCTCCCTCACTGGCACGCCAGCCTTTAAAGCTTCTTCCCGAATGTCTTCCAGGGTCATGCGGTCATAATGCAAAATATCAGCCATGGCAATCGCATTAGGCCTGGCACCATCAACCAGGTCAGTCAGGTGATTCATAGTGCCCATACCGCCCGAGGCGATAACAGGTACAGAAACGGCTTCAGAAATTTGTTTAACAAGGTCAATATCAAATCCCTTGCGCGTGCCTTCATGGTCAACAGAAGTGACCAGGATTTCACCTACGCCGAGTTCAACACCCTGTTTTGCCCATTCAACAACATCGCGTCCTGTATGTTCGCGACCATTATCGGTATAGGCTTCCCACCCGACACCGGAGGGGTTGCGCTGTGCCTCAATAGACAGAACCATACATTGAGACCCGAAGGTACGAGCAACTTCAGTAATAAATTCTGGACGTGAGATAGCAGCTGTATTGATGGCAATCTTGTCAGCACCAGCACGAAGGAGTTCCTTGACATCATCAAGTTTCCTTACGCCGCCGCCAACAGTAATGGGAATAAAGATATTCTGGGTTGTACGCTCAACAACATCAATCAGGCTGTTCCGTTCATACAGACTTGCCACAATATCCATATAGACAAGTTCATCAGCACCAGCCTCATAATATTTCAGGGCGTATTCATTAGGATCCCCAATAACCCGCAAACCTTCAAGGTGAATACCCTTGATGAGGTTTGGTGCCTTAATGTCAAGCCTGGCAATCAGCCGAATATTACTCATGATGAGCTAACGTCATAAATTGTTTTACGAAGTTTCCAGATACCGTCCTCGTGCTTCCAGATATGGGGAGACCGGAAACGGTCTGTCAGCTTGTCAAAATATTCCCGATCCATAATGGGTTGCTCAAACATTTTTGAAGCTTCAGGAAACTCTTTTTCTGGGAGTGACAGATATTGAAAAATTTCATCTGCAAAACGTTCCGGAAACTCATGGTCAAATCTTTTGATAAGGGCAACACCTTCCTCACGGTTAATGTCACGGGAGCGAATTTCCTGGGCGGCATCATAGGTTGCGCGGCCAATCCCAAATTTTGTCCGGGTGGTAAAATAATGAAAGTCATCAATCTTGTCATCAATCGAATTATATTTTGAATAGGTGCCTGGTGTACGTTCAGGCGCAGCCTTGAAGCCAATATTCTCAACAGCATGGTAGTAACAGGACTGGGGATGCCATTTTAAGTAATAGCCAAGATAATGAACCTCAATATTCTCTCTCTCTAGGTCTTCAGGGTCTGCCGGCAGATAAGGCTCAAGGTCAACAGCTTCCAGACCATAGTCTTTTTTCAGGTTGTCAACAGATTCGCCGCCAAGGTAGACTTCTGAATCATCACGGGCAAAATACTGGAAACTACGTTTGGCAGTGTCGGTATCCTGGATAGGGTTACCATATTCAGCCTCGTTTTCGCCGTAAACCACAAACGGAATTTTAAACAGGGCGGCCATTTTGGGTGCAAGCTGTTTTTGTCCCAATATAAAGGGCTGGAACGGATGGAACAAATTTTCAACAGCCAGGCGCGTCAGCAGCCTGTGAACACGGCCATTGGGTGTCATCAGGAAGTTGTCAAAGCCGGAATGAATCCAGGCTTCATGGTTCTTGCGCCCCCAGTCTGTGTACATATGGGGTGCCCAGGTTACCGTCAGGGGATGCATACCATACTCATATTTCAGCATATAGGCTGCATAGACACTGTCCTTGCCACCAGACCCCGGAACAAGCACATCATATGTGCCGTCATTTTTCCGAAACCTGTCACAAATTTCCCGCAATTCCTTGTCGCGTGCTTCCCAGTCAATTGTGCCATGTTTGCGGGTTGCAACATTACAGGCATCACAAACACCTTCGTCATCAAAATTGATGGTTGATTTCTTGCTGTCCTTAGTGTGCTTGAATTCGACAGCTGAATTTGGGCGCTGGTTAGAGATAACACAGCTTTTGCAATAGCAAATATCCTGGGGCAAACCAAACAGGGTCTTGGGATTGTTAATGCCAGGCGCATATTGACTGAGATCTATTTTATCATTTTTTGGATTGCTATGCACATGGATTTCCTTTTAGTAAAAACATTAAAACGAATATTATTGCCACTATATTGCCGGGACAATATGCAGACCTGGGTTCAGATTGCCTTTATCCGCCAGTATGTATCAGCAAGGTTATTTCAAGTGGTATTTAACTTAGATTATAAACACACGCAAGTAGGGTTGCATGACTTGTCCCAGTATTGAAGGCAGATACTAAAAATTGTGGATGTTCAGCAAGGGGTGGGCAGGCTTATCGGTTTTTTACACCTTGCGCCTTGTCCTTGAGCCTTTTCGCTAAAGATGATCCGGTTTTTGGCCATTCTTTTGGGGTAAATATGCTGTTTGCCTGGCTTTGGCAAAAGAAAAATATTTTAGTGGATAATATCATTGGAACGGAAAAAGCTGGACTCCCTGTGGTGGTTTTATCTAAAAACTCAGTTTTTTTGTTTGAATGATTGATGTTATATGGTGTGTTATAAAATTTGTCCCTTTTATTTGAGGACAGGGAATTTAGGCCTGAACAATATGCAAAAAATAACATTATCAATTGTGCAAAAATATCGGGACGTATTTTCCCTTGCATGGTATTACGCCGAACCCTGGAAGGTATATATAGGCAGTTTCATTGCCCTGGCGGTCTTTGGTGCCATCACTGAAAGTTTTGGGGTATTTCTCCTTGTTCCCCTGCTTGAGACAATGGGCAAGAATAACATATTTTCCAATACACCACTTTTGGGTTTTATCTCACAGTTTTTTGACAGCCTGCCCTCAGAATCCCGCCTGTTATGGGCCGGTGTCCTGATGTTGGTTGTCGTCCTGCTCCGAGGCATTGTGCAATTTGTCCAGGAATTTATTGGCTATGCCATCCCGCACAAGGTGGACTTTTCCCTGCGGCTTCAGGCTTATCACAAGTTGCTTGGGGCAAATGTTCAGTTTGTTGACGGCCTTGGTGCTGGCGAGCTTTCCAATTTTGCCGTCGGTCACCCTGCCCGTATCGGGATTGCCCTGCGTTTCTTTGCCACCCTGATTTCCAGCATTTTTGTCCTTGCCAGCTACGTGCTTGTCCTGCTGATTGTCGCCCCCTATATGTGTATTGTTGCTTTTGTCTATGTCGCAGCGGCCACCCTGGTTTATCGCAGAATGACAACATCCATAGTGCACCAGGTTGGACACAATACCACTGCCGCAACCGAGGCCTTTTCCCAGTTATTTTATGATACCCTGAATGGCTCAAAACTGATCCGGCTGTCTGGGGCAACCCGTATTATCGAGGGGAAGGTGAAGGCGGCGGTTGCCAGGCTGGAAAAGGCCAAAGACCGGACAGTCGCCGTAGAAAATATGACCATCCCCTTTTTCAGCGTGATGGGGGGGATTCTGATTTGCGCCCTTGTCATCTTTGTTGGCACACTTGAACCAGAAACAGCAGCCAGGACAACAGGTATCCTTGTCATCTTCATTGTCCTGATATTCCGTATCCTAGCACCGCTCAGCATCATTAACATTTCCCGCAACAATATTATTATCCATCTTGATGCCCTGGTGGACTATAAGGAAATGTTGACACAGGCCAATGCGGCTCAGGACAGGAATGGCACGGTTGCGATAAAAGGGATCAGGAAGGGGATCAGCCTTGACACTGTCAGTTTCCGTTATAGCGAGGATGCCGACAAGGCTCTGGATGACCTGAGCCTTGATATTCCTCAGGGCAGTATGGTTGGTATTGTCGGCACTTCAGGTTCTGGCAAGTCAACTATGGTAAACCTGTTGACTCGGCTTTACAGGCCAGATGAGGGACAGGTGACAGTCGATGGCAATAACCTGAATGACCTGGAAATTGAGGCATGGTGGCGTTGTCTTTCTGTGGTGATGCAAGATACCCTGCTGACGAATGATACAATAAGAGACAATATCCGGTTTGGCCTGGAGAATGACCTGCCAGAAAGCCGGCTTCATGCCGCAGCACGGCAGGCCGCGATCCATGACTGGATTATGGAACAGCCCGAGGGATATGACACCCTTTTGACGGATCGTGGCGGCAACCTGTCAGGTGGCCAGCGTCAGCGTGTCATGCTTGCCAGAGCCTTTTTGCGCGATCCTGACATCTTTATCTTCGATGAGGCCACCAGCGCGCTGGACAGCCTGACAGAAAAGACTGTTCAGGACAATATCCTGGCTTTGAAAGGGGACAAGACCCTGATTGTGATTGCGCACCGCCTGTCACTGGTGCAACATGCCGATACCATCCTGGTTTTTGACAGGGGCAGGGTTGTTGAACAGGGCAGCCATGCCGACCTGTTGAAAAAACAGGGTATATACTGGCAAATGACCGAGCAACAATCCCTGGCCACAGAGTAGACCCCATAGACACTTAGGACACCTGCAAAATTAATGAATTATTGAGGGTGTCCTAAGGGGTCACACCTGTGGGTACAGGACTTTCAATATTTGTGTCAATGTCCATGTCTCCCTTATGCCTTCACAACCTTTTCCTTCAGGTCTGGGGGAAAACCCTTGCTGACATTGCGGGTATCAACCACAAGGTGTGCATGTCGGGTCATCTCCTCATAATCAATGACTGAATGGGCAGTTGCCACAAGGACAGCATCATGTCGGGCAATCATTTCCCCTGACCAGCCAACACTTTTCATGCCCTCCAGCTCAGGATATTTTCGTGACTTTCCGATAACAGGAATAAAGGGGTCATGATAGTCCACATCCGCGCCCCGGTTCTTCAGTATCCTTGCCAGTTCCAGTGAGGGGCTCTCACGCATGTCATCAATATCATTCTTGTAGGCCATGCCAACCAGCAATATCTTTGCCCCGTTCAGTGCCTTCCTGAAACGTTGGCTCAAAGCTTCGGCCAGACGGGTCACAACGTGTTCCGGCATATTGGTATTGATTTCCCCCGCCAGTTCAATGAAACGGGTATGGCGGCCATATTCCCGCGCTTTCCAGGTCAGGTAAAACGGGTCAATCGGGATGCAGTGCCCCCCAAGACCAGGTCCCGGATAAAACGGCATAAAACCAAAGGGCTTGGTGCTGGCAGCATCTATGACTTCCCATATATCAATCCCCATATCGTCATAGATCAGCTTGAGTTCATTGACCATGGCGATATTGACAGCCCGAAAGATATTTTCCGTCAGCTTGACCGCTTCTGCTGTTTCAGGGCTGGAGACACTGACGACTTGGGGAACAAGCACACCATAGAGGCTTTCAAGCATGGCGAGACCATGGGGCGTTGCAGCACCAACAACCTTTGGGATTGTGGTGGTTTCAAAATCCTTGTTACCAGGATCCTCGCGTTCGGGGGAATAGCCTACAATAAAGTCAACCCCTTCCTTCAGACCACTGCCCTGCTCCAGGATGGGGGTCATGACATCACGGGTTGTGCCTGGATAGGTCGTCGATTCCAGGACAATGACCTGTCCCCTTCTCAGGAAGGGTGCGATTGTTGTTGCTGTGTCAACAACATAGGAAATGTCTGGTTCATGGTGGCTGTTGAGCGGTGTCGGGACACATATCAGGATGGCATCCGCCTCCCCAGCTTTAGAAAAGTCTGTGCCAGCTAAAAACTGGCCATCCTCAGTCAGGGCTGCCACCCTGTTATCAGCAATATGTTTAAAGTAACTTTTTCCTGCATAGAGGCTGTCGACCTTTGCCTCATCAATGTCGAGTCCCAGGACAGGAAAACCATTGTCATGAAAGCCAATCATCAGCGGCAGGCCAACATAGCCCAACCCGATAACCGCTATCACAGCTTTCCTGCCTGTTATGCGCCTGATAAATTCCTGGCTGATTGTATCCTGTCCAGAGTGCGTTTCATTCATGACATCTTGCCCTTTTACCTGTTGCAACTAACTGCCCCAGGGTCTCAAGTCAAGGGCACATAATGGGGGAAAGAACAATGCCTGTACCCATCGCTGTCCTCCTCAATATATTACATCGGCTCTTCCCTGAACATTTCCTTAATTTCCTTGCTGGGAACATAGCCATCCACAAGCCTTTCCAGGGTCTTGTAGAGTCCCCTGATATCATTGTTCCTAATGATAGTTTCCAGTTCCCCCATCTGTACTGACAATTCCTCCATCTCAAGAAAGGGCTCCTTGTTTTTTTGGATTCTCGGATGCTTGGTCCTTTTTGAGGTTTTCTTTATCAGCAGCTCTTCATAAAGCTTCTCACCTGGCCGCAATCCTGTAAACTCCATCTTGATATCCCCGTCAGGGTTGCCCTCGTTACGCACCTCACACCCCATCAGCCGAATCATGGTTGTTGCCAGGTCGAGAATTTTGACAGGCTGTCCCATATCAAGGATATAGACTTCACCGCCCTTGGCCATCGCCCCTGCCTGGATCACAAGCTCAGCAGCCTCGGGGATTGACATAAAAAAACGGACAATCTTGGGATCAGTTACCGTAACCGGCCCCCCTTCCAGGATCTGTTGCCTAAATTTTTGCACAACAGACCCTGAAGAATCCAGGACATTGCCAAACCGCACCATCGTAAAGATTGTCTGGCCAGTTTTCTGGTTTTTCTTGCTTAGAGCCTGGAGATACATTTCTGCCAGACGTTTCGTTGCCCCCATCACATTGGTTGGCCGGACGGCCTTGTCAGTCGAGATCAGGACAAACCGCTCGACTCCGGTCTCCAGGGCAAGGTCAGCCACTATCTTCGTCCCCCAGACATTATTCAGGATGCCGATCATGGGGTTGAGTTCAACCAGGGGAACATGCTTGTAAGCCGCAGCATGGAATATCGTATGGATGCCATGTTGCCCCAGTTTCAGCCGCATCCTGTCCTTATCCAGAACAGACCCAATCACAGAAACAATCTCAATGTTTTGGTAAGCCTCCCTGAATTCAGGAGACTTTTTTGACAGCTTTACCCTATAGGCCAGGATTTCCTGCTCAATCAGGTACAAAGAAGATTCTGAGACATCAAACAACACAATTTTTTTGGGATATTCCCTAAAAATTTGCCGGGACAACTCGGAACCAATCGAGCCTCCTGCCCCTATAATCATGATATTCTGACCCAGGATGACCTCATCAAACAATTTCCTGTTTGGCGATACCGGGTCACGTCCCAGCAGATCATCCACACCTACATATCTGAGGTTCCCGACAGAGACCCGCCCTGACAATATATCCTCCAGTGCCGGAAGCGTCTGGACTGCCAACGGATAAGATTCCAGGAAATGCAAAATCCTCTTGCGCTCCGCAATAGTGGCGGAAGGCATCGCCAGTATAACTTCCTCGATATTGGTTGTCTCAAGCAGTGTCGGGATATAGTCGGGGGAGTTGATTTTATAGGTTGAAACACGGCGTTTCCAAAGCGTAGGGTTGTCATCAATAAAGCCCCTGATCACATAGCGTCCCTGTTTTGAGAGCTTTTCAGCCAACTGTATCCCTGTAACCCCTGCCCCATAAATGAGGATTTCCTTTTGGGTGACCTTCTCCAGGTTTCCCTGGGTTTCAGGGTTTTTGAACAAAAAGGCAATTAGCCAACGGACAGACCTGAGAGCAAAAAGGGCAAAAAACATATAGCTGAGCAGGACAGAACGCGGGATCACCTCATAACTGTTGACCATATATGACAACAGGCCCCAAATAATCACTGAGAGAAGAATAGCCAGATGTAACTTCAGGATATCCGAATAGACCATAAAACGGGTTACGGTCTTATAGATTCCCATAAAGAAAAAAGTTATGACCCCAGAAATGGGGGCAATCAGTAATATCCCTATAAACGGGAGGTTGGAAGGGATATAAAATGTATTATAACGCAGGGAAAACGAAAACCAGAGAGCAAAGGACAGCAAACAAAAATCGACGAACATCACTAGTGCCCTTTTGGGACGTTTAGGAATATTGACAAGAAAATTCCTGACAGCTGACTTCTGAAACTGCACAAGCCAACTGTCCAGCCACTTGAAAAGAGGTGTTTCCATCACTGAGGGGAATCCAAACCTGGTTATCATCACACAAAATTTATTTTAGCTATTGATAACCAGTAACTGGATAAAGATAAAACTTTTATTTCGAAAGTCTTCAATAAACTGTGTCACCTGGTTTCCTGGTTGCAGCTGTCACAACCCTTTTCTGTGTCAGTGGCTGTCGGATATACAGGATTAAGGGATAAAACAACCTGATCCGTGGACTTTCAGGTTTCTTTATCTGCTGGGGTCAGGATCTTTGTCTATCTGAGCTCTGTCAAGGCCATCACAGGAGCTTCAGAAAGCCATATTATAGTACGCGCCAGTACCGACTGGCCAGGTTCTAAAGGAAACTGTTCAGACCCTTGAGAGATCTGCATAGATTTGTTTTATTTTTATTTTCACTGCGCTTTCTGTAAAGCCATCAAGAACACGAAACCGAGCAGCCTGTCCCATCTCCAGACATTTTTTCTGATCCAGGGCCAGTCTTTCAATGGCCTGTGACATCGCCTCCACATCTTTTGGCGGCACAATATAACCCTCCTGGTTATCACGCACAAAATGGCGGCATCCAGGAACATCTGTCACAATCAGCGGACGGGCGCAACAGGCTGCTTCCAGCATTGCCCTGGGCATCCCTTCCCTTGTCCTTGTTGGCACGACAGCAATGTCAGCGTTTTTCCAAACTCCAAGAATATCCTTGGTCCTGCCATGCCATTTGATGTATGGCAGAGCGTTCCAGTCCTCAAGACTTTGGGAAGATACGGATCGTGGATCGCCCGGATCAGGGTCTCCATAAAGATCAAGCTGAACAATTATCCCCTTTTGATAGAGACGTTGTTGTGCCTCAACCAATATATCAACCCCCTTGATCCAGACCATCCGCCCAACATAGGCAATATGGGGAATATCATGATCGGGTGGTGGCAGGGCAATAAA
Organism: Alphaproteobacteria bacterium; assembly: GCA_024279735.1. GTDB lineage: Bacteria > Pseudomonadota > Alphaproteobacteria > Rhizobiales > JAJRRF01 > JAJRRF01. The sequence continues at coordinate 16,210 of JAJRRF010000130.1, forward strand.
AATATCAGGATTAACCCCTGCCCCGCCCAACAGGGCGACCTGGTTTTCAGCTATAGATCCATAACCTTGCATAACAGCAAGGTCATCAGGATTTTCAACCAAAAGCCGGCTCCGAGGCCGTCTCAAAAAAAAAGCGATAAGGCGGAATACTATTTGTCTTGCGGCTGAGCGTAACCAGGAGCCTCCTTCAGACAGGGTTCCCAAACCCGTCACATGATAAACTTTGGCTATATCCGGGGAAAACAGGGCTGCCAAACCGCCAAACAAGACTGGTTTTAGCGCGATAAAATGTACAATATCTGGCTTTTTTTTCCGGATCAGGCTGAATAATTGCCAAAACAGTTTGAGAGATGCAAAAGGATGAAAGTCATGGCGCACAAAATCAACCTGACTAATTTCAAGCCCAGATTTAGCAAGTTCCCCTGAGGCCTCGCCCTTATTACATAACAGGGTTGTTTTATGGCCCTCTTCGCGTCCCGCCTCCTGAAGAGGAATAAAGTGCGACCTAAAAAACCAATCTTCTGTGCAAACAAATATAATATGCTGCCCTTTGGTTTTCATATTGTTATTTCCCCCTCAAAGGGTTTGTTTTATATTCTGTCAAAATTCTTATAATCGCAACGGGATAAATATAAATATTTACGAAAGAACATCCTAAAAATCCACTCCTTTGGGCGTGTTCACAGTCCATCAGACGGCGAACCGGTCCAAACACGCCCCAAAAACTGGGTTGTCCTGATAACATTTGTTTCAACGGATCAACAAATGAGCCGTTTTGGGAAGCTATCACATCTAATATGGCATTGTCAGTATCATTTAGATCGCGAAATACCATATTTTATGCAAAATGATGTTGGCCTTGCCGCGCAAACTTGTCGTGCATGGTTTCTGTGATTTCTTCTGAAACCATCGTTGGACGGCGGCTTACCACTGTTGGAACTGTCGAGACTGACCTGACCTTCAAGCGCGCTCACACGGGTTGTCAGCCTTTCAATAATCTCGTTTTGCTCCACAAAAATTTCTTCATACCGTCTGAACTGCTTGCCCTAATTCTCAATCATCTCCTTTTGGGCAGCAATAATCTTACGCAAAATTTTGGGGTCATCAATCATAACCCCATTGATTCAAAACCCCGTTTCAATTCCGAAACGCAACACTCAGTTTGCTGATGGATTATGGCCTGTGATGGCGGGCAGGAAATATTGGGTCAGGGGCCTTGGTCGCCGCAGGCGATGCGCAGCACCCTTGATGCAAGATTTTTTGGCTGC
>JAJRRF010000131.1 GCA_024279735.1 Alphaproteobacteria bacterium
CTCGCAGAATTTGAATATCGATTCAATAGACGCTATAAACTTGGTGATATGATCGAAAGACTGGCCTATATTTCCATCTGTACACCCCCTAGAACTGAAAAATTCATAAGGATGGCGGAGAGGATGGCGTAATCAGGTATAATTATAACTATAGTTTAGCGTTGAAACATGATTTAATTCTGCCATTTCTTCAGGAAATCCATCGGGGCTAAGATTAGACAGGTCAATAGTATCACTTTTCTCTTCCCTCGCATTAGCAATACGCCTCAATGCAATTTTCTGTTCTTCACGCATTAATTTCGATCTCCTAGTTGAAGTCGTCTCATTTGTCTGGACAGGTTTAAATAATGCTTAAAATTCTAATCATGACACGTCATTTTATTTTAATCAATACCAGTTTTGCATTTTTGTCCGTCCTGTCAAGGGCATCTTTAGATGCGACGTAGCCGTTTACCCTTTACCGAATGTTCAGAAATGCGATCGTATATTTTCAAAACATTTTATGCTGTCTGTGCCAAGGCCCCTGACCCAATATTTCCTGCCCGCCATCACAGGCCACAATCCATCAGCAGACTGAATGTTGCGTTTCGGAATTGAAACGGGGGAGTTACAAAAATAGATTCGTGACAGGCATAAACGTTGCAAAGGGTTTACAAAACCCTTCTCACAGGATTATTTCTGATAAAGAAGTCTGCGCCCCCAAATAAACCGTACAAAGATTAATAATCTGGATTTTCATTTCGTTGGAGTATATCATGCCTATTTCTCACACAAAAATTTTACGACAAGCAGAGCAGCTCATAGCCCCATTTTCTCGTCAAACTCTCTTGATCGAAGGTAAAAAAACTCTCAACAGTCTACCCAATATCCTGACACAATATTTGGCAGCGCATATCTCTGTGAGGGTGAAGAATGGCCAAAATGCCAATATTGCAAACAAAAAATGACCTTGCTCTTTCAAGTATCAACGGAGTTATTATCCCAGGTATTGCCAGGCTTTCCTACAGATCATATTTTACAAATTTTTTGTTGCTTAGACGAGGGCATCTCTACATCTAATTTTCCTGATGACCAACCTTGTCACAATCATGCCTGGAATATAGCTGGGGGTAATCATCTCATAAGGTTAATTCATAAGAATCAAAATCTAACGCTAGGACAGCCACCAAACACATGGACAAGACAAACTTGGAAGGCGAGCGAACTTAATATAAGTCTCCCTCCACCACTGTTTATAACCATCAAAGAAACAACTCTTGATATGCCTGACATCACAGAAGCTGTCGAATTAATTGATAATGAAATTAACTGGATTACCTTATACGATGCAGTTGCAGAATGGATGAGCGACACTAAAAGTGATCTTCCTCCTCTTTATCTCCAAAACAAAGCCCCACTTAAAATAGGTGGATGGCCCCAATGGATGCAATCTCCAGACACTCCGAAATGCTCTCGATGCCATTCAAATATGAGATACATCACCCAGTTTAATTTACAGGAAGATTTTAATATTGCATCCGCTATATGGGTTCACGCCTTTTATTGCGAAGATCATTGGAATGAAACTGCAATCCGGTTTGAGACAACCTAAAAGCACATCAAACATAATAGGATAGGATAAGAATATCCGCACGCTGTCGGGGGCTATGATGCCAGTAATCAGGGTACTGGCGAACGGCTTCCGCCAGATGGGCTTCATGGCCTATAAGGCTGTCATTTTTGCCGTTTGAGCCGCCGTCCATAAAATAAAGTGACACCGCCAAAAAGATACCACCCACCACAAATGAAGGTGTCCCAAGAGGGATAAAGAAGACAGAAACCTTGCTGAGGGGGCAAACAGGATAAAAGAAATAGCTCCAGAAACCCTCTGTTGGAAGGGGTGAAAATACGCATAATCCTCCCTCTTCACGTCATAGTAGGATTCATTCCTACTATCCATGCTGAGAACCGTAAAACACGATAAGAAGTCTGCTATGAAGACCAAACTCTTCAGCATGGATCAACGGGACAAGCCCGATGATGACGATTGAAAGAGGGAATTTTCATGAGTAAACATGCTAAAGTTAGCACCTATGGGAATGTTCCACGTTCCACACCTTATTGCCCTTACGCAATCTATCAAAAAATCACAAAAAAAATCTCGAAACAGGTATGTCTGACAGGCAAGGGATAAAATTAGGCAAGCTTGTCATACAAGGTTTTCAGGGAGGCCATCAGTGTCAAATCATCAAGGCGGGAGCGTTTAAACCCCAGTTGCTCATAAAAATTGCTGGCATTTTCATCTAGGGCGTGAACCACAAGCCCCCTTATGCCCCCATGTTGCGACGCTTGCAGGCTTCTCAATATTGCTTCGCGTACAAGTCCCTTGCCCAACCTGTTTCCCTGAAAGTTTTGGTCCACAGCCAGACGTGCCAAGATCATCACGGGGACTGGGTCAGGCATGTTACGGCGCATCGCACCTGTTGCTTCCACATGGCTTATCTGTCCCACGGCCAAAGACATGAAGGCGACAACCCTGTCTTTAGAAGTGACCACAAATGTACGTGATGCCCCCGATTCATGATTTTTCAGGGCGTGTTTCTGAAGCCAGTTATCAAGCGCAACCTCCCCGCAGCAAAATTCTTCAAGACAATGCTGCCCTGTCAGAGGTTCTGGAGGATTGAAAGAAGGAAGTGTCACCTCACTCATGATTTTTTTCCTCCCTTTATTTTCCCCAGGGCGGCGTTTCTTTAAGAACTGCCAGAAGCCTATCTGAGGGCGGCCTGTCCAGTTCCGACATCACCGCATCCCAGTCATCCTCTTTCAAAAAAAAGGAACGGCGATCCAGCAAAACATCCTGGGCAGAAGCACGGGCACTATCAAGAATAAAATCTGTCCGTGACTTTCCCAGGATTGAGGCTGCGTGGTCAATAAGGGTACGGTCGCTTTCCTGCGCCCTGATCTGGATTGGTATCTTGCTCATTATACAATCTCCTTATGAAAAAATGATACATGACTGTATTGCATATTTCAATACATTATTTTATCCAGCATTTTTTGACTAAACGACCTGTATTATACTCACACGATAATGATTTCACTGCCTCAGAAACAAGTCTGGTAAATCATACTATGCAGCCACTCCATAGGACGATAAAGATCGAACCCATTTGAAAATTTTTCTCGTCCTGCCAAAAAGCCAAAAAGAAGGGGTGAAAACAGAGAATCAGTAAGGCCAGATTTAAGTATTCATCAGTCAATATATAGTAATACTATTGACCAGACCATACTCTCATATGTAGGGTTATGTATGATCGGGAAGAGGATGACCTTTTCTTACACTTTTTTCATACGATCATATCAAGGCTGAACCAATGCAAAATTTAACCCAGGTCGTTGACACATTCCCTTCTGTCATCATTCCAAATAATGCGGATGGATTACCCATTGAGGTGTCTGTGATTGGCCAGTTGGGGCACGGGGCTGGCAACCAGTTATTTTCTAAAGTGGTTGCCAGACAACAAGGCCATAAAAATTTTATAGACCAACATGATGAACCCTCCGCAAAATTGGGCAGCACAAACCTGCCATTAAATGACCCCTCCGCCTTATATTCATTTGCGGTCGGCTCCAAAGGACACCCTTTTCATTGCCATGCAGGAAACCGTTTCTTTACCGCCGTCTCGGGAAGTGGCGGAACCCAGTTAAGGTTTTCAGTTGCCCGCCTCAAGGAAATTGTTAAAGATCCAAAGCTTTTTATTCAGTCAATGCATTTTATCAATATCCCGGCTGACTGCATGTTTACCGTTCGTTTTGGCGGCGGGACATGGCACCAGTTTTTACCCCTTACCCGTAATGGCGTGCACCCGGCATTTTTTGCCCTTTCATATCATGCCAATGAGTTGGGGGGCGACTTGTCTGACAATCAGAAAGAAAAGGTTTTGACAAATGAGGCCAGTATCCCTGCCCTAACGGAACTGCTTCCAGATACAGTAAATGACTTACTGGACTCAAAACTGTTTCAGGCTGAACAAATACCGACAACAACACTTGCGTTAGATGCGCCATCGGGGACATTTCACCGTGTTGTTTGTGACAATGTAAGGGGGCCTATCGGGAGGTTACGGGGCTTCTTTGGGACATGGGAGAGAGCTTCCGGCTTTGTCACTCAGACAAACCAAAGATCTAAAATTAAAGAATTAAACTATACCCCAAAGGAGTCCCTTTTAAGCAAGCACTTGGCTGATGAGACGATACACCATGACGATAGTTTTATTTATTCTCTTCATGGCTCTGGATATAACGGACACTCTGCAACGCACTTATTGCAGAGCGCACTTGAAGGGTTTTTATTAAACCCTCCCCAAGGTGTCTCCTGGCTGATGTCATTTCGTAACACATTAGTAAAACCGTTAGGGCTAAGGACATCCCGCTTAGGCTGCCCTGTTTCCTCTTTGCTGTTAAAAAATCAACAAAACTTGTTCGCCAACCGTTATCCTGTGCTGGATCAACACATAGACAGTAAAGACCGTATCGCCCAGGTTGTTCTTGGCGCAGATGATAAACATTTAAAGTTCAGGTCATGTATCAGTGTTCATATCATAGATGATGAAACCCTTGAGATAAGGCTGGGCTCCCGGGTGCATTGCAAGAATTTATTTGGCAGGTTTTACATGTCTGCCATTAACAATGTCCACCGCAATTATGTCTCCCCAACAATGTTACGCAAAGCCGTTGATTATGTGATTTCACAAGAAGGGCTGAGTCTAAACCTGAAACAGTGAGGCTCGCTAATATACCACGCCCTATAAATACCATCATTTTCTTGAAGCCATTTACGTTCGGGGCGTTGCCGTTGTCGTTTTAGCGGCAAATGCCTCTTTCCATGCCTCAATAATTTGCTGGCTCAACCCTCGCGGCAAAGCTCCATAAATAAATTCATCATTTTTGTGTGGAATTGGCCGAACATCAAATCCTGGCCAGACAAAATAGTTGAATTCAGACCATAGTACACGACTAATTTGCATAAGACATTGAAAAAGCGTTAAGATTTTCTGATTTGTTTCACGACATAATGAGGAAACCTTATGAAACACTTGATCAATGCCCTGCAAGGAAGCCTAACAGAATATATTCCACTTCGCAA
>JAJRRF010000132.1 GCA_024279735.1 Alphaproteobacteria bacterium
GCGCTTCAAAAGCAGGTAAATCTTTCGGAAAATCTTCCCAAAGCTCTCTCTTATGGTCTTCTGTCATGTCATATTCTCCCTAAACTATTAACAACAGAGAATACAATGAATATGAGCCTTAATTAAGGGGATAGGTATGTTCCTCGTTCGTGGTGTGCATCACCAATGGATGCATTCATTTCTGGTAAATTTCTGTCGGACAGCCATTTTCGTCCTGCATTAGCAAGAGAGGTTTTGGCATTATGACAGGCTGTCCTGAAAACTGCCTTGCATCCTTCATAGCCTTTATCTCCACCAATGGCCCATGCCCACCCAATTCTCTGTGGTCCAGGGAATTTTTCAGATTTGGCCTGTACTGTGCATTCGCAAGAGCATCCAGCTCTAGGCTTGGGTGGATATTTAGTACCAGCAGCTACCCTTGCTTCAGCTTCTTCTATTGTAATTGTTGAGGCGTGAACAATGCTAAGTTGTTTTGCTGCCTCATTTACAGTTAAGGTACCAATCGCCAAGGCTATCAGCTTAACGATCTGGGTGGGAACACAAATAGTTAGAAGTGTGGGCGGTGTAGCACAAGAAATATCCGTTGGGGACTGGGCATGTGCGGAAGGGGTGCAGAACCAACTCCAGCAATACCATTGGGCATTGGCCTGGGTTGTGGGCTGGACGGTGAAGATGGTGGCGGCGACCAGGGCGGTGGCCATGCCTTTCAGTAGCCCTGAAAACAGGGGGCTTTTTGGTACAAGGGCAGGGTTGGCTGCCGATGCTCGGAAAAGGGTACGCATTACTGTTACTCCTATATTTCGTTAGAATTAAACAACTTTAAGTTGTATTTTATTCTAACCACAACAGTAGGCATTATTACAACCTATAAGTGTTATTGATATGCGTACAATTTATATTTTTTGATATATAACAACTACTTATCCTGGGGATAATTCGAATTTTATATTAGGAAGAATAGGTTTTTAGACGGATTCAGAAGGAGTGTTTATTCCTTTTGCACACTTTTTAAGTGTGTGTCTGGACAAGTTTCTACTTCAGGGGCATCGCCCTTGGCCGACATATCAGGCAAAACAGGCAGTCTCAGGCAGCCACGAAACATCGCGCTATCGATCCCGTATCAAGTACGGGATGACAGTGGGAGGAGTATGTGACCCCACTGTCTCCCTTGCCTATGGGGGCGAGGGGGACTATATTGTGGGCAGGGCAGTATATTTTGCGACAGGAAGCAGCCAATGAACCAGCTGATAAACCAGACCAAGACCCACCCCTCCTTTGGGCTAGCACTTGGCGGCGGCGGGGCGCGGGGGATTGCGCATATCCATGTGATTGAGGTGCTGGATGAGTTGGGGCTGCGCCCTTCCGTAATTGCCGGAACGTCGATTGGTGCAATTTATGGCGCGGCCTATGCCTCCGGGATTAGCGGCAAGGAGATCAGGGACTACACCCTGGATTTGCTAAAAAGCAAAAGCTCTGTGATGAAGCGGATTTACCAGAAGAAACCCGAAAACCTGTCTGACTTTTTCAATCCCTTCACCCCTTCGGTGTTCCATGCCGAGGCTGCCCTGGAGATGATACTGTCTGATAATGTGGCAGACCGATTCTCCCAGACCCTGATCCCGTTCAAGGCGATTGCGACAGATTTTTATGCCCAAAAGGAAGCGGTGCTGGAGAGCGGCGAGATTGTTCCCGCCATCGCCGCCAGTGCCTGCCTGCCCGTATTGTTGCAGCCTGTGATGATTGGCGGCAAGCCGCATGTTGACGGGGGTTTTGTCAATCCGCTGCCGTTTGAGCATATCAGGGGGGGTGTAGACTTTACCATTGCGGTGGATGTCAACGGCCAGCCCAGGCCACCGCGCAAGTCAGACACGGATATTCCTGGCGTGATGGAGGTCTCTATGGGGGTGACCCAGATTGTGATGGGGTCGCTGGTGCGCGAAAAGCTGAAGTCCAGCCGCCCAGACATATTGTTGTCGCCCAAGGTCGGCGAGTTTCTGGTCATGGACTTTTTCAGGGCGCGGGAAATATTGGTGGCTTCCAGCCCGATCCGCGACCAGTTGAAACGCGAGCTTGAGCGACAATTTGCCAAGGCGGGGGAGACGCTGTAGCCTTATGGAACTGAAGCCAAAGATTATTCTGTTGCCAGGTCTGGATGGGACTGGCGATCTTTTTAGGCCATTGCTAAAAAGCTTGCCAAAAGGTCTGGATGTGCAGGTGATAAACTATCCCCTATTCCAAAAACTGAGCTATCTGGAGCTGGTCAGCCATGTTGTTTCGCAATTGCCCCAAACACCTTTCATACTGGTTGGCGAATCTTTTTCTGGGGCTATTGCACACCAGATAGTGCTTCAACAGCCTGCCAACCTGAAGGGCGTTGTTTTCCTTGTCAGTTTTTTGCAGACACCACGTTCGTTTTTGCTTGGCCTGGCTTCGCTGTTGCCATTATCCCTGATGATGAAAATTCCTATGCCTGATTTTTTGCTCAAGCGTTTTCTGTTTTCCTGTGGGGCTGGCAAGGAACTGAACAGCCTGTTCCGTGCGAGCCTGAAGCGGGTATCTCCACAGGTTTTGGCGTTCCGTCTGCACGAACTTCGCAGGATGCCCCAAATTATGCAGAAGCAGGGAAATGTGGATGTGAAGGCACTCTATATTCGGGCTGATGATGACTGGCTTGTACCCTGGGCATGTATCCAGGACTTTCGGATATGCTATAACAACCTGAAAATCGTCACGGTTTCGGCAGGGCATCTGGTTGCCCAAGGCAGGCCGCAACCTGTTGCAGATGTAATAGGGAAGATGGCCAATGACTGCAAATGACGATGAATTGTTGGGTGAGATTGCTGACAGCACTGTGCGGGCGGCCTTTGCGGCTTTTCCTGGCCTGTGGCAAGGAAATTACTGGAGCTGTGCGGATTGGTGCTGGATGTGACCACAGGGTTATCTTATCGGACTGCTAACTATGACAGCCCAAAAATCTTATAAAGGGCAGGTTTTTGTGTCATGCTGGCCATAAGTGGTGTTACCTTTTGGGGAAGTTTTGCATGAAACAGGTCGTCAGATATTTTGTGTGGGGGTTGCTTATAGCCTGCCTGTCTTCAGGCCTTGCCCATGCCAGGCCGCCCAGCCTGCCAAAACAGGGACTATCGCTCAAACATTTAGTGCCAAGCGGCTGGAAAGTCCTGAAATTTGCCTATGGTGACCTGAACCGTGATGGCCGCAAGGATCTGGTATTTGTCATTCAGGGCACAGACCCCAAAAAAATTACTGATAACAAGGAGGGGTTGGGGGATGATACGCTTGACCTTAACCCGCGTATATTGGCGATCTATTTTCGGGACAAAAGGACTGGACGCTATTACAAAAAACGCCAGATGAACAATTTCATTCCGCTGAAAGACACGCCAACAATGGACGAGCCTCTTGACGGGCTGTCCATTTCTGGCAAGGGTATTTTTCAGCTAGGTTTCCGTTATTGGTATAGTGCAGGCAGCTGGGAAATGTCGACCTACAGCTACAGCTTTCGTTACAGAAAAGGGCGTTTTGGCCTGGTGGGTTATGACAACAGCTATACCCACCGTGCCAGCGGGGAAACCTCTGAAACCAGTATCAACTTTCTGTCGCGCAGGATGGTTGTCAAGAAGGGTAATATCGCCAAGGATGACTGGATTTCGGTACGCCGCAAAAAATTTCGTCTCAGGCGACTGAAAACATTAAAATCCTTCAAGAAACTGTTTGCCTGGACTTTCAGGGGCGTGTCGATATAGCATCCTTTGTGATGGCTGGGTTTTCCCCACAAAGGATGGGATAAAAGCTTGTCTGGGTCGTCCCTGGCTTGACTTATTCTGTAAATCAAGCCTGACTGGTATCATTTTCGTAACACCCCCTAATCCTGGATTTAAGACATGAAGGATTTTAGAGCTAACGTCTTGTCATTCCAAACTTGATTTGGAATCCATACTCCCTAAAAGTTTGGGGGCAAAACCAGTGCTTCAGAACCATACCTAAATATTGGGGGTTATGGATCCTGAAACAAGTTCAGGGTGACAAGGTTAAGGAAATGGCAATAGAGTAACAAGTGTCCCTAAACAAGATTGGTTTTGACAACACAGGAAGCCAGAATGTCCATGTTCTCCCCCATTTTAGCGATTACAGCCTTTATCACCTATCCCAATATTGACCCGGTAGCCCTCCAGCTTGGGCCAGTGTCTGTCAAGTGGTACGGCTTGGCCTATGCCGCTGCCTTTTTGTTGGGCTGGTACTATGTGCTGTATTTGCTGAAACAAAAGCAGCTTTGGGGCGACCTGAAGACCGACATTACCTCCTCCCATATTGATGATCTGCTGTTATGGGTGATGATTGGTGTTGTGGTTGGCGGACGGCTCGGGCAGGTGCTGTTTTATCATCCTGACTATTATTTTGCCAACCCAATAGAGATTTTCAAGCCCTGGAAAGGCGGCATGGCCTCCCATGGCGGCATGATTGGCGGGGTGCTGGCGATCTTGCTGTTTGCCCGAAAATATAACATCAAGAGCAAATGGAATCTGATGGACCTGTGCCTGGTCGGCGTGCCAATAGGCTTTTTCTTTGGCCGGATTGCCAACTTTATCAATGCTGAAATTATTGGCACAGTGACCACCATGCCCTGGGGCGTTATCTTTCCCATCAGCACGGATGCACCCGGCGGCCTGCCGCGCCACCCTGCCATGCTGTATGAGGCCTTTTTTACGGGCGCAGTGCTATTTGTCATCCTCGCCTGGTTTATCCATAAACGCCAGTCTTTGTCACGCCCAGGCGAAACCCTGGCGATTGCCCTACTGGGTTATGGCGGCTTTCGAGTCCTGTGCGAGGGCTTTAAATATCTGCCCGACAGTCTGCTGGTAAGCTGGCTGCCGCTAACCAAAGGCATGGTCTATTCGATCCCAATGATCGTGCTGGCGTTCTATATCCTGCACCTTGTGGCCACTGGCGTGACACGCAGGCAAAATGGCATCAAGGATTAACATGACTGGGCGAAGGAAAAGAACCAACCTGCCAAACTTAGGAGACCCGCAAAAACAATCGTTACGTTTAGCTTGTTCTTTTATTCCTGAGGGTGTCCTTACTGCAAAAGCAACCTCCAAAAAATATCTGAATTTTCTTAAATTAATGCTTTACCTTACAGTTACTGTAAGGAGTAGTCTAACCTTACCATACAGAAATTTTTGTTTCTTCGTCTCAATAATTTCTAGGTTTAGATGACTCTTTAATTTTAGGGAGGCAGAACATGATCAATGAAAAAGGATTTGATATGATGGGATATGGTGGTGGTATGCTTTTATGGCCAGTCTTATTGGCACTTTTTGCGGCTTTTATAATTCCCCGTTTCAATTCCGAAACGCAACACTCAGTTTGCTGATGGATTATGGCCTGTGATGGCGGGCAGGAAATATTGGGTCAGGGGCCTTGGTCGCCGCAGGCGATGCGCAGCACCCTTGATGCAAGATTTTTTGGCTGCC
>JAJRRF010000001.1 GCA_024279735.1 Alphaproteobacteria bacterium
CGAAGTGGAATATATTCTTTTAGGCTTCCTTGCAGGGCATTGATCAAGTGTTTCATAAGGTTTCCTCATTATGTCGTGAAACAAATCAGAAAATCTTAACGCTTTTTCAATGTCTTATGCAAATTAGTCGTGTACTATGGAAAACCATATAAACTAGGGGCTTATACCCCAATGAGCATAAAGATATAAACTTGTTGTTGTAGAGAGCTGCGAAATGTCCTAATATATAGTGGTAAAAAATATCATATTTTTTCAAGGCTGTTTAGAAAGCCCTTGCTTAATATTTTTTTAGTTTTATGAGCGTATAGAAGCCATAGAGGCCTATACATAAAGATGTAACATAAGGAGATTTAAAATCGGACGTCGACCGCAAAAAAAAGGACCGGTACGTGATACTGGACCAAAGGCAAACGGTAAGATTGAAGCCAGTGAAGTCCAGCTTATTACTGAAACTGGGGAAAATCTGGGTACTGTTGCTTTGGAAGTTGCCCTGGCACAGGCAAAAACTGCGGGACTTGATCTGGTTGAGATCTCTCCAAACATGAATCCTCCAGTTTGTAAGGTGTTGGATTTTGGTAAATATAAGTATGATGCCCGCAAGCGGCAGAATGCCAACAAGAAAAAGACCAAAGTGGTCGAGGTCAAGGAAATCAAGATGCGTCCCAGCATTGATGTCCATGACTATGATACCAAGGTGCGTAATATGCTGCGGTTTTTCAAGCAGGGCAACAAGGTTAAGGTGACGATCCGCTTTAAGGGTCGTGAGATGGCGCATAAGGAACTGGGGCGTGAGCTTCTTGTAAGGGTCAAGGACCAGCTTGAGGAAATCACCAAGGTTGAGCTTGAGCCAAAACTTGAGGGTCGGCAGATGATCATGATTTTGGTGCCGCGCTAGTACATAGTGCAAGCAAGCCGAATCTGCTTGTCTTCATTATGCATTATGCTCTGGGGACACCCGCCCAATTTTTTTTGTTTGGGCGGGATGCCTGTAAAGGTTAAGGGGGAAGCCATGAGGTTTTCCCCTATATTTGTGTCTTGGACAGTGCATGGTGTAAGAAAACCGTTACGTTTTGTGTGCGGCGATGCTAATAGGGGCTGGCCAAGGCTGGATGAGCGAAACTTGCTGTCGCTACTCTGCTGAGGCAATCCTGGTCTTGACAGGGGATTTTCGTATTAGGGCATCTATGCGCCGCCGTTCTGTCTGAAAGGCCAGAGCCAGCTTTCCTGAAAGATTCCGCCCGCTGGGAACGTGGATCTTCATTGGGTTGACCCGTTTGTTGTTGACCAATATCTCATAATGTAGATGCGGGCCAGTTGAGCGTCCTGTATTGCCAAGATAGCCAATAACCTGGCCTTGCCTGACCTTTATTCCTTTTTTCATGTCCTTGGCAAAACGCACCATATGGGCGTAGGCCGTCTTGTAACCATTGGCGTGGCGGATGCGGACATAGTTGCCATAGCCTCCAGCAGGACGGGCGACCTCGACAGTGCCGTTGCCAGCTGCCAGGATGGGAGTCCCGACAGGTACGCCAGCCCAGTCAATGCCCTGGTGCAGCTTTTTCCTTTTGAGAATCGGGTGGTAACGGTAACCAAAACCTGATGTCAGGCGGGCTGTGCGGACAGGCTTGAGCAGAAGAAATTTTTTGGCACTTTTGCCTTCCTTGTCATAATAGTCAATTGTGCCGTCTGGAAGCCGGAAACGGTAATAGGCACGCATTTCATTGCCAGATGAGATGGCGGTATAAAGCAGATCCGTTATGTGGTTCTGGCCAAGGCTTTTATCCCCGGTGGCAGCATAGAAGGCCTGAAAACTGTCCCCAGGTCTTGCCGGTTTCTTATAGTCTGTTGCAAAGGCATGGATACGCAACAGGTGCATAATATCTTTTGGGGGCAGTTTCAGAACCAGTCCTGATTCATAAATAGACTTATACAGGGTGGCATGACGGCTTCGGACAATCCTTTGACCGCCAAGATAAAGCGTTGCTATCTTCTTCTTGCTCGCGATAAATTTCCCCTTGTCATTCAGGGCGACAGTGACAAGGTGTCTGGTATTGGATCTGTTATGCAGGCTGATCTTGACAGGTTTGGGGTGGTCATCCTGTTCTCCGGAAGGTAGCAGGGTAAAGTGAAGTTTTTGTCCTGCCTTGATCTTGTGGGCTGGATAGACTGTTGTCATTGTCCTGATAATTTCTATGCGTTGTTTTCTTATAATCCCAAGCCTGGTAAGAATGCCAGTAAAGGTTTCCCCGCTCTTGACCTGTACAACGCGTTCCTCAGCCTTTTCCATAACATTCTTGGCGGGGCTGTTCTTTGCGATCGTTGTAGAGTTGGTGAGAGGGGCATCGTCCAGGCTGTCACTGTTTTCATTGGGGATATCAAAAGGCTCGGATTCACCAACATTCTGCTCTGCCAGGGCAGGGCGAAAGGCAACGCGCTGGATAAGGCTGTTGCCGGCCAGTGCGGTGAGCCGCTCAGCATCCTGTACACCCAGAGGGCTGTTCCTGAAGGCACTACGGTACAAGGCAGGGGTAAACCCTGTAATATTGGCTGTGATGGCACTGTTCTTGATATTCTTGTCACTATTGGCGTTGAGCGGTTTCAGGTTGGTATAAAGTTTATAGGGGTCAAACTTCGGAATCTGTATTTTGGGGTTGTTACTATAGGTGGCCAGTTTGCCGACAACCCTGATATAGGGTTTTGTGGCAATGAATTCACGGCCATTACGTTCCTGTATTTCTGTATCATGGATGGTATAGGCGATCGATTCGCCCTTGGAAATTTCTCGGTCGCCTTTGTTGCTGCTTGTCAGTTCAGACAGCACAGTCGGCCTGAAAATTTCAAAAGATTTTTGCCCCTGGCTTTGTAGGGTTGCCATGATACTTGTATTCTTGTCAGGATCAATAGAGGTATAGACAGCAACGAGTATTCCCAGAATGCCCAGGATTCCTGTAATCGTTGTGCTGGCCAGCCATTTAAGCTGGAAGCCAGCTTTGCTGAGCCCGCCCCTGTTCATAAATTCATCATGGATAACCTGTTTGTGACCTTCAAGGGTAATCTTGGCCTTGCGGTTCTGGTGATGGAAAGAGGTGGGGGCAGGTTTGGAATGACTGCCTGATTTAGTATATTTATGCGACACAAGTCATTCCTGAGTTCTGGGACATATCATAATTTAGGGTGCTAGCCAGGTATAGCATAGCCACAATCCTGATGGATACAGGTTATATTGCGGAAGCCTTCCAGTCTTATACGTTCAGACCCTTACTTATATAGAGTGAAAAATGGGGTATATTAATGGCATTTTGGTGCTAAGTCCCGATTTCAATTAGGTTTGTGTGGTGTGAGGCCAGTGCTTGTACAGTATTGTAGACGTTATGATTTGGTTATAAACAGGGCTGCCAAAAAACTTTGTTAAATATTGAAATTAGCTGTTGACGGGGTTGGATATTGGCTATAAAAGAACCTTCATCGCACTGAAGCGTTGGTCACTACAGTGATCGGCACAACATTCTAACAATCAGTGTTTTCATAACAATTTAA
>JAJRRF010000133.1 GCA_024279735.1 Alphaproteobacteria bacterium
CAAAAACAATCGAATCGTTTAGCTTGATCTTTTACCCGTCAGCGTCGTTTCAAAAATGCTTGTATAGCCTGCTATACGCACATTTTCGACCTAACTGACAAGAAAAATTTCTACGCTATCCTAAGCACTTGTTTCTGAGGGGGCCTAAATACCAGGCTAAAAAAGTGATATAAAAAAGACCTTGCCATTTTATGTGGCAGGGTCTTTTTGCTTGAGCATAATGAAGACAAGCCTTTTGCGGCTTGTCTGGTTAAAGTATGCGACCAATAAGGACTCTGGTGCAAAAAATGATCGAGATTAAATGCATTTTGCTCTAGTGCATAGTGCGAGCAAATCATTACAATTTGTGAGCCTGCGATATGCGCCATATAAGGGCTAGGGCAAGGTCTCCCGACTGCAATTGCTTGCAATTGCCCTAGCTTGATGGAACGGGGCGGTATTCAAAGAAATGGATGACCGTATCGCCGTATTCCCGCCAGTCACAGGGGACAAACCCGTCAACTGTTTCGAGTTCAGAACGCTTGCTTTCTTCCAGGACAAAGAGAGCCTTGGGGGCAAGCCATCCCCCCTTCAGGGTTTCGGCCATAGCCTTTTCACCCAGTCCCTTGCCATAGGGTGGATCGGCAAAAACAAGGCTGAACGCTCCGGAAGTGCCGCTTTCCCCGAGTTTTGTTGCATCCCGCCGGAAGATACGGCACTGTCCTGTCAGGTTTAGCTGTTCTATATTTTCACGGATGATGCCCCGTGCTTCTGCATCCTGTTCTACAAGAAGGCAATGGCGTGCTCCCCGTGACATTGCCTCAAGCCCCAACGCACCTGTTCCGGCAAACAGATCCAGCACACGGGTATTTCCCCAGTCCAAATCCCCAAAATTATGGGACAGGATATTGAAAAGGGATTCGCGCACCCGGTCTGAGGTCGGACGGGTCAGGTTTCCCTTTGGGGAGGACAGGGGGTTTCCCCGATATGTACCACCAACAATTCTCATTTATTCCCCGGCCGGCCAGGTCTTCCTGGCCTGGCTTTTCTGTCATTTTGTTGTCTGCGGCCAGAACCACTCCTGTTATTTTCTTTGCCAGTAGTTGGCTTGCCTCGCTGGCTTCTGTTATTTCCGCGTTCATCCTGCCTGGAGTCACCCCTTTTAGGTCTTCGGGAAGAACTTTCGCTGCTGTCAACATCCTGTTTTCTTCTGGCCAGGGACTTGTCGGCATTTCGGGAGCGGCGCGAGGTTCTCTGTCTCTTGCCTTCCTCAAAATCCTGTTCCCGTTGATCGCGGCGACCCGAAGCCTTCTTTTTACCGCCAAAATTAAGGGATTTTCCGCCTTTGGGACTGCCCGGCTTTTTGCTTTTTACCGCATCATCAACGCTGTCCTTACGCTGCTTTCTTTTGGGTCTGCTATCTTGGACAGAGTCAACTGAAATACCAAGTTTTAGGGCGACATCGCTGCCAAGTTGCTCAATCAAAATCTTTGGCTTGATCACCTCAATCTTGCCTGATGACAGGTCACCCAGCATAAAGGGGCCATAGGAAATGCGGATCAGCCTGTTGACACTTAGCCCCAGAGATTCAAAAATGCGGCGGATTTCCCTGTTCTTGCCTTCACGGATCGAGACTGTAATCCAGATATTGGCCTTGTCTTGCCTGTTAAGCTGGGCCTCAATACGGCCATAGCGCACACCGTCAACGGTTATCCCATCCTTCAGTTCATCCAGCTTGTGCTGGCTAATGCTGCCGCGCGCGCGAACCCTGTAGCGGCGCAGCCACCCTGTTGCAGGCAATTCCAGATAGCGTGCCAACCCACCGTCATTGGTCAGTAGCAACAGGCCTTCTGTATTATAGTCCAGCCTGCCAATGGAAATGACGCGTCCCAAGTCATCGGGCAAATGGTCAAAGGCAGTTTCCCTTCCTTCCGGATCCTTATGGGTGGTGACGCAGCCCCTTGGCTTGTGAAAACGCCAGATCTGTGTGGTTTCACGATCTGGCAGGGGGCGGCCATTGACAAGAATTCTGTCCTGAAGCGTGACATTGATAGCAGGACTGTCCAGCTTTTTGCCATTGAGTGAAACCCTGCCTTCAGAGATCATCCGTTCGGCCTCACGCCTGGAGGCCACGCCAGCGCGGGCAATGACCTTGGCAATCCGTTCAGGCTTGGCCGCACCTTCTGTCGTGAGGGCAGCTTCCCCCGTCTTTTTTTGCACACTGGCAATGGAAGGAGACGTATTTTTTGGAGAAGAGGCCATAGCTACACTTTTTACTGAATACTGGGAGTCGCACTATTAAGGAGTCACACTAGAAACTGTAAACTATATGATTGTAGTGAAGGTGCAATACTTTTCTGTGTGTAGCCTTACCAGGTTAAGGTCATTTGCGCGGCAACAGGTTTGGACTCAAGGCCGTCAAACAGGCTATTGACCACCTGGGAAAAGTCCTTGGCATCATGCCCCTTGTCAATGTGGATGCCGCTGGCAACAAACAGGGAGTCAAGACCGTATCCAGCAGCTCCCGCAATGTCCGTCATGAGGCTATCCCCAATTGCCAGCACTTCAGACCGTTCTACTTTTGACCCAGTAAATTTTCCGATCTGCAACAATGCCAGTTCATAAATTGGGGGGTAGGGCTTGCCTGCATATTGCACCACACCGCCAATAGCTTCATAGGCCTGGGCAATTGCGCCGGCACAATAAATAACCTTGTTGCCCTTTTCCACTTTAAGGTCAGGGTTGGCACAAATCATTGGCAGGTCAAGTCCCTTAAGCCGTTCCAGCAGATCCTTATAGTCTTTGGGTGTTTCAACGTCATCATCATAGAGACCGGACAACAGAACCAGCTCAGCCTCTTCAGGGTCAACAAGGTTGGTCTCAAGGCCATCAAATATAGAATGATCCCGTTCAGGCCCAAGATGGAAAACAGGTTTTTCAACATTGGCATTCAGCAACAGGCGGGTCACATCTCCTGAGGTAATGCTGTCGTCAAAAACGCCTTCCGGCACACCCAGATCCATCATTTGTTGGCGCACAGGAGCAGAAGGCCTTGGGGCATTTGAGATCAGCATGACAATGCCGCCATTTTCCCGGTAACGCAAAAGGGCTTCGCAGGCTGTCTGGGTAGCACTTTCCCCGTTATGGACAACGCCCCATATATCCACCAGCCAGGCTTTGTAGTTATGCGAAAGATCCTCAACAGAGTCTAGGACTGGGATTTGGGTCTGGGTTTGGTTCATTCTACATCCTGCATATGTTTTTTAATGTTTTTATCCATGATGTGTGTTTTCGAGGCCTTGCGCAGAGCCCCAATCACAGACCTTGATTTTTCCTGGACAAGCGGTGCCATAATTCTGGACTTGAGAACCTCAAATGGGGGATTGGGCTTGGTCCGCTTGTCTGTAACCTTGATAACATGCCAGCCAAATTTTGTCTTGATGGGGTCTGAAATGCCATTTTTTTGCAAGCCAAATGCGGCAGTCTCAAATGCCTTGACCATACGGCCCTTGGTAAAGTATCCGAGATCACCGCCTTGGGTCTTGCTGGGGCCTGTTGATTTTTCGGCTGCCAGTTTGGCAAAATCAGCCCCGCCAGCCAGGCTCTTTTTAATGCTTTTGGCCTCGTCCAGAGTCTTGACAAGGATATGGGAGGCACGCACCTCAATCTTTGCCTTCTTGCCGCCAATCACCTGGTCATAAATTTTTCTAGCCTGGGCATCCGTCACACCGTCACGGACAGACTTTTCAAAATAGGCATCCCGCAAAGCGCGCCGCTGGTAATAGGCCTGTCTTTTTTTAAAGTTTTCTGTTTTGTCCAGACTGCCCTTTTTTGCCGCATTGGCCATGAGTTGGGTATCAAGGATATAACGCAACAGGACAGCGCGTCTTTCAATGACAGGAACCCGTGCCAGCTCAGAGCCAAGTTCTGATTCAGCAAAGGCCAGTTCTGATTCCCAGATTTCTGTCCCATCAATTTTTGCGATAACCTTGTCCTGGAGTGCCAAAGCACAGGAACTGGACAATATAACAAGTCCGATGGACAACAGACCCTCTTTAATGAAATGCACGATATATACTCCACTGGATAAATTAGGCTTTTTGGTTCTGCCCCTCTGACTATTTCGTGCCAATATGGCTGTTATCGGGCAATTTGTAAATTAGTCAGCCAGGTTGTACCCCTATTTTCTTTAAAGATAGGTTTGGCAGACTGTGGTTCAGGGATTTGTACCATGTAGCTGGCTATAACCCCAAAGACTTGGAAGGTGTCCTAAGGGGCAACTTGGTCGTTTCGAGGTCATAAAAATGGAAAACTTTGTAGAGGGTATAGACCATGGAAATCAGGCTCGCTATTGTGAAAACTGCTGCGCCCCCCTGAATACCAAAATATTTAATGGCAGGATAGACAATGATCAGGGACACGATGGTACTCAGAACATAGGCATTAAAGCTGTAACGGGTCTTCTCAATCGTCCGAAGATAGACATTCCAGAGTTCCCTTGTAAAAACGAAGGCATAGGACAGGGCATATAGTCGCAGGACTCCGGAATATTGTACAGTCTCTGGACTAAAAATATAATGGAGCCAGAATTCGGCAGGAATGGCAATCAGCAAGATCAGGCTGCCTGTTACAAACCCAAACAGCCAGAACTGCTGGACAAGATAGTGTTTTAGGGCTCTGATGCCACCTTCCTTATATTTGACAGCAGCAAATTTGGGGACAAAATTCTCCATCGCCATCATGATAAAGTGGGTCACACCAAGCAGAATTTGGCCAAACCGCAAACCGCCTACCGCCTGGTCGCCAATCATGATCTTCATGATGATCCAGATAAAGGTATCCTGCCCCATGGAAACGATGGTCATCAAGATATACCAGCTGCCAATTGGCCAGTGCCGCCTGATGACCTGTAGCATTAGTTTCTTGGTGCGCCTTGCCTGCATCATTTTCTTGATAAAGGGCAGGATGGAGATAAAGGCAGAAAGCGCAATCATGTAAAGGACATCTGAGGATTGCGGCTTACCCACAAAAAGGTAGAGCCCAAGCAGTCCGATAAAGTAAGAGCCAAAACGCAGGCTATCTATCAGCAAGGCGAGGTTGGCCTGATGTCTGGCAAAAAATACTTTGCGCATGGTTTGGTTGATGTTCATTCCAACAACAGCCAGAAAAGAGGACAGGGCAATATGTCCCGAGAGTACATCACCACTCAGCATAAAGATAACTGCCAGGGTTGAGACAACGACAAGGCCATAAAAGGCAGCCAGGATAATGCCCCAGGCAATAATGGCAGAATAATAGTTTTCACTGCGCCTGTTGGCCTTTCCGACCACAGTCATCATGGGAATGGAGAGCAGGGATTCCTGGTAAGGAGAGGCCAGGGTCACCAACATCAGGATCAATATGAACTGACCAAACCCGTCCAGGCCAAGAAGGTGAAAGGCAACAATGCCAATCAAAAAATTGGCACCGCTTACCATAAACTGGTCAACAAAAGTTATCAGCATATGCCGATTTTTCTCAGCCAGGGAGCGTAGGGTTGCAACCCAGTCCATTATTTCAAATTTTTGAAACATCAAAGAATCTTTTGGTCGTTATAAGGTTTGCAGTTTTGTATTTTGGCAGTGATATATAATTTTATTTTTTTAACAAGTAAAAACAAAAATTAATAGACCTATAGTTGTATGCGTTAACTATACTCAACTATTAGTGCATGTTAATATGATTAGATATGTATTATAAACCTTATTTTAACAATAAAATATTTTTCAAAGTACGTAAATACTGAATTCATTGTTAATCTTTGTCGGTTGCAGATATGTATTTAGTCAGTGATGGATGGTTGTAAGTATTTATATTTTTTAAATTTTTTTTTGAAACAAGTGACAGCACTAATTTTTTATAATTTCGCCGTTTCGATTCCGAAACGCAACATCTGTTCACGGATGGAATTTGGTTTTTACAAGCGTGCATGGGGACTGGGGTCAAGGGCATAAGTCGCCGTAGGCGATGCGTAGCACCCTTTACGCCAGTTCCCATGTATGCGATGATTTGAGACC
>JAJRRF010000134.1 GCA_024279735.1 Alphaproteobacteria bacterium
AGAAAAGCAGTGATGCTTAACCCTTTTTGCAATTGAACCGAATTTTGAGCCATATCTATATCTCCTTGTTTTTAAAGAATAATATATTTTTGTGGCTATACAGCGGAAAGGAAGTGGTAATCAGGAAATCCTTTGCACTGATAAGCAGGACGATCAGCAGGGCGAAGAAATAGCCTGCATCACTCTTGTGGCTAAACACCCCGTTCATTTCACTGTCCACCAGCCAGCCACCGCCGTAACGGGGCAAGGAAGTCTTTTCTGGCATAATGATAAACCCCAATATGGAAAGCACCAGAAACACAGAAAAGCTATAGGTCAGGATTTTTACAAAATGCTCAGGGCGGATGTTCTCAACAACAACATAGGCCACAAAAACCTGCATAATCAACATGACACCAAAATACAGGGTGCGGTCACTGGAAACAGACCATGAAAACGAAAACAACACCCAAAGGATGAAGGGAATCATCAGAAAAAAACTGCTGTAAATGCCCTTTTTTGCCAACGTAAACAGGAAACTCAGGCCAGTAATGCCATAAAGCCCAAGCCATAACAGCAAATAGAGCCTGTTATCCGTGGCACTGCCCTTAAAACCATCAGCTGTAACGATATTTTTGGAAAAATAATAATAGAATGCACTGGTCGTCAGCATGATCACCAGCAACAGGTAGGAGGCATAAAACACTTTTTTATTGAGAAACCTGGCAGTCCAGGCCGGAAACCTGAAGTGGATGTCCTGAATGGATAACTGCACCCTGCCCTCCCATAATGCCAAACCACAAAAAATGTAGCTCTCAGTCTATAAATAACAAAACTGTAATCCGCAGTTGCCTATCAGGCAATATTTAAAGAAATGAGGGTTAATCTTTATTCTGTGTCAAAGAGAAGGACTGTGACTGGTTTTCTGAGCCAGGAAGAAGATATAAAACATAAAAAATGTTGAAAAATGGTTGTGCTTCATCAGGGTGAAGTCAAAGGCAGATGTCATCACAAACAGGAGCAGTATCAGAAAAAAAATCAGGCGCACTGGTGCATTGAGTGTATCGTTATTCAGCAGCTTAAAGCCCCTGAGCAACACCATTATATACAGTCCCAGACCAATAATCCCCAGGGATATTGTAATATCCATCCCTGAATTATGGAAATGTGGGGTCAGGAAATTTTCAAACTTGTCCCATAACTGCCAGACAGGTGAAAATGTACCAGTATCAAAAAAGCCATAATAGCCATAACCCAGCAATAATTCCCGGTCAATAAAGTGAACGCCGTTCGCCCAAATCTCATCACGCCCTGTCAGGCCACGGTCACGGCCTATCATTTCAGCAAACTGCCCAATATCAAGATAGGGGACAAGCAAGGCAAACATCAAAAGGAACAGGGCAAAGAAATAGAGCAGGGTCTTGCTGTGGGACAGCAGTGGCATGACCAGATAAAGGGCTGAAAGCAGCAAAGCAGAGGCCAATGCAGTCGCACTGTTGGCCAGAATAATGCCAATAACAGCCAGGGTTATAATCATAAACCTAACAAAAAATGGCCAGCGCAGACCAATATCCCTTGCGCCAATCACAAGAATAATCAGCAGGGCAAAGAAATAGCCCGCATCACTCTTGTGACTGAAAACCCCGTTCATTTCAGTATTGACCAACCAGCCGCCGCCATATCGCAGACTTGAAGTCTTTTCCGGCATAACAATAAAGCCAACCAGTGACAGCACCAACAGGACACTCATCAACACGATCAAAATCCTGAAAAAGCGTTCAGGAGCAACATTCTCAACCACCACATAGGCCATCACCACCTGCATGATAAACATCACCCCAAAATAAAGGGTTGTGTTGCTGGATACAGACCAGGAAAAAGATAGAATAACCCATAAGACCACAGGCAATGCCCATAAAAACCCTTTAGAAATCCCCTTCTTTAGAACAGTCATCAAAAAGACCAGACCCGTCATGCCATACAGCCCTATCCATAACAAAAGATAGATCTTATTGCCCGCCGCCCCAGCAGTTTGGCCACCTTTCACCAAGGTATTGTCAGAAAACAGGTTATAGAATGAGCTGGTTGTCAACAGCACCAACAAAATGACATAGAATTTGAAGAAAATCTTGCTACCAACAAAGTCACCCTTACCTGATAAAATGTCTTCAGAAGTATATTGATGAGATAAGTTCATTTATTTAATTGAATTCTATTTAAAATATTACTGTAATAAATTTCATATTACTTCATAGACAGATATTTAGATAAAATATTAAAGTTATTCAACGTCTTAATGTATTATATTTTCAAAAAATGGATGATATAAACAATAATGAAGGGAGCTGACACCATCAAGAGTGTAAAAAAAGCACTCGCACGCCCCCGTTTTTTCAGGTAATGATAACGCTCCAGACTGCCCCTAAACGGGATATCTTCAGCATTTTTTATCGTCTCTATTGCAAAATGCACAATTTGGTATTTACCGTAACGGGCAATGTACAGCAGGGGTAGAACTGACAGAAGACCAGCTACCATGCCATATAGAAAAGGCTGGAACTCGGTGACTGAAGCCATCAGGGCAATAACAAGCACCTGCAAAAGAATAATGGCCAGGCTTGCCTTCCATAATATGTGCCAGACATGCCAGATATAGCCAAAAAGAAATCCAGACCAGTCCAGCCCCTGTCCCCAGTGTCCTGATTGGCAGGCTGCCATATAATACTGGACAATATCTTCCCCACTGTCCCCCGTAAAGGCGCGCAGGTCAGTAATGGCAATATAAGGGATCACTGCCACATGAGCCTTGGCTTCCCTGCCTTTCTGGCCTTTTGGTGACGAACCAGAACGGATTAAGGTGAGAAACAGGTCAGCTTCATCATGCCCCAAAACCCGATAGATTTTCTGGTCATTTTCAGTCCAGCCAAACTCATCATCCAATAGGGACAATACATTCTGGACAGTATCCTGGCCTGGCTCGTCAGGACTGGTGTGACACCCTGCCGGGGGCGAACTTTCAAACAAACGGCTGCCAACCTGGCGGATCAACAGCCACTCAATATCTTGGCGGCAATGGTAGCCAGCACTGTTCAGCGCATCAAAAAAATCATGCCAATAGGACAATTGCCATATATCCAGGAAAGGGTTACTCATTTCCTCCAGCTTTTCTTCAAAATAGCGGCGGGGAAAACGTTCCTGGCCATTGCCAGGCTTTACCTCAAAATTTGGGCCATTGTCAGGCTCTGTCCCAAAATCTGGCAATGCAGTATTACAATTGCCATCCTGCCCAATACTGTTATTGCCGCATTTTTCCGTCCGTCCATCCCCCGCATCTTTCCAGACACAGGCATCATCATGAACACTGTCCATACTTCTCAGGCACAACAGGGCATGGTTACGCGCCTGCAACAATAACTGGAAACCTTCAGGGTCTTCATCTGGCCTGCACTGCTTCAGTTTACGGGCATAGGCCGCCCTGACAGCCCGTTCATCAGCATATTCATCTGACAGTTCCAATATATTCCAGGGATATCTCTCAGGCATAATAGTCTGCTTCCTCCCATACAGGAAATACTAGGGCAACTTGCAAGCAAATTCGGTCAGTTGACCATGCCCTAGCCTCTTAATGGCGCATATCGAAGACCCGCAAGTGTAACTACTTGCTTGCACTATGCACTAAAACTGTTCAGGATCGAAAACAGAACGTTCCATCAGGTCAAGCACCTCTGAGAAGGCCTCATGTTCCTGTAGGGTATTCCTGTTGCGTTGATCCGAAATCTGGGTCTCAAACTGCCTGAGCAAGCCGTGGACATATTCCCTTTTACTGCCCAGGGATTCTGCATAGATACGCTCCCCGCGCGCCAACAACGCCTTACTTTCTGCACGTTCACGCGGATGCAGCTTGATGGACTGCAATTCATCAAACCGCCTGTCCAGTTCCTCGCCAGAAATCGTGGTTTCATTACGCAAGACCTTCCGCTCAACCTTTTTGAGTGACAGGGACTGTGCCTCAACCTCCAGAGCCCCATTGACATCATAGGTGAACCGCACTTCAACCTCTTCTTCCCCTGCCCCGTTTTTGGGCACATCCAGGTCAAGTGCCCCCAACAAGATATTATTCTCAGGTCTCAGGTTCTCACCCTGGAAAATTGAGATACGCACCTTGTCCTGTCGGTCATAGGACGTTGTGTAAATCCGCGAACGGCTGATCGGCACAACAGCATTCCTCTCAATTATTGGAGACATCACCATATCATTCTCGTTGGCAGACATATGGTCAAGCACATCAGTCCCAAGTGTATAGGGACAGACATCAGTCATGACCACATCCTCCAGCATATGGTCACGGCTTTTCAGTCCAACCTGCACAGCAGTCCCAAGACCAACCAACGTTTCAGGGTTCAGATGACATAAAGGTAGCTTGCCAAACAGCCTTGTGACCAGTCTGCGTATCAGGGGCATCCGTGTCGCCCCCCCGACCAGAACAATATTCTCAATCTCTTCGGGGGCTATCAGGGAATCTGCAATGGCTCGTTCCAATGGAGCCCGCAATGAACGTATCAGCCCAGCAGATGCCTGCTCAAAATCTTCCCTGGTAATACGGCCTTCACACAGTTTTCCCCCAACCAGGATATGATAACTGCTCTCATGGGCAGAACTCAGGGCAACCTTGACACTCTCCCCCAACCGCAATAGCCGATTATAAACCTCTGGGGCAATCTCGGCCAAAATGATGTCATGTCTCTGGGCAATCATCTGGACAACAACATCACGGAAATCATTTCCGCCAAGATAGTTGTCACCCGCAGATGCCCGTACTTCCATAATATTTTCATATTTTTCAAGGATAGAGACATCAAAGGTTCCGCCCCCCAGGTCAAAGATAAGGAAGCGGTCTTCCTCAAGCTCATTCAGGCCATAAGCCAGGGCAGCTGCGGTCGGCTCATTGACCAGCCGTTCTACCTTCAGCCCAGCAAGCTTTCCTGCACCCATGACTGCCTTGCGCTGGATATCATTAAAATAGGCTGGCACAGAGATGATTGCCTCATCAACTGAAAAACCAAAATAATTTTCAGCATCCCCTTTCAGAGCGCGCAAAACCAGTGAAGACAGTTCCTCTGGACGGAAATCCCGTTTTCCCAACCGCACAGGGCTGTCTGTCCCCATCAGACGTTTAAAGTCACCGACTGTCTCCTGGGGATGGGTAATAAGTCGTTCAGCTGCCGCCTGGCCAACCAGAACCGTACCGTCATCATTCAGGCCGACTACCGAAGGTGTCAGAACCTTTCCCAAAGGGTTTTTAATCAGCTCGCTGCCTTGTTGCGCCCACACAGATACCAGGGAGTTGGTTGTCCCCAGGTCAATACCAATGATTGCCATATTTTTTTCCCGCACCTTGACTCAAATAACTTGAAACCCAGTCAGCCAAACCAGATCAATTTATCATTCAGACAATTTTAGGGATGCACAAAATCTCTTAGTTTTTGAAAACAACCCCTTTTCCAGAATGCAGGTATTAAACTGTTTTGCCCTCAGCCCTGCCCCAGAACCCCTGTTCTAGACGTAACCAAGGTACAGCTCAAGCCAGTAAGTCGAAAAAATAAATCATAAGAAGTTTTATTCTCTCTATAAGAGTAATAATTACGCACACACGTAAGAAATTTCACATAAAATATTTTCAGGATACTATTTTGGCGATGTTACCCTCAACACTAATTCCACCTGCTGCCACCATCTTCAAGGCATCTGGATAGAGTTTATGCTCTTCCTCCAGGACACGCGCAGCAAGGGTTTCAACGCTGTCCCCTGGCAGGACAGGGACTGCTGACTGGGCAATAATCGGGCCAGTATCCATTTGCGCCCTGATAAAGTGGACGGTACATCCTGTAAGCTTAACCCCCCTTTGCAAGGCGCGTTCATGGGTATTCAGCCCTTTAAAGGATGGCAACAGCGAGGGATGGATGTTGAGTTGCCTGTCCCGCCAATATTCAACAAATTCTTCTGTGAGTAACCTCATAAATCCAGCATTACACACCAATTCTGTCCTGGCTTCGATCAACGCCCTATTCATTTCAGCCTCAAACTCAGGACGGCTTCCATAAGCATTGTGGTCAAGTGTCAAAGCAGGAATATCATGAGACCTGGCAAAATCCAGACCTGCGGCATTAGGCCTGTTGGAAATCACCAGAACAATTTTTGCAGGATAATCTTTTTGTTCACAGGCCTTTATCAAGACTTCCATATTACTGCCACGCCCAGAAATAAGGATTGCCACCCGTTTACGCTTGATACTGCCTTGCTGCATAGACTGCTATCCTTACAAAAACTTTCTAAGCTCACTGATCCAGGTGTCTGACCGAATGTCCAGACAGCCCCTAAACCTTAAAAACATCATCAAGGCTTGAAGCCTCAAGAATACGGTCAGCCCAAAGCTCAATTTCTTTAGAGCTGGCCTTACCAAGTTTTTCTTTTTCAGTATCTGGTAAAACACCGAAACGCCTTTCCAGTAATTTGAGTAGAAGCTTGGCCTCCCCCTCAATAATTCCCAGCCGAAGCCCCTTCATGATCCCTCTTTCCAGACCTTGCTCAAGACCTTGCTCAAGACCCTTTTCAAGACCTTGTTCCAGACCTTTTTCAAGACCCTGTTTCAGACCTTTCGCAAGCCCTTCCTCAATCCAGTCATGTACAACTCCAGCCATAATCTCATCCTTTCTTTCTGGCTCTATATCAACCAGAACACCATCAAGTGTAGCTCTATCAATTTTTTGTCGGTGCTTCATTATAACATAGTTTAGGATAACCATAATATCCATTGGTTCGAGATATTTCAGTTCAACCAAGATGTCATTAATAACCTCAACAAAATCTTCCCTCAAAATATGCTTCTGGACTGTCAAAAAAGCCCGCAAACGGCGATTTTTGGAAAGGACATTATCCTCAATCTTGCTTAAATCCACCAGATGATATTCAAAATCTGGTATGTTTTGGGGTTCACGTCCTGACCTTGTCGCAAACAGGGAAGAAAAACAAGTTGGCACTGTCCAATTTTTTGTGCCGTGATAGACCACCACAGGCCAAATTTCTGGAAGCGGCCTCCAATCTTTCTGCTCGGACAAACTGTCCCAAATCCTGTTCATATATCGTTGTAGTTGTAATGTAACCCTATAGTCAGGATTACTTTTATGGTCTACAAAGATATAGACGAAGGCAGTACAACCTCCTGTCAGCCCCACCCTATACAACAGGTCACTTTGGTGTTCCGACAACTGCTCATCAATAAAATTTTCCTTCACCAGTTCAGTCGTCTGCCCTGACATCAGGGAAGATAACTTTGCTGGCAAGTGCTCCTGAAAAAACAGGGCAGCAGTTTGCGGGTCTGCCATCAACCGCCTAAAATATTTGTCATGGATAGGTCCTGGCTGTTTTACCATTAGAAACCCTTCTTCCTTTGTAACTCCCCAGCTTCTTTTTTCACGTAAATACGCGGTTTCAAGCGGAATACAGTCTAAAAATCCTGTTTTTTAATGGAAAAATGATCATATTTTAGTGGTTTTAAAAATAACGATTTATTTTTATCGTTATTTATCA
>JAJRRF010000135.1 GCA_024279735.1 Alphaproteobacteria bacterium
AGTTGCTTGCCCTGATCTTCAATCAGAATCTTTTGGGCAGCAATAATCCGGTGCAATATTTTGGTATCATCAGCCATACGACCATTGATTCAGAAATATGCTACTTTGACAATAAGAAAAAAGAAGCTGGGGAGTTACTTTATATTTGTTTTTATACACCTGCCATCCCGCCTAAAAGCGGAATGGCATCCTTAGTCATTTCACCTGCATCACACCTGCATCTGTCCTGGCCAGGCGGTCAGGGCGGTACATGTCCTCAGCAATGGCAGGGGGCAGGTTATAGTGTCCCGGCGCAACTGCCCGCACCATATAGGCCAGTATCAGGCTGCGTGCCTTTTGCGATGTCTTCAGGGTGAAGGCTGCGGTAAAGCGGCTGTTCCTGAATTCGCTGTGGACAGGCTGCACATCTGATTTTTCCAGCCAGGAAAATTGGGCGGTGTCAGAAGAGCCGACCAGGCGGGGGTTCTCAATCTCAAACCCAGCTGGAATATAGTCTGCTACCATCAGTTCAGACGGTAGACCCTTGGCCTCATGGACTTTCAGGACAACAACCATACGCTCATTTGGCGAAACAGAGGACAGGTCGCGCTGCTTGCCTTCCAGGGTGTAGAATGTGCGTTCGATCTCAAGCCCTTTGGTGATGGCAGGTTCTGCGCTGATGGGGGTTCCTGTTACAGTAACGGTGACCCTTGCCCCTGCTGTGCCTGTATTTTGGAGGGTGTAGTCCCCTTCAGACAGACGTTGAGCCGATATTGTCCTGAACAGTGATCCCAAATGTTCCTGATTGTTGACTTTCAGGCGCATCTGGCTGTTTTCTTCAAACAGGGCGTTGGCTGCCAACAACAACCAGCTATTTTCCTGGGTGGTGGTGGTTCTTTTGGCTTCCTGAGCCTTCGCCATGACTGCGGATAAGTCCTTAATATATTCCTGGCCAACCCCAGATTCGGAAATCAGGGTAATCATGGCCGCGCTGTCCCGTAGGTCAGAGCCAAAATTATTGTGGCGTTTAATATTGAGGGCTTTTTCCCTGATGAGGGCGGCGGCAACATAATAGGCCGCTTTTGCCCGTGTGTTGTCGCCGTAAAGTGCCATTGCGGAAGCGAGTTGTCCCAAGGCCAGCGGGGTGGTGAATTTTGCCAGCTTGTCGTCTATGTAATAGTGCAGGTCGCCAATGCGGGCGCGCTTGTTACGTGCCAACACATAGAGGGCATAGGCCAGGTTCTCGCCGCCATCTCTGACAGTGGAACTGTAGGAAATGGTGTTGGCCAGCTTGTCCAGTGCCAGGTTAAAGGCGCGGTCGGGAACAGTGTAGCCCTTTTCCCGTGCCCGTGTGAAGAAGTCTGTGACATAGGATGTCAGCCACAGGCCGCCATTGCGCGGTGACCATAATCCAAACGCGCCTTCTGAATCCTGGCGGGTCAGTATTTTGTCTATCGCCTTTTGGACACGTCCCCTGATTTCCTCTTTCTTGTGGCTTACCATGCCGATTTGCTCTGAAACGGAAGACAGGTATAGCAAGGGCAGGGCGCGGCTGGTGAGCTGTTCAGAGCAGCCATAAGGGTAGCGATCCAGTGACATCAGCAACCCAGGAATATCAGGTAGGTAGGAGGGGGCGACAGCAATTGTAATGTCACCACTTCCTGGCGCAAGGTTGACCAAAAGATCCTTGCTCAGGCTCAGGCTGCCGCCTGCCTCAAGGCTGTGGATGCTTTGGGTGGTAATGTCGGGGTGGGCAGGGTTGACGGCAAATTGATAGCTGCGTTTCAGCAGGAAGTCATTTGGGCCTGACAGTTCAGTAGCAATAAAGCCAGTGCCCTTGAGGGCAGCAGTGACTGGAATGTCCCAGGAGTTCTGTCCCCCTTCTGCCAGGTCAAGTTTTTGGCGAAACACTTTCTGGCCGCCAAACAACACTGCGCCGCCGCTGACAAGGCTGAGTTGGTATTCCCCTGCCGCGCCGTCCATATTATGAATGTCGATATGGATACGTGAGCTGTCGCCAATGGTCATAAATTTGGGCGTGGTGGCTGTTAGGACAACCTTGTCACGGATAATGACCTCATTCTGGCTGTGGCCAACGCGGGTCTTGCTCCAGGCCACAGTCATGACTTTCAGTGTGCCTGCAAAATCAGGAATATCAAAATCAATATTCAGTGTCCCGTCAGCGCGTACCTGCCTGATGCCTGAAAAGCGAGCCAGGGGTTTTTGCGCTGGAGGGTTGCCGGTAATGCCAAGGCCAGCTTCCGGGCCGCCATCGCCGCCAGATCGCAATTTGCCCTTGACGGACTGCATCCCGTCAATCAAACGGCCATAGAGGTCGCGCATTTCGACCCCAAGCTGGCGTTTGGCATAAAAATAATCTTCCGGTGCTGGGGTCTTGTAGCGGGTTAGGTTCAGGATGCCGACATCTACCGCTGAGGCAACGACATAGACCTTTTCACCTGGCTGAAGGTTTTTGATCCTGACAGGAACAGACAGCTTGCTGTTGGAGGGCAAGATTTTGGCCGTGTCCAGCGATATGTCAAGACTGCGCTGCTTCTTGCCGATGGTCACCCACTCAATACCGACAGAGCGGCTGGGCATACGTTTGGCTGAAGCATTTATCGGGCGGTAGAAACTGGCGGCGACATAAGCACCTGCGCCCCATTTTTCAGTAACTGTGAAGCTGACACTG
This sequence comes from Alphaproteobacteria bacterium, assembly GCA_024279735.1. Taxonomy (GTDB): domain Bacteria; phylum Pseudomonadota; class Alphaproteobacteria; order Rhizobiales; family JAJRRF01; genus JAJRRF01. The sequence goes on from JAJRRF010000135.1 coordinate 2,672, forward strand.
CCGCCAGCCTTAGGAATATCTACCAGTTTCTTGTCAATCAGGCCGCCGTTAAGGATTGTTACCAAGGCCTTGCCACTGGTCTGCGGCTTGATACGGACAGACAGGGTGTCCCCAATAGTATAGCCCTTTTTGTCCAGCCCAATTTCCAGCAGGTCAGGGGTGTCGCCGTCCTTATTGTTCTGGTACCAGCCTGCGCTAAAATTATAACTGGCGGCAATGTTTTCCTTGCCTTTGGCATAGACATCCAGGCGGTAGCTGCCCCAGGCAACCCTGGAAGAGAGCAGGACAGGGCTGCCTTTGAGGGCATCAATTGTGCCATTGGCAATGCGCCGCGTCTTGGAGACAGGCTCATAGTTCCAGCTGCCCCCGCGTGAATACCACTGGTAACTGCGCTCAATATGGGACAGTTCCCATTGCAGTCCCTGATAGTCTGTGCGCTTGCCGTTTGTGCCCATCGCTGCAATATGAAAGCTGGCGGTTTCACCTTCGCCCAATGTCCCAGAAAATAGCGGCCTGATACCAATAGCGGTCTGCCTTGGCTTTACTGGCAGGGTTACTGCACGTTCGATGGTGCGGCCAGAGGTTTCCCTCAGTCGGACAACAACCTTGGCTTCAAGCAGGCGGGTTGTCATGGTAATGTCTGGCAGACTGATATTGAGGGTCGCCTTGCCATCCTTGTCTGTCAGTGGCAGGTCAGCCAATGTTTTACGAACCGTGGAAAAGTCCTGTTTTGCTATCCCAAAATGGTAGCCCTTAAAGCTGGTTGGCGGGGCAGAGCTTTTTGAAATGATGATTTCGCCCTCAAGTGCCATATTTCCGGCAGGTGCGCCGTAAAGATATGCACCGTCAACCTCAACCCTGATCCCTTGTTCTGTACTGGCAAGTTTGCTTTGGGGGTTCAGGGACAGTTTTAGCTTTTCAGGCTCAAAATCTTCGACCAGGAAGCTGGCTTCGGCAACTGGGTCTTCCTTGACGTTACTATACAGCCTGATCCGCCAGGCACCCGTTTGGACAGATGTCGGCAGGTCAAGGTCATGGCTGTGGCCACCTAGTCCGCCATCCTTGAGCAGCTGGCGTTTATATTCGACCCCGTCAGGGCGTTCCATAACCAGGGTAAAGGGGATGTTTTGCAGAGCCTGGGTTTTCTGGTCGCGGGCGAGGGCAACAATATGGACTGTTGAGCCTGGGCGGTAGACCCCGCGTTCTGTAAACAGGTAGCTGTCAATCGGCCCAGCAGCTTTACGGCCTGAAACGCCCCGGTCTGACAAGTCAAAGGCTGCGGCGGACATATCAAGAAAGGCATAGTCAAGGCTGTTCAGCCGCGCAGTCAACAGGCCAGGCCCCTGTCCGCCTTCGCCGCGTGTCAGTCCAGCAGGAAAGCGGGCATAGCCGTTCTGGTCTGTGGTGGCTGTGCCAAGAATTTCATTGTTCTTGGCCATCAGCCGGATCTTAACCCCTTTTTGCGGCAGGGCTGTGCCAATGGAGCGGACAAAGGTGTGGATGCCGTCATTGCCGCTAAAGGCTGTCAGGCCAAGGTCAGAAATGATAAACCACTGTGTCGCCAGCTTGTCCCAATGCTCATATGTCTTGCCAGGAACAGAGGCACGCAGGACATAAACACCAGGCGTAAGCGCCTGTTTCAGGGCTGCGAATTCATCACTGACAGGTATGGCGGTCTGGCTGTCCTTGTTCAGCACCATATGTATAATGAGTGACTTGTGCCAAATATGCTCGCCAAGGCTGTCCCTGATCTTGTCAAAACCTTCCCCGTTAAGCTGTTTCCCAAACAGTTTCTTTTCATATTCTGGCTTGACCAGGGTTTGGGACAGGGCGCGGTTGCCAACGCGGTACAGGTCAATATCAGCCTTGTCCAGGTTGACGCTGATCAGGGGAATGCCCTGTTGTCCTGTGCGGGGCAAGACATAATTCTTGCCATTGAAGCGCAGGGCAGGGGTACGGTCCTTGACATAAATGGAAAGGTCGGAGGGTTTTTCCAGCTTTTCTCCCAGTTCATTGGGAATGCCTGCGCGGACGTTGATGCGGTATCGTTGGCCATGTTCCAGTCCGTCTATGCAAAGCTGCCTATTTTCTGTTGTGACAGTGGCCGGCCGGGTATGTTCCATCCTGATATATTTGGCATACTCCTTTTCATCCTTGTCGAGTGTTTCTGAAAACTGGATACAGGCACGCGGGCTCAGGGCATCTGAATCGACATTATAGTCAAGGATGCGGAATCCTCTGCGGTTCTTAAGGTCGCGGTAGAGTACGCTCACGGAAACAGAGGGCTTGCGAATCAGGCTGGCCTTATAGGCTGCCATGGAAGTGCGCCACATCGAACGTTTTTCCAGGGCTTGTGCCAAAGCAAGAAGGGCATCGGCTTCATCATTATTGTTCTGTGCATGGACAAAGGCATGATAGGCAGCCGCTGCTGACCTTTGCGGAAAGTCTACCCGCTCTCTGTATTTTCGGGTTTTTATGTTGAGCCAGGTGCGGGACAGGTTGATCCAGGTGCGGGAGTTATTAGTCTTGCCTGCGGCAATCTTGAAATATGCCAGGGCTTCCCGAAGGTTTGTTTTTTGGGCTTGCCTGGCTTTCCAGTCCATCGCTGATGCCGAGCGGTGGTTGCCAATGGCTTTCTTTTGTAGGTCAAGCACCAGTCTTTTGGCCTCATTGGTCAGGCTGTCATTGCTGAACAGTCTTTTTTGAGCCAGGGCGGGGGCGGCTATTGTTATGGATATGACCAGCGCAAGGAGGGGGACAAGCGAGAGGGCAGCGCGGAGGCGGGAAAACATGTGGTGCTCCTTAAAAATATGGGGCGGCGTAAAATGGGGGCGTTACCTATAGAGTTAGTTTAAAATATGCCAAAATAAAGGGGGAGTCTGCTATCAGGGTTTTTATTGTCCCTGCAAAAGGCTATCAAATTGCCCCAAACCGATATAAAATGTCATTATCGTTAATAAATCTGTCATCAATTCCCGATAAAACAGGAAAACGAATCGTTTTTATGGTGTTTACGGATTGGCCTCGGCATAAAGTGGTGAAATAATGTTGGGAAAAGGGAATGTTAATGTCCTTGAGTGTGATTCTTGAGTCACAGTCCTGATCCCTACCGCATGGCTCGTCAGCCTGGATATATATTAGGCTTCCCTGATGTTTTCCCTGATTCGGGCTTTTCCTAGCTGTTAAGAAATTATTAGGGTGAGCCATAAACCTCTTTTCTTTTGGTTGCTTAACTGTTTTATATGCTCTTACAAGTTGAGCGAGTATCCAGCAGGCTTCTATTTCTTAAAGAGGGCAAACTTTAGGAAGAGATAAGGAAGTCTTTTGGATTTTGTTCGTTTTTGAATTTAATACATGCGTCATTTACTGCGGGGTTATTTTGTAATGTCTATTAAGCTTACACCTATCAATTCTATGATACCAGGAGTCGTTGCTCCTGAAATGCAGGCTGAGCCTGCCCAACAATACGGTATCCAGCCACCACGGCCTGAAGATATTTTGAATGCCCAGGAAGGCCGCATGGGCATGGATGTCCAGCAGGTTCCTGGTTCTATCAAATGGTTTGATGCCTCCAAGGGTTACGGTTTTTACGTTCCTGACAATGGTATGCCAGACGTTCTTATCCACGTAACAGTCCTTCGCAACAGCGGTTTCCAGACTGCCTATGAAGGTTCAAGAATTATGTGTGAAGTGCTGAACGGGCCAAAAGGCTTGCAGGCGTTCCGCGTTCTTGATATGGATGAAAGCACAGCGATCCACCCGTCCCAGCTGCCACAGCGCACCCATGTCCAGGTTATCCCTGAAAGTGACTGGGAACTTTCCGTTGTGAAGTGGTTTAACAGGACACGCGGTTTTGGTTTTGTGACACGCGGCGACGGTACACATGACATTTTCGTTCATATGGAAACTTTGCGCCGTTTCGGCTTTGCCGAACTTCGCCCAGGACAGCAGGTTTATGTCCGTTATGGCAATGGTGCAAAAGGGTTGATGGCTGCTGAGCTGAAACCAGTCGGCGGCGTGCAATTGCCCCCGATCAACTAAAAGATGCGTATGCAACGATGTTTAGAGAAATTTTAAAGGTTCTGGCACTGGTGATTTTCGTCATCAGTGCCTTTTTGGTTTATATATTTTTTATCGGCGAAAATCCGGTCTGGAAACGCCATGTCATGGACAGGGTGGAGGATGCCAGAAAAATGGTAGGGTTTCCGTCCCGCGCACCTGAAAGGGGTCTAAATGAGCCTGGAATGGTGGCTGCTGGGCACAAGGTTAAGAAATTGCGGGTTGAGCCTGTCCTGATTGAGACGCAGGGCGGAATCATTACAATCCAGACCGAGATTGCCGACAAAAAGGAAGACCAGATTACGGGTCTGATGTACCGCAAGGCTATGGGCGCGGATGAAGGTATGCTGTTTGTCTATGAGGTGGTGCAGGACATTACCATGTGGATGAAAAATACCGTATTGCCACTGGATATGGTGTTCATTTCCAGTGATGGCAGGATCAGCCATATTGCCTATAGTGCCCAGCCTTTTGCACTGGACATTATTCCCTCTAATGGGCCAGCCAAGGCCGTGCTTGAGATCAATGCGGGGATTGCCGACAAACTGGGCATTAAGGTTGGCGACAAGGTGCTGCACAGTGTATTTAAATAAATAGGGTCTTTCAGGAAGGAATGACGATGGGAAAAATCTGGATGATTGCCGGGGCACTTCTGGGTGCAGGGTTTGTAATCCTGGGCGCGGTGCTGCAACATGTGGTTGGGGCTGACGCGGACATGATGATAATCCTGTCAAAGGCACAGCATTACCATATGTTGCACCTTGTTGCCTTGCTCCTTGTGGGCTGGATGTTGGTACGGCAGGCTGGGGCAGGCGGGCTTTACCCCAGGCTGCTTAATGTTTCTGCCGCACTTTTCCTGGTAGGTATCTTGCTGTTCAGCGGCAACCTGTACCTGAAGGCCGTCTCCAGTTCAGCATATATGGTCTCCCTGGTTCCTGTCGGCGGTACAATGTTCATTCTCGGCTGGCTGGTGTTGGCAGCTGCCCTTGTATTTATGCCTAAGGGAGAGGTTATTTAGGTTTTTTTAACCGGCATTCTAGATTTTCATCTGGAAATCTGTTTATTATATTCATGCAATAGATATGTTGTATGAATATTCATAACTGTCACCGTAATTCTTTGTCCCGCTCAAGGAGGTGGAGGGACAGGGTTATGGCAAGCTGATTGCCAAGTTCCTGCCCCGTGGTAGCGGCGCACATTAAAAACCGAGCCTGTCAGAGAGATCTGCCAGGCCTTTTTTATGTTTTGCCAGCAGACAGTCATATAGCTATGAAGGGAGGATATGGATATGCTATAGGTTTATCATGAAAGTCTATGGTTGCATGAGAAGAAGGGGGACGCATGACGGAAGCAGGGAAGATGGCACAGGTCAAGAGGCTCAAGGAATTGGCTAATGTCAAAAAGGCCCGGGAGAAATACCAGTCCCTGACAGACCAGGCGAAACGATATGTGATGGCGGCAGGCCTGCTACTTGCCCTGATGTTTGTCTATGCCATGTGGTGCAGTGTTGAGCCTGCCCAAATCAACATAAATACTGTGGTTCGTGATGCCAAAAAAAGGCTGAAGGTGAAGGATGAAGTCACAGGCTTTACCTTTGCAGCAACCCTGAACCACCTTATCAACAAGGGGCTTGTCAACAAGCCTCAAGGCTATATTTCCAATGATGTGATGCCCCCGACAGTGTTTCTTGATAATATTACGGGCTGGGAATATGGTGTACTGGCCATTGCACGGCGGACAGTGCTGTCCCTGCGCGAAGACCTGAGCCGATCCCGCACCTCTTCAGTAGAAGAGGTCAATATTGTTGATGCCTCAACCAGGTGGCATATTGACTCGACCAGCTGGCTGTTTCCAAGCCCTGAAAGCCAATATTCCAAGGGGGCGAGGTCTCTGGACAAATATCTCCGCAAGCTCACAAAAAAACATAAGGGGGGTGGACAGTTCTATGCCAGGGCTGACAATCTTGCCCGTGTTTTTGAGGTCTATTCCCAGCTCATGGGATCAATGAGCCAACGCCTGGATGCCAGCCGTGGCCGCTTCAGGATCAATACTGACCTGGCAGGGGATAAAAATGCTGTCCAGTCGACAAAAGCCTCCCGCCGTCTCAACGTCAAGACAAATTTCTGGAAGACAGATGATGTCTTTTATGAAGCGCGGGGACAGGCCTGGGCATTGCTTGGACTCTTAAAGGCAATCCAGGTTGATTTTGAGAGTGTCCTGAAAGACAAGAATGCGGAACGCAGCCTGCAACTGATTATTGATTCCTTGGAAGGTACACAGCAGGGCGCGCCTTTTGTGGTCTGGAATGCACGGGGATTTGGCTTTTTCCCCAACCATTCCTTTGTGATGAACCATTACTTGTCACGCGCACAGGCGGGGATGCTGGAACTGGCACAATTGTTGAAAAGGGGGTAGCGAAAGGCAGGCAGTGGATTATACGCTGCAACTGCCGCCGCCCAGAACGCAAAATTCAGCGCAGAACGGGTGACACAGCTTGATGCCGCCTTTTTTAAACATCCCGTCATCGCGTGACATGGCCTGTTTCAGGGTGCTGCCCATATCAAAGGCTGTGTCCTGGGTAATCAGGGTACAGGGCAAGACGGTTGCCTGTTTTGCGCCCTTGCGCCTGACCAGCATCCGGCTGGTGGCACACATCTGGTCTTCAGGCTGGACACCAAGCAGACCCCAGCACTTGACTGAAATTTCAGGAACGCCGGACTTGCTTTTCATTTCCGGAAACAGCATCAGGGCAGCATTGTCATCCACATCAATAGGCCAGCCCTGCGTCTTGACCAGACCAGCATATCCGTTTCGGGCAGCCTGCTGGTCTTCGCGAAAGATGGTGCGGCCTGCCAGTGAGACATGAAACCCGTTGTCGGCCAGCCAGTCAATGCCTTCCAGGGCAACATCCCAGCTGTTTTCGCCGCGTTCTTCCTCATGTAGCTGTTTGCTGTAATGGTCAAGCGAGACCCGGAACGACATCTGGCTGTTAAAGCGTTCCTGAAGGGCAAGCAAAGCCTTAGAGGCACGGGGCAACTGCATTGGGCGCATGGCATTGGTGAGGACAAGGATATGGAAACCGCGTTCCATACAGTCCTGCATCATTTTGGGCATGTGCGGATTGATAAAGGGCTCACCGCCAGTAAAGCCAATCTGCGGAAGGGTGTTGTCCTGCGCCATGTCCAGGAGTTCCTCCAAAAAAGGGACAAGGTCAGTGTCCGTCAGATAGGCCAGGCTATCATTTTTTGGGCTGGATTCGATATAGCAATTCTTACAGGCAATATTGCAGACTGTTCCGGTATTGACCCAGAATGTTTTCATGGCAGTGAAAGGCACAATGGCGCGGGGGTCGCCCTTTAAGGTAAAGTCAGGGTCGCTGAAGGGGGGCGGTTGCCCTGTAGGCTTCTCTTTCATGGCGGCTGCACCGCCTTGTCGGGACTGGGTCATGAAAACCTGCTCTGGTTATAGTGGGATCAGCTATGAATCTATCATAAATTTTGCAGGGCAGTAGTAAAAATAAGTTTATGACACGTTATCTTTTTGTGTGACAAACTTGCGTTTTCTCAATATTTTCGGGGTGACGAAATCATTGAGCCAGCAATTGGACGGTGCAATTTCGCGCCAGTGGGGGGGTGACCTCAAAAATGGCTAGTCCTGCTGTGGGAAATTTTCGTTCAAGCCTGCGGCGGTGTTCATTCTGTTCGCTCTTGCTGGCCAAGTCAACCGCCAGGCTGTGGATAGCCGGGTTATGCGCCACCACCAGCAAGCAGTTCCGCCTGTCAGAAACCTGTTGCACCAGATGCAAAAGGGTCAGGTCACTGGAAAGGTAGAGCGGGCGTGGAAAGTCCAGGCCAAAACCAGGGGTAAAGTCTGGGGCGGTGAGGTCAAGTGTCTGGCGGGTACGCAACGAGGGGGAACACAGAACACGGTCGGGACGCAACTGCTGTTGCCTGAAATAGTCTCCCATAAACGGGGCAGCCTCCTGGCCGCGCTGGCTCAGGGGGCGGTCAAAGTCATCCAGTGACCAATCGTCCCAGCTTGATTTGGCGTGACGGTAAAGCAGTAATGTGCGCATGGGTGTCCTTAGCAGCAATCAGTTGTTCTGCTAACACATTGATTTTCATCAATTAATTGAAGTGATGGTCGTTTTATACTATACTGAAGGGACTGGTCAACCAAAATAAGGGAAAATGGTGGCCACAGGGGGCGCAATATCAAGACTTGGGGGAAACTCTATGAGTGACCGTGACTTTACCTGTCAGCTACAAGGCTATAGCCTGACCACCGCTGAAATCATCTATCATTTGCCTGACCATCCGGCCTTGCTGCAATCCTATCTCTGGCAAGACTATGACGAGGCTCCGCGCTTTCCAAACCTGAAAAAATTCCTCGATTTTTGGAGCAGTAACCTTGATGGGGCCTTGCATGAGATCAGGGTTGCCAATAAAAAGTTGATTACGCCGTCCTGCTACCGTTTTGTGGCAGGTCAGTTCCTGTTACACTGAAGGCTGTTGAAGGAAAAGCCAAGGCCTGGTATGCCTTGGCAATGACTACGCAAACTAATCTGGACAGGCCATTTATCTATCAGCCACCCGCTGACAATGGCCTGGCCGTCCTGTATAAAGATGATGATATTTTGGTGCTGGACAAGCCCTCTGGCCTGCTGTCTGTGCCTGGCAAGGCTGAAGAACACAGGGATTGCCTGGAAAGCCGCGCACAGCACCGTTTCCCCACTGCCCTGACCGTCCACCGCCTTGATATGGATACTTCAGGGGTGATGGTGATGGGGCTGGGCAAGCAGGCGCACCGTTATTTGAGTATCGGCTTTGAAAAGCGCAGGCCAAAAAAATCCTATATTGCCCGTGTCTGGGGCACAGTGGCAGAGCAAGAGGGCGTGGTTGACCTGCCGCTTATATGTGACTGGCCAAACCGCCCATTGCAAAAGGTTGACCAGGAAGGCGGTAAGCCTTCGTTGACAAGGTGGGCACTGTTGGAACATGAAAAGGAAAGCGGCGGGAGAGCAATTAGCCGTGTCAGGCTTATGCCTGAGACAGGTCGGTCGCACCAGCTCCGTGTCCATATGCTGTCTTTGGGGCATCCTATAGTGGGGGACAGGTTCTATGCCCATGATGCAGCCTGGAAAGCTGTCCCAAGACTCCAGCTTCATGCCCACAGCCTGACACTGCACCACCCGCTTGATGACCAGCCAATGACCTTTGAGGCAACATGCCCTTTTTAGTAACGTGGCTGCCTGTTGCGGACAGGCCTGTTTATTGGCCGCCTGTTGTTGAGACGAGTCCTGTTGTTGCGGTTTGTCCTGAAATTGCTTCTGTTGAGCAGGGGGCGCGGCGGCCTGATATTTGGGTTGAGTTGCTTGATCTTGGCATCCTTGGCGGTATAGAGAAACTTGAAAACCAAAGTCTTGCGTTTGGAGCCAGTGGTCTGGCAGGTTCTGATATTACGGGTCGGAACATTGCTGCGGAATATGACACGGATATTGCCGTTATTATTATTGACGATGCCGCGCACAGGAAATTCGATTGTGCCGCACCGTCTGGAAAATTTACGCATCTTGCCAAGATAGTTGCCGCCGGCAATTTTGCCATGAAACAGCAATGACCCATCCCTAATGCCTGCGGCTTTCAGGATACGTCGGGGATTCTTGTAGAAAAATGCCCGTTTGTTACCATCAGCCTTCAGGAACATCAGAGAGCCGGAATGATCCCAGAATGACTTGGGACCGCCGCGCGGCAGGTTTCTTGCTGGCGCAATGGTCTGGGGTGCAATGGGAACAGGTTGATAGCGATTATCATTGTCTGAAGTTTGGTACTCTTCCTGGGGCTGTTTTGGCTGTGGGCAGGAAAAGGATATTTCTTTATAGGAGACATTGTTCTGGCTGTTGGTTTCCCGGATCTTGTTTTTCGGGTCGATGGTGATCTTGAACTCATGAAGGCCATTGACGACATCAGGGGTTTGTTTGGGAAAGAACAAAGGAAAATGGGCAGTTTTTTCTGCGCCTGGCGGGATCACCCCCAGTTTTGAACCATTGCCCCAGCCCCTGATAGCATCGCGGGTATTCTGGATGTTGACCATTACGGGTTCAGCCTCGTTGCCTGCGGAAGCATTGCCAATATTGCGCACAACTATTGTGCTGTTCATGACCGGACGGCCAGACTTGCACTGGCCTGTTGCCTGAAGGTCAGCCCTGACAATGATCAGGTCAGGATATTGTTTGCTTGCTGGCTGTCTTGCTGGCTGGGCAGCGGAAGACCCTGGCGAAAGATTGCTGTTTGCCGCATTTCCAGCCCCATGACCTGCATTGGGATTATTGCTGTTGCCAGCCACCTGCGCGCTGGCCGTCCCGCAACCAATGCAATAGTCCCCGCTCAGTTCATCATAATAGGCCGGGAACTGGGTATGGCCAATGCTGTTGGCCAATATTTCCACCTTTTGCCTTACCTTGCGGGCGACAGAGCCAATATGGGGGAAGGGTTTTTGGATGGTTTCTATCAGGGTGCGGGTATAGACAGAGGTGGTTGCCTTGTCATCAGGGCCAAGGCTGTCCAGGGCGGTCTGTCCAAACCCGGCTGAATAAAAGATAAAGGTTCCAGCTGTGGTCTTGACCTCTGCCAGGCCGCGCGTTCCGCCAAGCGAGCGCGTGCCTTCTTTGGCAAACGGGTTGTCGCGACAGGCATCAATCACAAAGATGCGCACAGCCGCGCCAGAACTGGAAATACGGTCAATCATCTTGTTGAGGGACAGTCCCTCGCTCTCAATCAGGTCTTGCTCTCCTGAATTGGGTTTTGGAATATCGGCAGGCAGCAAAAAGTTTCTGCCGCTGATCTCAATGCCGTGGCCTGAATAATGCACCAGCGCAGTATCGCCTGGCTGGATGGCAGAGCGGAATTTTGTAATGGCCTGGTTGAGTTTCCGCCGCGTTGGGTTTAGAACCAGCGTGACCTTAAAGCCCAGCCGTTCCATGGTTTCCGACATGGCCTTCGCATCCCCCACCGCCTTGTTGAGGGAAGGGATATTCTGATAGTCATTAATGCCAATCAGCAGGGCATGTTTCTGGATGGCCAGTGACTGGCTTGCCAAGACAGGCCAGATGACCAGAAAGGAAAGGAGTGTCAGGATTTTTTGTCTGGCCAGCATGTCAGTTTCCGCCTCTGGAGTGTGTGCAGTGATATTCCTTGATGGTAAGCGAAATGATGGGACGCGGCAATGGTGATATTGTTATCAAAATGCCCCTTTTTCCCTCATCTTGCCCTCATGTTATGGTAGCGCAACAAAGATGAATGACAGATGAAATATCCAGCCCTGCAAGATTAGAATAAGGGAATTTACGTATGAAAGTAAAGTTTTTTGGGGAGAGGAAGTGTTGCCAATTTTTGTACAGGCGCGCTTCATCGCGTTTGTAGGGTGATATAGGGAGTAGTGAAGCGTGGGGGAATGAAACCGGCGTGTCAGCTCAGCTGCCAGGGGCAAGCTGGTCGGTCAGTTTTTCAAACTCTTTGCGCATGGTATCGTTCTGGAACAGGAGATCGAAGCCGGGAACCTCAAGGCGTTTGATGGCCTCAAAGCTGGACTTGGCATCCTCAATCAGGCCGCGCAACTGGAAACTGGCCTCAACGGTCTTGTAGGTGTTGTCAGCAATCGACAGGTCGCGCCTGGTGCGGTTGCGGGCATCAACCAGGTGCTTGCGCTGGGTCATCAAATAACTGCGGTAATAGCTGGCGACCCGTTCGGCAAATTGCTGCTGCTTGAGGTTGGAACGCAGGGTGCGCTTCTGGTCTGCGCGCAAGTGCTTGCGCAACAGTTTTTTGGTCTCCTTCTGGGTCTGGCGAATATCTTTTTGGATGCCCTCCAGCTTTTTCAGGTAAACCTGGTCAATCTTTTCTATCAGTGCCCCCTGGGTATGGACCAGCATGGCAAACAGGGCGGCGTGCATCGCAAAATATTGCCGCTGCACCTTGATATTGGCGGTGTTGCTCTTCATCAGGCTGGCCAGGTGGGTGTCAATTCCCTTGACGGCCTCAAAGGCAGCCACAATCTTGATCAGGTCGCCGCCAAGAACGCTGTCCAGCATCAAATTGACCTGGGACGGCGGAATGGCGATGCCTGCATCGGCAAGACTTTTCTGGATGTCCGTCTTGGCTTTCTTGATGTCGTCCTTGTTATTGGCAATCCGCTCTTTCAGCTCGGTAATATTGGTGTCAATAGAGGAAACTGTATCTGTCCAGATGCCAGGCAAGAGGGCATCTTTGGGGGCTGTCAGCTTCTTTTCTTCCAGGGTAGCAATCTGGTGTTGCAGCGTATTGATGCTCTCACGGCGGCCTGCTATGCGTTTCTGGATATCAACAATAGGCGCGTCTGTGACAACGCCCAGGGCTGAATTGAGCAGTTCCTTGATTGCTTCCTGCCGGCTTTCCTTGGTTTCTGTCCAGGGCGGGGCAACAATCAGGTAATCTTTTTCGCTTGGCAGTTTGGAGGCACTGGAACGTTGCTCTGATGTCTCTTTCAGGATCGACTGCACCGCCGCCAAAAAGCGTTTGGCACGGGCACTGGATTCTGGGGACAGCGGGGTGGGCGCAGCCAGGCCAGGATCATTTGGGGCGGTTTGGCGTTGCTGATATTGGGCGAATGCTGTGGAGGCAGGTATGCTGAACAGAACTGTTGCCAGTGCCAAGGCAGGTAACTGAAATGTTTTGATGCTCATGACCTCTTCATTCTCCTGGATTCCATATTATTATGGCCAAATGGACAGGTTATCCGCCCCAGTCTGGATCAAACAATTGATTTTTGTCATGTTCCACATATAGGTGTTCGCAGCAGGATGTCAATTTTCTGTTGCAGCCAATAACCGTCGACACTAAAGCGCAACTGTTTTACCAATTGTAAAGTCCTGTCATGACCTCAATAAGGCGAGTGGCAACGTTAACATTTTACGGTTTTGGCAGAAAATGTATCTAGCGGGGTCAGGATGATCTTGCCTTTTGCCTTGGATCTGTAGGTCTTGCCAAAATCACGGCGTAAGGTCTTGCGGTGTTTCTTCAGGAATGCAGGGATGACAGAATAGCCCTGCAATGGGGCTGGGGCAAGACTGTCTGATGCCTGGTCATAGAGCAGCGGCACAGACCCCAGCGGCTTTTTGCCAGGCCCCTTAATGGCCTGTCCGCCCTTTGTAGCGTCATAGGCTGAGCCATGGGAGCAGCAGGTGATAACCCTGTCTTGCGGGGCATAATATCCTGATTTCTTGTGGCGGTAGCTCATCAGGCTGAGCTGCCTTGTTGTATAGGTCAGGTCATGGGGGCAAATCGCACTGAAGGCAACAATTGAATGTTCTGGGCCTGCGCCGCCATGCCAATCATGCTCACTTTCTTCATTCAGTCCCGTTCGGTATCTGATAGACTGTATTGGCGGTGCAAATTTTCCTAAATTTATCAGCAAGGCAGGTGTGCAGACAAGAGGGTAATAGAACAGGAAAGGCTGGCCAATGGGCAAGGAAGAGAGTTTTAGGGGACTGTCTTCAGACAGGTAAAAGGCTGTCTTTACCTCTGGCCTTACATCTGGGATGGTGATTTTCTGTGGCAAGACTGCCTGTTTGGGTGCGGAGGCCGGTTTTGGGGGGGCAGGGGGAGCAGATCTTGCCCCTTGGGGGGAAAGCAGGCCAAGGGCAGAAAAGGCAAGGCTGTTGGTTAAAAACGTGCGTCGGTTCATTGATGCGAAACCCTGGTACTGTAGAATGAATAGGCGAGGCGAGAAACACAACCTCACTCACTTTAGGTTTCAATCATGTCATTGTAAAGCTGTTTACCCCAGGACAGTCTTTCGGCACTGACCTTTTCTGACAATTTCCCAGAGAGTGTGGTATCCTCAATACCCCATTTTTGCCCCTGGTCGTTAGTTCTGTAGCGGGTGGAGTACCTTACGCCCCTGGCAGGGCTACTGGAAATCATGTTATAGTTGATGGTCTGGGGGCTTTCCCAAGGGATTGTCTTGTCAGAAAAATGGGCATTGATGACTTTTGAGACATATTTGGCTTCACTATAGGCGGTATAGGCGCATTTTGAGAAGGGCTGCGGGCGGGCATCCCCTGTGACAAACACATATTGCAGTTTTTTGGCATTATATTTCAGCGGATCAATATCAGCCTCTTTTTGGGAATTCTTGTTGTTGGACAGTCCAATATTCTCAACTAGCCTGGCTGCCCTGATGGGGGGATAAATTGAGGCATCCTCAAAGTTGAACGCGCCGTGATTGCAGTCTATGGTCTTGTTGAATGGATCAATATTAGAAAATTCAGTATTGGGATGGTAGCTGATCTGGTCTTTATACAGGGTGCTGAAAGCTGACAAAAAGTGCTTTGCAACAATGCGCGGCTTTTCATTTTGGTCAAGCAGGACAACGCGCCCCTCAATCTTTTCCTTCTTGAAATAGTTAGCTATCAGGCAGGCACGTTCATAAGGCCCAGTCATGCAGCGGTAATTGCCTTTTGGGACTGTAATGACAAAATCACCGCCAACAAAATCCTGGATCTTGTTTTTGAGCATGATCAGTTCCGAGGCATTTTGGTAGCCGGCGGGAAAGTTTTGCTTAAGGGCAAATTTCTGTCCCTTGTCAGCAATGCCAAGCCGTCCATAATCATAGTCAATACCTGGGGCAACCACCAGATATTCATATTTCAGTGTGCCCTTGTCTGTGTAGACGGTGCGGCGGGATTTGTTGACATCAATTACTGTGGCCTGCATGTAGATGTAATCATTATTCTTGGCCGCATCACTGTAGCTGAACCGAGTAAAGTCAGTGGTGACGGCATTGACCAGCCAAGGATTTGCAAAAATGGTTGAGTTGAATACAGCATTTTGCTCTATCAGAACCACATCAAACAAGGGGTTCTGTACCTTGATATATTTGGCCATTGTCAGGCCAGACCAGCCGCCGCCCACTACGATGCAGCGCAGCCCCTTGGCTTTGGGCAGGTCAGCAGGGCGTTTGTAACGGGCGATGGCAAAGGCAGGGCTGAGGGAAGCTGCGCCAAGGGCAACCGTCCCCCCCGCTGCCAGAAGGGCATATTTTTTTAGGAGCAAACGCCGGGACAGGGCAGGGCTGTTTTCAGGGCGTGTGTGTTCTGGATTTTGTGTTTTTGTGGGGTGTGCCATAGCGTTCAGACTGCCAAATGAATGGATAGAAAAAATTAAGGAAAAGAACGCAAAACCAATAGGAAGACTTATAAACAGGTTTCGTTATAATACAATAGTTCGGACAGTTTTCACCCAACAAAAAAATAAGTGAGCCCTCAATTTGTGGGAAGATGGTGTTGTAAACGACATCAATCCTTCAAAACGGAGGAACTCATGGACATTGTAACAACTGTTCTGGA
>JAJRRF010000136.1 GCA_024279735.1 Alphaproteobacteria bacterium
GGAAGGATTGTCGCCAGGGTACTCGAAAATATGATAAGCCACAAACCAAAATCAATGCGGCAATTGGTGGATGATACCTTCGAATTTCGTTACTTTCAGGATGTTTCATACTAAACCTGAGTTAAAGGGATAGGTATGCAGTCGTTGTGGGAAGCAAGTGCCTTTTGCATCTGGGCGCGAAAGTCATCAGTCTGGCGTTCTGTCCAGTATGGTAACCAGAACAGCTCATCCATCTCAATATGGGGTTTTTTCATTTTGCGGGCAATGTCAGCGGCCAGGGTAGATTTACCGGAGCAGCTTGTGCCAATTATCAGGATGCGTTCAATGGTTTCTGTTCTTTCTCTGATAGGCAAGGCAGAAATTTTTCTTGGGAGGTGACAGGCTTACTGATCTGGGTTACTTTTTATCTAAACATAAAGACAGGAGCAAGAAAAGTGATGTTACAGTTATTGCGGTTAGGCTTGGTTATCTTGGTTATCTTGGTTATCTTGGTTGCGGGGCTGTTGTCTCCTGCCCACGCGCAAAATCCCCCCGTGTCAGGCGACGCGCTGCTGGCTCAGGCCAAGGCTGAAATCACTAATATTAATACGGCACAACTGAAAGCCATCCTCAAAAAATCCCCTGACACCTTGCTGGTTGATGTCCGCACCAACCGTGAGATACATGTGATGGGTGGCACGATCCGTTCTGGCAAAAATGTGGTGATACCGCGCGGCTGGCTGGAACTGCGCATTGGCGAATGGGCCCTGAAGAAGGATACCCCAATCATTGTCTATTGCGGCACAAACCAGCGGTCGCCGCTGGCAGCAAAAACCCTAATGAAAATGGGCTATAGCAATGTCAAAAATTACGCAGACGGCGCGGTCAAGTGGCTTAAGGCCAGCCAGGCGGTTGATGCCCCTGACCTGGCCAAGGACAGCTTTCTGTACCGCAAGCCGCAAAAGGTGATGGACAGGGTTTATTCTGCCATTGGCGCAACCCAACCCTATACTGTCGATAACGTCTACCATAACAATAACCTGTCCTTTATCATCACGGATGGCGGCGTTTTGGTATTTAATGCGGGCGGTAATTATCTGCTGGCACAGGCCTTTCATGACGAGATTAAAAAGGTGACTGACAAGCCTGTCAAATATGTGGTGCTGGAAAATGCCCAGGGTCATGCCGCCCTTGGCGCAAGTTACTGGAAAGACCAGGGCGTGCCGATTATTGCCCATCAGCGCACCGCCAAAAAGATGGCTGGGGTCTATGGCAAGAGGTCGATGGCGCGGATGCGGCGTATCCTTGGAGACAAGGCCTATAAGTCGCGCCTGGTTGCGCCTGACAAGACCTTTTCTGACAGGCTGGAGCTGGTGATGGGCGGCGAGAAGATTGAGCTGATTTATTTTGGCGAAGCTCATGAGCGTGACGATGTGGCTCTGTGGATGCCTGGCCGCAAGTTGCTGATAGCAGGGGACTATGCCTTTCATGAGCGGCTGTTGCCTGTGATGAAGGATACCAATGTCAAAAGCTGGTTGGAGATCTGGAAAAAAATGGTATCCCTGGGCGCTGCGCATATCATTCCTGGTCACGGCCATCCTGTCACCGGCATGAAGGAGATTGGCAAATATACCGCTGGCTATCTGCGCTACCTGCGCCATTCGATCCAAAAGGTGCTGGATGACGGCGGCTCGATGACCGATGCCTACAAAATAGATATGGGGGAATTTTCTGGCCTGGACACCTTCCAGCAACTCTCTGCCCAAAATATAGCCAGGATGTACCAGAAGATGGAGTTTGAGTGATGCTTGAGGGTTTGGAGACGCGCCGCCCTGGTTTTCTTGGGGGCGTGCATCCTGTGGCATAAAGGGAACTGTTGCCAGCTTTATCTCTGAAATGGATTTATCACTTAACAAATGCGCCTTCCAAGTATAGGTGTAATACATATCCTAAATTTCAAGGGTGTGTGTATGTTTATACTTGTGTGCTGATTAAATACATTATGAAATATGTGGTTTCTGTTTGTTTATCAGTATTGTTTTTATTTTATTGTGAGGCGTATCATGAGATTAAAAAGTTTTTTGGCTGTCTTGTCTGTTGTGCTTGGTTTTGTCGGTTTTACCAGTGCTGCCCAGGCCAGCTATTCCCGTTATACCATCTGTTTTGTCAAGATTAGTGGCATGACATCCTGCCGTTACCTTCCGTCAAACTACCGTATTAGCGGTGTTCGCAAGCCTTATTGTAACAGGGCAAACCGCTGCCGCAGAGGTCGCGTTGGTCTGAGGTTGAGCCGCCGTGTCATCAGGTGCCTGTCCCGCTATATAGACACAAGCGACATGGCTCCAATGGCATATGCCACAATCTACGCAAAAGCCCGTTATTAAGCGTCTTGAGGCCTGGGTAGGCAGGATGCCTGCCCAGGCTTTTTTTTGTTTCTGGTGAGTGGTGCTGGTGAACAGGCACGCGTACCGGTTCTCCAATGTGCAGCTGGTGGTATTCTCTGGACTATTGGACTACTGACACATGGCTTTCACTTCTTTGACCTTTCCGGCACTAAAGGGAGGTTGCGTCAAGAGTGTTACTGAGCTGTAAAGCTTGGGGCGTTCTTGTTTCAGGGCGGCGAGCAACTTATTGGCTCTATAGATTGTAAAGCTAGAGTGGGAGAAGCTTGAGCTTATCAAAAAGGCGGCTTCTTCTATTGTCAGGTTCGGCAAGTCCTTGTCATAAAATAATTGTGCTGCCCTTTCCGTCGTGATGTTGTGGCATCCTGGAAAGGTGGGGGTATTTGCAATAATGCTGTTGAGCTGCTGCGGGATTGTCCAATGGTTATTCATCCAAAAATACATGGATAACTGAACAATTTCCTGTTGGAATTCTGCTGTAAGAGGGTCACGGTAATCTGTGCCAAAGTTATATCTGTATCCTCTTGTCAATAGTTCGGACAGTTTTCACCCAACAAAAAAATAAAGGACTTTGATTTTATAGCCCTCAACATTCTGCTGCTCAAAAATATCCTGAAAAAGGATTTTGAGCTTGTTGCCGCGATAGATTGTAGCTTTGTTTCCAAGAGTGGCAAGGCCAGTTTTGGCATAGGCCAGTTTTATA
>JAJRRF010000137.1 GCA_024279735.1 Alphaproteobacteria bacterium
GGTTTCAAGCGGAATACAGTCTAAAAATCCTGTTTTTTAATGGAAAAATGATCATATTTTAGTGGTTTTAAAAATAACGATTTATTTTTATCGTTATTTATCAATTAGTTAATACACCTAAAACAAGCTGGGGAGTTACAACCTTTGGGTTTATGACAGTCAAAAACGCCGCTCCTGTGAAGGGGCGGCGTTTTTTTTATTTTATAAACTGTTAAGGCAGGGCTGTTCTTTTAGATATATCTCTTGAGCTGGGTGTAGGCCTGGGCAAGGTCTTTTCCGGCCAAAGGCAGGCACTGATCAATCAGGGTTTTTACGGTCTCGCTGTTACCTTCCCTAAGAGATTCTAAGAGACGAAAATGTAAATTTTCCAAGATGTTAAATGTCTTGGCGTTATGTCCGTCCTGGGTGTCAAGCATGATATAGATATATTCTTCCTGCGAAGTGCAGCTTTGCTGAGGCACAGGAAAAGGCAGGAAGGGAATGTCTGTTACCTTTTCAGCGTAAACCTGTGTTGCGAGGATGCGTGCATTATAATGGCAGGCAATGGTGCTGAGCTGGTTCATTTCCATGTTAGCTGACCCAAACAGGCTGTAATTGTGATTGTTATCTGGGGCACAGTCGCCAATCCAGTTAAGTCCTGTGGACAGGATGATATGGCAGCGCGGTATAGGAGCATTTTTGACTTGGCGACCTGCCGGATAGTCCAGTAAGGCTTGGCTATGGCGACGTGACATAAGCTGGGCTGTCTTGCATACCGCCTTAAGGTCGTCTGGCCTGAAATTATACTGGTCTTTGCAGGGCTGCTCCCATATTGCACGCAGGTGGTCACCGCCCTGATGCTCTAGCAGTCCGCCGCCCTGATAAATAATTTCTCGGCTGTTGGCATATATGTCCCTGACCAGGGGGGCAAGAGTCTCAGGGCTATGGCTTTTTGGGTCAAGACCTTCCAGGCCTGAAAACTGCATTGTCAGCATCGGGACGATTGCAAACTTGCCCTCAAGGATGGGGGAGGTACTGGTCTGGGTCATCTTTTGTATGGTTTTTTCAGGCAGTTTTCCTGCAAAAATATTTTGTATGGTATCGCGCGCCTGTCCTGCGGGAATCAGATGGGAATAGCGTCCCGCAAGATAGACCAGCCCCAGTGACAGTGCTGGAAAAACAGGGTCTGTCAACAGTCCCCTGCTTTGGAAAAGGTAAAGGCTCAGAGCCGTGAACAGGGCTATAAAAAGCCCGGTCAACAGGGCGGTGACCATGCTGCCGAGATAGAACAGGCCAAACAGGATAAACAGGGTGCCGACGATGAAAAGGCCTGTTTCTATATAGGTGCTGTAGGTGGGACGTAGCAAAAAGCGTTTTTGCAAAATTTGTTCAAGGGACTGTGCAATCAGTTCGGCCTGGGAAATGTTGTTTTCCAGCGCAGTCGGGAAGGCAGGCATGATTTGGGGAATGGTGGAACCAATAATCACCAAACGGCCTTCTACCTGACTGGCATCAGCCCCGTCACGCAATATTTTCCAGGCGGGCAGGTAGCGGCTTTTGTCGGTTTTTCTGGCATGAAACAGGAGTTTGCCACTTGGGTTAAGTGGCAGGTCTATATCGCCAATCTTTAGTCCTTGGATAACAGAATTGTTGCTGTTTGCCAAAATGCCATATTGGGTTGCGCCTTGGGCAATGCGCAGCATTTCGGCTGTGAAGGAGGGGTACAGTTCCTGCCCGTTGCGGTATATCATTGGAAGTTCTTGGATAGATTGGCCGAAACCGTCTAGGACAGGAAGCCCGCCAATGCCCTTGGCCTGCGTCGTCAACAGGGGAAGGGATTGTCTGACACTCAGGAAGGATGATATTTTAAGGCCTGCATTTGGTCTGGAGGGCAATGGGTAGGGCGATGACAGGGCTTGCCCATTTTCAGTGCTGGCTAATGGTGTAAAGCCCATGATAACAGGGGATTTTTTAAGAATTTGGGACAGAACCTGGTCGTTTTGGGGTATGTTTTCAAGAAGTCTTTGCAGCCTGCCCTGGACATGTCCTGGCAGTTGTCTGGCTATATTGTCAGGAGACAGGGGATCTGAATTTTTCAGGATCAGGGGCAAACCAACGGCGGCTGCATTATTCTTGCGCAGTTCCCTGACCAGTTTTGCTAGATGGGTGCGCGGCCATGGCCATGACCCTATTTTATCTAGGGATTCCTGGTCGATATCAATGATCTGGACAGGGGAGGTATCTGCGGGTTGTCTGGGGATGAAAGACTGAAATGTGCTGAAAGTTGCATGACGCAACGCCCTGACTGGAGCTGGATCCGTTATCTTGATGACAATAACTGCAAAAAGCAGGGATAGGATAAGTATGATATAGCTTGGTCGTGGAAACATGATAAGATGCTGTTCCTTGGGCATAAATTTATAAAATTATGACGCATGGAAAAACAGACGAATCACATGGTTATCCTATATTTTAGGGGGATTGGAGTTAATAGCCAAATAAAATGAGCCATTTTTTTAAAATAATATGATGAAAAAATAATTTAATTCTATCTGGGAAAATATATTATTTATAATTTTAGAAAAATACAGGGGCAACTTGTAAGCAAGCTTAAGGACACCCGCAAAATTAATCGTTACGTTTAGCCGACCTTTTGATCGTCAGTGTCGTTTCAAAAATGCTTGTAATAAGCCTACTATACGCTCATTTTTGACACAGGCTGACAAATAAAATTCCTGCGCTATCCTAAGAATTTATTATTGAGGGTGTCCTTAGTCAAAGGAAAATAAGCTTTTTTTCCAGTCATTATTTTTCTTCTTATGACGTGTTCTGTTTTGTGTTGGCTGTGATTTCTTTTTGAGGTGGGGTTGCATACCATTTGGCTCAGGCCTCATCCCGACTGTATAGGCAGGGGGACGCATACTGTTATATTGCTGCTCTCCGGCATAGTCATAATCCTTGCCTTCACTTGCCAGGGCATATTCCTGGTTGGCCTTTTTGGTTGCTGTGTCTTGTTTGGCACTGTCAGACAGTTTGGCTGTTTGCTTTGTTGTCTTTCTGGAGATGATATTACCTGTCCTGTCACGTAATATAAATCCATAAGCTGTTTTGGTTGGGGTCACAGTCTTGCTGCCAGTGCCTGTAGAAAAAAGGGCAAATGTTTGTTGTTTGTGCGCAACGACTGTTCTTGGTCGCTTTGCGTCTGTCCTGTTCTTTACGATTCGGCTGTTTGTTTTCGAGCAGTTAAGCACTGACTTTCTTTCCAGATAAGTCAGCGTTTTAAGGGATGGCTTGCCCAAAACCAGTGGAGCTTGGGCACTTTCCAGGCTGGCCTGTATCCTATGATCCCATTGGGTACTTATGACACCTGAGTAACAGTCCAGGCGTTGAAGCTCTCTCTTGATCAGGACGGTCAGCAGCCTGGGGTCAATATTTTTGGCCGAATTTTTAAACCTGCGTGATGCGGTGCGGGTTTTTTGTGGAACTTTTTTACCTTTGGCTGCGTGTCCCTGACGTTTAAAGGAGGTATCTCCCGTATTTGCCCCGAGGGAAGTTGTTCTGCGTAAAAACCCCTTGAAAGAAGAAATGAGGGAAGGAGGGCTGGCTTTCTTTTTAGTGTTTTTGCTATGCTGCGTTTTGTTTGCAGTGCGCATTGGTCTGCGAACAGGCAATGCTATGGAGTAACGGACAGATTTTTTGCTTTTGGTTTTTCTTACAGTTAAAGCTTTTTTGGGGGAAGACGGTTTTTCAATCTTTTTAGGCGCAATTATTGGCTGAGGGGGTACACCGATAACGGATGCTACCGTAATATCTTTTTTGACGCGCAGGTATTCTCTGATCTTGATGACATCAAAAGTTTTCTTAAGAGCAGCAGTATCAATATGGGTTTTAGTCTTAGGTTTTTCAAAGGTTTTGCCCTTGGCATCGTGCCCCTGAAAATCAGCAAAGGATACAAAATTATCCTGTGTTGGACTATTTTCCGCTGTAAAAAACAGTAGGCAAGAAAAGACAAATATACTGAAAACTGTTAGGCGTATCATGATAATTATAACCTGGTATAATTTAACAAAACAAATGGTTAAAGGTCACCTGATCCAAATTTCAAGTATCGGGCGATACCTTCAAAACTGTGAGACTAATTGAGTGCGGGGACACTTGAAGTAATTTTTTAATCCCCAAAACAATAACCGTTTATCTTTATTATTAAACAGAATTTGATTGAAAATCAACGAAGATAGAGAAATATTCTAAATTTCATGATGAAAACTAAGGAGGAAAATATTTTCTCCAAAGCAATTTTCAAGACAACTATGTGTATAATAAAAACAGTAAGGCGTACTTAGATATACTACAACATTATTAAATCAAAGTAAAACAGGGTGTATTCTCTTTATTAAAATATCCTGCCTCACAAAATACTTGTGTATATTTGGCTTACCAACAAATTTTAGCCCGTGATGTACAGTTATATTCATTGCCAAAAAACCATAGATGAAATTTGCATTTACGGAAACGGTTGGAAATTTTGACAGATTTTATCTTTTTTGATTTTTTATACTGCGCAATATCTGCTTTCAGGAGATCGTCCGCATATTTTTGGGCGACCTTTTCCCCATGATCAACGCCGGCTGTCGAGATGAAAACACACCGGGAACCAGACTTCTCAATCACAGGTTCTTTGGTTGGGTAGGCCTGGACGGGAGTATTGGACAGTGGTAAATTGCCCATAAACAGTGCAATCAGGACGATCTGGAAAATACGGGGATAGGACATGGTGATAAAACTCCGAAACAAGAATATTCTATAGTTTATTTTGCCCAGAATTGGCTGTGTTTGCATAGCTTTTTTGTCAGAGTCATGCCTGATGTTCATAAAAAAAATCAGGAAAGTGTTGATTCAGGCACACATAATCTGTCAGAACCCAGGTCATTTCCCTGAATATTTTGCCAGGATTTTCTTGCGCTTCAGAAAAATCCACTTCTTGCAACTGGGGCGTTGCCGGTTACACCTTATCTTCAGTTTGGACAATGCCTTTTGCAAAGGGGACAGGGGGTATTTTTTGGAAAGCTGAGAGTCATAATGTTTTCTGGAAATTGTTGGACGTGAGCGGCTGTCCAGTCCTGTCAGGAAACTGATTTGGTGGGTTTGTGTGCCCCACCATCTTGCAGCCTTCAGGTTGCCGCCAGTATAGATGTCAATCCGTTTTCTCCATCGCCTGTTCATTTTGTCAAGGACGACAAAGTTACCGGGAATACCATGAACCCTGACAATACTGCCACGTCCGAGTCCCATCTTTAGCAGATCCCGGGAAACCGCAATAATCTTCATGCCATCCTTCAGGCGATCTCCCCAGGCTGCAATCCAGGGCGTATCATCTGTCTGGTTGACATGGGAAGAATAGGCGGTGGAGGTCACCATCAGGGTATGTTTCTGTATCTTGTTGGGTGATCTCTTGCGTTGCAGACTGGCAAGGGCTGTTGCTGCCGCAAACTGTATTTTTGCATCCGCTACAGAGGTGCGTTTTTGCAAGACAATATCGGCATAGCCCGAAATCGCTTGCCTTATCTTATTTTGTTTGAGATAAAGTTTTGCCTGGAGAAGAGGTTTTGCCAGGACGGAAACCTGTTGGGCAGCAATGTCGGTTTTTTCAGAAGGAGCACCGATTGCCACAGACAGAGGACTGGAAACAAGTAACAAGGCCGTGGCCAGGACAAGGCAATATATTATGGATCGTGAGATAATTCGTTGCATCAGGATTGGGCACCGGCCAAAAATATTTGGAAAACTATATGCAGTCTACCATAACATAAAGTATCTGGCCTTGACACGGCTTCAGTTTGGTCAGGTTTCCGGGATTATGGTTAAGGTCTTGTTGCTATAGCGAGTAGGTTTTATCTGTTTCTGCGGAAAAATTTCTGGATGCAGCTTTTCTTGAAAAATTGGGATGGGCAGGCTTTCTTGTTGAGACACCGACACCAGTTTGGGCGTGTTCCCTTGTCATAAGGAACAGCAAGACACCTGTTTGTCAGGAACTGGCTGACATCACGCCATCTTTCATTACGCTTGATTTTAAGGCTACCAACACGCCGCTTGGCAAATTTTCCGCCCCTATAGTCACAGGCACAGGCAATATTTGCAGTCCTTCTGCGGATCAGCGGGTCAAGCAGACGCTTGAGATAAAGCTTTGCTTCCAGTCCCTTGACTTTTTCGCCAAGGCATTGAGCCTTTCCGATTTCCGGTGTATCAATTCCTTCCAGCCTCAAAGTAGTGTAGATAACGGATTCCCTGTCATTGGTGTGGATATAGCCCTGGACACTGTCGCCATCCAGGACACGTAACATCAGCATTGGGTAGCAGTTTTTGGGGCACTTGTTGCGAACCCCACTATATGCCATTGCAGAAACTGTCTGCAAGGCCATGCAGGCCACGATAAGGGTGGAAGTGATGTGGGAAAGGGCTGGCATGTTATCAGATGATACCTTGTTGAGGGGAGAAAATTATAGAAAACTTTCCTGGTTTTATGGGGTTTACCCTGCTTTATCTCAAGTTGCCCTGAAGAAACAATAGCCAAAAGAATTGGCGGGATAAGATAAAAAAGTCACGAAAAAGTCTGTCTGTGTGTATAGTGTGGGTATTATGGTGTTTTTTCTGAAGTCTGCGCCAAAATAAAATAGAATAAAATTTAGTGCGGGGGAAATGGGTGATTATGGTGTATAGGGCTTTTACTGGTTTTTTGTTGTCTCTCCATTTTGTGATGACACGCGGTTTTGCTATCTTAATCCTGGGGAGCTGGATATGGTACATGTCCCCCTCCTTTGCATTTGTCAGTGAAGAAATTGCCTATGGCATACAGGGACTATTGTCTTTCCTTGGCGCAAGCCAGTTCCTGAATTTCCTGATTATGGAAAGCAAGCCAGAAAATATCGTGCTCTTTATGATTGTTCTTGTGCCTTTATATATTATTTTCAGCTTTATCCTTTACCCCTTGCGTCACAGTTGGCTTTCCAGGACAATGAAAATGTTGGTGATCCATTTTTTGGCAATCATAACACTTTATTTATTGGCCTGGGGCGCGGAAGATTTTTTTAGGCAGCTTATGGAAACAGCACTGGTTATGCGCAATGTCATTTCTGATTTTTTGGATAGCATAGGGTTCTCCGGTCTCCTGAACAGTCTGTTCAACCTGTTTGGCTATTCAGACGGTGTCAAAATGGTGAAGACTTCTGTCTTGTTCATGAAGCCCAAAACAATACTGGCGATTATCATGATCACTATTTTCCTATACCTGCTCTATGAACTGCCTTCCTTGATGCGCGTACTTGTAGGCGGGGAGAAGAAGGCTCTGACTGGTGAGAGCGAGGCCGCCCTGTTCCAGAAATAGGCAAATCTAAATTTTTTAAACAAGCATGACAGGCTCATTCCTTTTGACAAGGGATGAGCTTTTTTGTTGGGGTATGGGGAGTC
Source organism: Alphaproteobacteria bacterium (assembly GCA_024279735.1). GTDB lineage: Bacteria > Pseudomonadota > Alphaproteobacteria > Rhizobiales > JAJRRF01 > JAJRRF01. The sequence goes on from JAJRRF010000137.1 coordinate 7,444, forward strand.
CAGTCAATGAATATAAAAATGGCTCTTCATCAAAGAAAGGCATCCACGTCTTTAAACAGTATATTTGGAGGGGAAAATATGGTGCCCTGGAGAAGACTGTTTTTTAATAGGGATTATCTTGGATTGTTCGTTAAAGCATTGATTTTAATTATTATTAAAAATTATAGAGTGCTGTGATGTATGCTATTTTGTATGCGAAAATGTATGCTAATTATGTTGTTGCTGAAGCGAGTTTTAGGGCTTCTTTATCAATAGTTCGGACAGTTTTCACCCAACAAAAAAATAAGTGAGCCCTCAATTTGTGGGAAGATGGTGTTGTAAACGACATCAATCCTTCAAAACGGAGGAACTCATGGACATTGTAACAACTGTTCTGGATCAAA